>NZ_OX336253.1:1800000-2100000 GCF_946902045.1 Neisseria sp. Marseille-Q5346 | reverse complement strand
TGAACCCGTGCGTATTGTGCATCCTGCAACGCTTGTGCGTATTGGGTGTCGGGCTGTTGGCCATTGTTACGGCGTTCAGCTCTCAATCTTCCAAATTTGCCCGCTCGCTCTCGGCATTGTTGATTGCCGCCCCGGCCGTTTACGGCGCCGGTGTCGCCGCCTATCAAATTTGGTTGCAAAGCCTGCCGCCCGGCACCGCCCCTTCTTGCGGCGCACCTTGGACTTTCCGCCTGCGCGACTGGCCTTTGTTCGATTGGTTTGAACCCATCGTCCGCGGCTTTGGCAACTGCGCCGAGCCGGACTATCTATTCGGCGTCGCCCTGCCGGTGTGGAGTATTTTGTATTTCAGCTTCGTGGTATTGCTGCTGCTTTGGGCTTGGTTGAAAACCAGAAAAATCTGATTGGTTTCGATATAAAAAGGCCGTCTGAAATTTCAGACGGCCTTTTGTTCTTTAAACTGTTTAGTCCAGATTCAACACGGCAGAAGTGTAAACGTCTTGTACGTCGTCCAAATCTTCCAATGCGTCAATCAGTTTTTGCATCTTAACCGCATCTTCGCCGCTTAACTCGGTTTCGTTTTGGGCGCGCATGGTAACGTCGCCGTCAACAGATTTGTAACCTGCCGCTTCCAATGCCGCTTTCACGCCTGCCCAGTCGTTTGGCGCGGTAACCACTTCGATGGAACCGTCGTCGTTGGTGATGACATCTTCCGCACCGGCTTCCAAAGCCGCTTCCATCAGCGCATCTTCGTCAACGCCCGGTTCGAACACCAAATAGCCTTGATGAACGAAGTTGAACGCTACGCAGCCGTCGGTACCCAAGTTACCGCCGTTTTTAGTGAACGCATGGCGCACATCGGCAACGGTACGGGTTTTGTTGTCGGTCAGGCAGTCCACCATCAAAGCCGCGCCGCCGATGCCGTAGCCTTCATAACGCAACTCGATGTATTCCACGCCTTCCAGATTGCCCGTACCTTTATCGATGGCACGTTGCACGTTGTCTTTAGGCATATTGTTTTCAGCGGCTTTTTCCAAAGCCAGGCGCAGGCGCGGGTTCGCGCCGGGGTCGCCGCCGCCCATACGGGCAGCAACGGTAATTTCTTTAATCAGACGGGTGAAGATTTTGCCGCGTTTGGCATCTTGTCGGGCTTTTTTGTGTTGGATATTTGCCCACTTACTATGGCCTGCCATGTTGATTCCTTTCGTTTTTTCACGCGTTGAGGCGGAATTTGCTTCATTTGTAAGGCGTGCATTTTATCATAAGTTGCCTTTAGCCAAAATATTCAGACGGCCCAAACATTTGCAAAAACAGGCCGTCTGAAAACAAAGAAACCCTTTTTAAATAAAGAAGCACATTTACGGCAAACCTTAGTCAGTTTTTCGTTTTAATTCACGAAGGTTTACGGTATGATGACAAAATCGGTCAAAATTGTTAACAACTTAACCGGTATCGAATGGCAAAACGGCCTGCTCGCCGATATTGCCAACCGCGAAAAATGAGTGGGAGTAGTTACCCGTATCATTTTATTTTTATTGTTTTTATTAAAGGTTTTATTATGGAAGAAATATTGTCTGCTCTGGTGGGTGCAGTCAATCAGGTTCTTTGGGACTACCTGCTGATTTATGCCTTAATCGGTATCGGCCTGTTTTTTACCCTGTACTTAGGCGCACCGCAAGTAACCAAATTGGGGGCGGGTTTCAAAGCCGTTTTCGGCGGCCTGTTCAGCAAAAAAGACAAAGACCACGAAGGCAAATCCCTGTCTCAATTTCAAGCGCTTGCCGTAGCGATTTCCGCGCAAATCGGTACCGGTAACGTTGCCGGTGTCGCCACTGCGATTACTGCCGGTGGCCCGGGTGCCATTTTTTGGATGTGGCTGTCTGCCATTTTGGGCATGTCTACCATTTTTGCAGAAGCCGTTCTAGCGCAAAAATACCGCGTGGTCAGCCACGGCAAATACATCGGCGGCCCTGCGTTTTACATCACACACGGCCTGACCCCGAAAATCGGCCGTGGCGCGGCGCGTTTCCTGTCCGGCTTTTTCTCCATCGCCTTGATTATCGCGCTGGGTTTCATCGGTAACGCGACCCAATCCAATTCCATCGCCTCGGCCATGAATTTGGCTTTCGATATTCCTCCGATGGCTGTCGGCGTTGCTTTGGCGGTTTTCGCCGGCCTGATCATCATCGGCGGCATCAACCGCATTGCCGGTATCGCGCAATTTGTTGTGCCGTTTATGGCGGTAATTTACATCTTGTGTGCTGTGATTATTTTGTTCAAATTCTCCGACCACATCATCCCGATGTTCCACAGTATCTTTGTCGCCGCTTTCAATCCTGAAGCGGTATTGGGCGGTGCGGCCGGTATCGGTATGCGTGAGGCAGTCCGCTTCGGTGTGGCACGCGGCCTGTTTTCCAATGAAGCCGGTATGGGTTCTACCCCGCACGCTCATGCGACTGCCAACGTCAAACACCCTGTGCAACAAGGTATGGCCGCGTTTATCGGTATCTTTATCGATACGCTGATGGTCTGCACGGCAACTGCGTTGATTATCCTGCTGACCGATGCCAACCTTTCCGGCGAAACCGGTGCTGCGGTTACCCAACTAGCGTTTAACAAAGCCTTCCCGGGTTTCGGTTCGCAACTGCTTGCCGTCTGTCTGACCTTCTTCGCCTTTACCACCATCATCGGCTGGTACTACTTCGGCGAATCCAATATCCGCTTCCTGTTCCGCGGCAAACACTTGGGCATCTACCGCGCACTGGTTTTGGTGGCCATCGTATTGGGTACATTGGGCAAAGTGGATTTGGTTTGGAGTATGTCCGATATGTTCAACGGCTTTATGGTCTTGCCGAACTTAATCGCCCTCTTCCTGCTGCGTAAGGAAATCCGTGCGGTTTACGACGATTATCTGGCGCAAACCAAAGCCGGCAAAGAGTTGACCTACAACTACGAATTCCACGAATTCCACGACAAAAACCCAGGTTAACGACAAACAAGAACCTCTCAGCCAAACTGAGAGGTTTTTTATTTCAGGCCGTCTGAAACTACAACACATAAAAATAAATACTGATAAATTGCGTCAAACTGCCTGCCAAGACAAACAAGTGCCAGATACCGTGGCCGTGGCGGATTTTCGTATCGTTGATAAACCAGTAAATCCCCGCGCTATACAACACGCCGCCCAACACCAGCCAAAATAATCCACCAGCCGAAAGCGACTGTATCAGCGGCCATACCGCCACCACAATCAGCCAGCCCATCAACACATAAATCACCATCGACAGCAGCCGCTTCTCGCTTTTGCGCCCAATCGTCAGCTCCTGAACAATGCCCAGCAAAGCCAATCCCCAAGACACGCCGAAAAGTGACCAGCCCCAGCCGCCCTGAAGGGTAATCAGCGTAAACGGCGTATAGCTGCCTGCAATCAAAAGATAAATCATGCAATGATCGACTTTTTGCAAAATCGCCTTGGCTTTCGGCTGCGGAATGCTGTGGTATAAGGTTGAGCCCAAATACAGAAGCAGCAGGCAGACTCCGTAAGTCAGTGCACCGGCAATCCGATAGCCGTCCGCCGATTCCACCGCTTTCACCAGCATCAGCACCAACGCCGCCACTGCCAACAAGAAACCGGCCAAATGGCTGTACGCATTAAATCTCTCGCCGTGATACATAAACCATTCTCATTTATAAAAGACCAAAGTGTACGCTAAGACAGGCGCTTCGTCAGAAAAATCGGGTTAAAAATAAGTTAAAGCGCAAAGGCCGTCTGAAAAACACGGCCTTGCAATATAACAAAAACATCTTTGCAACAAACAAACCATTCTTTCCCTTTTTCAGACGGCCTCACTAAAGTATCGACTATCGCCAAGATTGCAAAGAGAGAAAAAATGTCCATCCAAAACCACCACCTCGACTGGCTCGAAGCCGAGTCTATCTACATCATCCGCGAAGTGATTGCCAATGCCCAAAACCCGGCTCTGCTGTTTTCCGGCGGCAAAGACTCCGTCGTATTGCTGGCGCTGGCCGTCAAAGCCTTCCAAATCGAAGGCCGTCCGCTGAAGCTGCCGTTCAAACTCCTGCACGTCGATACCGGCCACAACTACCCCGAAGTTATCCGTTTCCGCGATGATACGGTCGCACGCACCGGCGTACAACTTGTGGTCGGCAGCGTAGAAGAATCCATCCGCAAAGGCAGCGTCGTCTTACGCCGCGAAACCGATTCACGCAACGCCGCCCAAGCCGTTACACTGGTTGAAACCATCGAAGAACAAGGCTTTGATGCGCTGATGGGCGGCGCGCGCCGCGATGAAGAAAAAGCGCGCGCCAAAGAACGCATCTTCTCTTTCCGCGACGAGTTCGGCCAATGGGATCCTAAAAACCAACGTCCTGAATTATGGTCGCTCTACAATACGCGCCTATTTCAAGGCGAAAACATGCGCGTGTTCCCGATTTCCAACTGGACGGAATTGGACATTTGGCAATACATCGCACGCGAAAAACTCGCCCTGCCGCCAATTTATTACACCCACAAACGCGAAGTCGTCGAACGCAACGGCCTGCTCGTTCCCGTTACCCCGTTGACCCCAAAACGCGAAGGCGAAGTTGCCCAAATCCGTGATGTCCGTTTCCGCACCGTCGGCGATATTTCCTGCACCTGCCCTGTTGCCAGCACCGCCGCCACGCCGGAAGACATCATTGCCGAAACCGCCGCCGCAACCATTTCCGAACGCAGCGCCACACGCATGGACGACCGCGTATCGGAAGCGGCAATGGAAGAGCGCAAAAAACAAGGCTATTTCTAAACCGTTTTTTCAGACGACCCCTATATATTTCAAACCCGAACAACACGGCAACGCCATCCGCCCCTGCCGTGTTGTTTGCTTTATTATTCTTGCAAATATCATTTAACAACAAAAGCTTAATTAAAAATCCTTACCAAGCGACAAACAATAAAACATAAACAAACATGGTATAATGAACGCTTACAGGCAGAGATTTAGACAAAAGTCTCAGGCCGTCTGAAGGAGGAAAAACATGAATCGACGCGTTTATATCGTACATGGCTTTGAAGGCAATCCGCACGGCAATTGGTTTGACTGGCTTTGCGCCCAAGTCAAAAGCACCGGCGCACAAGCAATCTCCCTCGCCATGCCCAATCCCGACAAACCAAGCACGACCGCGTGGCAGTTTACCCTTGACCAGCACATCGGCAAGCCTGATGCCCATACCTTCCTAGTCGGCCACAGCCTCGGTTGCATTACCCTCCTTCACTTCCTCAGCCGACAACAGCCGCAAAAAATCGGCGGTCTGCTGCTTGCCGCGGGTTTTGCCGATACGTTGCCTCCCCTGCCCGCACTCGATGCCTACATTAAAGCAGCGTCCCCCGATTTCGACATCCTGCGCAAAATCGATATGCCCAAACACTGTCTGGTTTCCGACAACGATACCCATGTTCCGCCCGAACTGACTTTAGACATGGCGGCCAAACTCAAAAGCCCTGTTACCCATATTCCCGAAGGCGGCCATTTGATGGCTTCGGACGGCTTTACCCAACTGCCGCAGGCTTGGGAAGCACTGAAACCCATGTTGACCGAATAAACACACACTCTAATCCGGTTTTCAGACGGCCTTGTATGCTTCCCTTCCCCATGACAGGCCGTCTGAACGACAATAAAAAACAACCTGCCCTTTCAAGCAGGTTGTTTCTTTTTATGCCTTATTGACGGCAAATTTAATATTGCACCGTCCATTCAATCTCACCGCCGGCCCTCATCGGTACAAGTTCGCCATCGCCGTAAGGTACGCTGGCAGGTACGGTTTGCGTTTGTTTGAGCAATGTGATGGTATCGATATTTTCAGGCAGACCGTAGAAACGCGGGCCGTTTTTAGAAGCAAAGGCTTCCAGTTTGTCCAACGCGCCTGCTTTCTCAAACACTTCGGCATAAAGCTCGATAGCAGTCATCGCGCTGAACATACCGGCGCAACCGCAAGCATTTTCTTTGGCAGTTTTAGCATGTGGCGCAGAATCCGTGCCGAGGAAGAATTTGTGCGCCTTATCGCCGGTAACGGCGGCAACCAAGGCCTGACGGTGGGTTTCGCGTTTGAGTACGGGCAGGCAGAAATGATGAGGGCGCACGCCGCCGACCAAAAGGTCGTTGCGGTTGAGCAGCAAGTGTTGCGGCGTCACGGACGCGGCAACATTATCGCCTGCTTCCAATACCAGTCGGGCGGCTTCTGCAGTGGTAATGTGTTCAAACACTACTTTAAGATTCGGCACTTGTGCCAAAACCGGCTTCATCACGCGCTCGATAAAGGCGGCCTCGCGGTCGAAAATATCGATTTCTGAATCAGTTACTTCGCCGTGAACCAAAAACAAAATACCCTGTTTTGCCATTTCTTCCAACACGGGAATCAGTTTGAACAAGTCAGTCACGCCGGAATCGGAATTGGTGGTCGCGCCTGCAGGATAAAGTTTGAAAGCCACGATACCGGCAGCCTTGGCTTCACGCACGAGTTCGGGAGTAGCGTTGTCGGTCAAATAAAGCGTCATCAACGGCTGGAAGGCGCTGCCTTCTGGCAGGGCGGCCATAATGCGCGCTTTGTATGCTTGGGCATCGGCAACGCTAACAACGGGCGGCTTCAGGTTGGGCATGATAACCGCGCGGCCCATTTGTCGGGCGGTGTACGGGGCAACGGCTTTGAGCGCGTCACCGTCGCGCAGGTGTAAGTGCATATCGTCGGGGCGGATGATGGTCAGGGTTTGCATAGCTTACTTTCGAGTGGTTTGGTTTGATAATGTTTCAGACGGCCTTTATTCGGCGGTAACGGTTTCTATTAATTTGATGTTTCAATCGTCAACCGGCCTAAGGCAAAACGGCGGCCTTATTGTCGTAAGAATGATGGGTCAAATAAAAAACAGCCTGTACCGGAAAATGCTCGGACGACGTTGTTTTGACGGTCAGCAAGGTTTCTTTCGGACTGCCGGACGCGCGCCATGCGTAGGAAATCTGACGCATAGGCAACGGGGCTTCCGACAAATTATCGGCACGCAACTCAGCGTTCAAACCTTGCGGCGGATTTTCTGCCAAAGCCAAAAATTGTTTAAAAATCAGATGGTCGTCGGCTTTAGCCGTGCGCACACTACAACTGTCTTCGGTCAGGCTCAAATAATAATCCGCGCCGTTTACCGTTTTCTTCCAAATGCTTAATGCCTCCAAATCCATCATTCCGGCAGGCAAATCGGTAATATCTTTTTTCGACAATAAAACCAGTTTGTTGGCATTGGCAAACTCGCCGACAAGGGCGGCATCGCCGTCTGCGGCCACGCAGCTTTGGCGGAACAAGTCGGTTACATTTTGGGCATAATCGGCAGCGTTCTGCGGCGAAACGCCTTCATTGCCGCATGCACTGAGGCAGACGGCCAATACGGCGGCAGACAACGCGACGGCTTTAGACATTTCAGACGGCCTTTATTTGTGCTTCAACACCAGCTTGAACACGCCGTCAGCCTCGCTCGATTCCAACAAGACATGTCCGGTCTGACGGCAAAACGCTTCAAAATCGCCGGGCGCGCCGCCATCAGTAGCCAATACGGTCAGCACTTCGCCCTCCTGCATTTGCGCCAAAGCTTTTTTGGCACGCAAAATCGGCAGAGGGCATTTCAAACCGATGACATCCAGAGTTTGTGTATTCATGATGAAAACTCGTCATATTAATCAGAATTAACGTCAATTATACCGCACTTACTTGCACCCCACCCTGCAAGCCCATAAAATAAAGCCGTTTTTCACTTTGGAGCTGTCTATGCGCCGTTTTGCCCTTCTCGCTCTCAGCCTTGCCGCGACTCAAGCATTTGCTTTGGGTTTCAGCCAAAAGGATACGCTGACCAACACGCGTTATCAGGAAAGCCCTGAAGAAGTTGCCGCACGAGAATTTAAAGAACACAAAGCCGAGTTGCCGCCCCTGCCCGATACCCAATCGGGCGATTGGTTCGATCTCTATGTCAACGAAACCTACGGCAAGCAGCCCAAAATCCTGCTCAGCAGCCTGCAAATCATGCCTGCGCCTGACAACAGCATCCGCTACGTCTTGAATGTGCGCTCCGACAAAGGCTACGACAACCTCTCCGTCGAAGGCCTCTATTGCGCCCGCACGTCCTTTACTTACAGCAATGACAAGCGTTCTTCTTACAAAGTATTCGCATACGGCGACACAGTAAATCACCGCTGGATCGAGCCGCGTAAAGGCGATTGGAAGCTGATCGGCAATGCGTTCAGCCGCAACGATGCCCTGCACACCGCCCTGTATCAGGCATTCTGTATCGACGGTATGCCGACAACGGTCGAAGGCTTGGTACAACGTTTGAAAGAACGCGGCGGCCGTCACGGTACAACGCTGACCAACCACGACAAATAAACTGCTTTAATCAAGAAAAAGGCCGTCTGAAATTTTTCAGACGGCCTTGTCTTTCAAGACGGCTTAGAATTTGTGATACAGGCCCACAGAAGCAGCTTTTTGTTCAACGCCACCTTTGTTGGCTGCAGTCAGACGGGTTTTGTTGCCGACTTTCAGATACGCCAGTTGGGCATTGATGCCGGTGCGTTTGCTGAAGGTGTATTGGCCGCCGACAACGACTTGGTCGAATTTATCCACCAATTTCTCGCCACTGTTCACGCCCTTGGCAGGCCAGCCATGTGCATAAGTAATGCGTGGGGTCACGTTGCCGAATTTGTAGCCGACTGTTACCGCTGCATCAACTACTTTCACGGCTTCAGATTTGCCTGAATCGACAGTAATGTCACTACCCTTGTACTCATTAAAACCATCGGTGAAATAGCCTAAATATTCGTTGCCTGTCTCATGGCCTTTGGCATAGTGTACGCCGCCGCCGACAAAGAGATTGTCTTTATCGTAATAAGTTTCGACTTTGGCGATTTGCGCCGCTTTGACTTTGCCTGATTTGTCGGTGTATGCGCCGTTGTAGTGGCCGTAAGCCGCATTGGCAGTAAAGCCGTTTTTAGAGAAGCTCACGCCGCCGGTGTATTGGTCTTTAGCCGGTTTGGTGTGCGTGTATTTGTCTGAAGGATTGCGGTTGTCGCGCGGTGCGTAAGACACGTTGAATTTGAATCCGCCGAAATCCGGGCTGTCGTAGCGTACGGCGGCGTTGCGGTTGCCGGTACGGGTAAAGATGCCCAAGCCTGCGGCATTGGTTTTGTACATCCATGGATCGATGGTGTCCATTTCATTCAGCATATTGCTGAGTTTACCGGCGCGAATCTTACCGAAGTTACCTTGCAGGCCGATGAAGGAGTCCCGAGTGGCAAAACCTTGGGAACCGCCGGTAATGGCCGTTTTTTGTTCTACCTGCCAAATGGCTTTCAAATCGCCGCCCAAGTTCTCGCTGCCTTTGAAACCGATACGGGAGGTATTGTCATTGATGCTGGTTGCGGTAGAGCTGGTTTCAGAACCTGCATCACCTTTGATTTTTACTTGACCGACCGTCACGCTGCTTTTGATTTGACCATACAGAATCACTTCTGCAGATGCAGCCAGCGGCAAACCAGCAATAACCAAAGCGATAATCGATTTTTTCATTATTCTCTCCAAAACAAAGTTAAAATCTCGTGAAAACACGTTTAGCAATATTAATGTTTTCCAACGCTACAAACAACTACTTTCATCTTGATAGACACTTTTATTCATTAGAGTTTAGACTTTTTACAACATTTTTAAATAAAACAGGCCGTCTGAAAGAAATTTCAGACGGCCTCTCCCATTCAAAGTCACGGCAAGGACAATCATCCCTCTTATTGCAATCATTTAATCAAAAATGATTGCTTGATAAATGTTTGCCATATATCAACCCAATATCCCCAAATTGCCACTATCATTAACTTTTTTCTTATGAAGAAGTTTTTTTATATCAATAATTTATTTGGTATAAATTTTTCCTTTTACCTAATATAAATAAATAGGAGCCTTTATGTTGAACAAACATTTCTTTTTATCTTTGCTAATGGCTGTCTCTACTGCAGCGGTATCCGCCGAAACCCATCATGCACATTGGTCTTACACAGGTGAAAACGATGCTGCACACTGGGGCGACTTGAGTGAAGACTTTGCCGTCTGCAAAACAGGCAAACAGCAATCTCCAGTTGACTTCTCCACAACAAAAGCAGTAAAAGGCAAACAACCGGCATACCGTTACAACGTCGCCGACTACAAAGTAGAAAATAACGGCCATACCCTTCAAGCCACGCCGCAAGGCAAGGCCCAAACCATCGTGATTAACGGTAAAACCTATACCTTCAAACAATTCCACTTCCATACGCCGAGCGAACATACTTTCAAAGGCAAACATTTCCCGATGGAAGCGCATTTCGTCCATCAAGCCGAAGACGGTACTTTGGCGGTCATCGGCTCTGTATTTAAACCGGGCAAAAACAACCCTGCCTTGTCCGCACTCACTGCCAAAAAACTGAAAGCGGGCGAATCCGTAATGTTGAAAAACTTGAATATCCAAGCCCTGCTGCCTAAAGATAGCAAGTCATTCCAGCTGAAAGGCTCGCTGACAACGCCGCCTTGCAGCGAAAACGTGACTTGGGTTGTCTTAAAAACTCCGGTTCAGGCAGATGCGGCACAGTTTAAAGCCATGCGCGACATTATCGGCGGCGAAAACAACCGTCCCGTACAACCTTTGAACAACCGTGAAGTCAATGAAGACAAATAACTTCTAAGGCCGTCTGAAAACAAAAAAGCACCCGGAAACGGGTGCTTTTTCAATCACATCAATCAGGCTTTTTTGTTACCCAACGCGGCTTTCACAAACGCGCTGAACAAAGGATGGCCTTTGCGCGGATTGGAAGTGAATTCCGGATGGAACTGACAAGCGAAGAACCAAGGATGATTTGGCAATTCGATGGTTTCAACCAAACGCTCGCGGCCTGCGGATACGCCGCCAATGACCAAACCGGCTTTTTCCAACTGAGGAACATAGTTGTTGTTGACTTCGTAGCGGTGGCGATGACGTTCGCGGATATGTTCGCTGCCGTAGATTTTTGCAGCAAGGCTGCCCGGTTTGAGGTCAACTTCTTGTGCGCCCAAACGCATAGTACCGCCCAAATCGGCAGATTCGTCACGGGTTTCTACGCTGCCGTCGGCAGTTTGCCATTCGTCAATCAGGGCAACGACAGGCGCGGCGCATTTCAAGTCAAACTCGGTAGAGTTCGCACCTTTCAAGCCTGCAACATCGCGGGCGTATTCGATCAAGGCAATTTGCATGCCCAAACAGATGCCCAAGTATGGTACGTTGTTTTCACGTGCATAACGTACGGCGGCAATTTTGCCTTCTACGCCGCGTGAACCAAAGCCGCCCGGCACCAAAATCGCGTCCATGTCTTTGAGCATGGAAACGTCGCCATTGCCCTTCTCGATGCTTTCGCTGTCGACAAAGGTAATTTGTACGTCGGTTTCAGTGTGAATACCCGCGTGTTTCAGGGCTTCGATCAGCGATTTGTAGGACTCGGTCAAATCAACGTAT
Source organism: Neisseria sp. Marseille-Q5346 (assembly GCF_946902045.1). The sequence continues at coordinate 2,088,461 of NZ_OX336253.1, read as the reverse complement.
TTGCCGACCATTGCGATTTTGACGGTGTGTTTCGGATTTTGAATCGCGTGAACGATTTTCTTCCATTCGGTCAAATCGGCTTGTTTGACATTCAGCTGCAACTGCTCGGTAATGATGCTGTCGATGCCTTGGTTGTGCAGCATTTCAGGGCATTCGTAAATGCTGTCCACATCGTAGCTGCCCACGATGGCACGTTCTTCAACGTTACAGAACAAAGCAATTTTACGGCGCTCGTCCGCAGGCATTTCTCTGTCCATACGGCAGATCAGGATGTCGGGTTGCAAACCAATGCTCAACATTTCTTTAACGGTATGCTGGGTCGGTTTGGTTTTGATTTCGCCGGCGGCGGCAATGTAAGGAACATAGCTCAGGTGGGCAAACAATGTATTGTTACGGCCGAGCTGGCTGCGCATTTGGCGGATGGCTTCCAAGAAAGGCAACGATTCGATATCGCCGACTGTACCGCCGATTTCGACAATCGCCACATCATAACCGGCCGCGCCTTCATGGATACGGCGTTTAATTTCATCGGTAATGTGCGGAATCACTTGTACGGTACCGCCCAAATAGTCGCCGCGACGCTCTTTAGCAATCACGTTTTCATAGACTTGGCCGGTACTGAAGCTGTTGCGGCGGGTCATGGTGGCGTTGATGAAACGCTCATAGTGACCGAGGTCGAGGTCGGTTTCCGCGCCGTCATCGGTTACGAATACTTCGCCGTGTTGAAACGGGCTCATGGTACCCGGGTCAACGTTGATATACGGGTCGAGCTTAAGCATGGTCACGTTCAAGCCACGCGACTCGAGAATAGTAGCAATAGAAGCGGCGGCGATACCTTTACCCAAAGAAGATACAACGCCGCCGGTTACGAAAATAAATTTAGTCATGATGTGATACCCATGTTGGAATGTGTGATTTTAACTTGAAGCAGCATATTCTGGCAAACGGCAAAAGCTTCAGGCCGTCTGAAAACAGCGTTTTCAGACGGCCTTATCATACTAATTCTATATATCAGCGCAACTCGCGGCGCAGGATTTTGCCAACGTTGGATTTTGGCAAATCGTCGCGGAATTCGATGTCTTTCGGCACTTTATAAGCAGTCAGCTCTTTACGGCAGAAATCGATCAACTCTTCCTTGGTCAAAGACGGATCTTTGCGTACGACGAAGACCTTAATCGCTTCACCGGTTTTCTCGCTTGCCACGCCGATACAGGCGACTTCCAAGACTTTGTCGTTGCTGGCCACCACTTCTTCAATTTCGTTCGGATACACATTGAAACCGGATACCACAATCAAATCTTTTTTGCGGTCCACCAACTTCAGCCAGCCTTTTTCATCCATCACGGCAATGTCGCCGGTCTCTAAAAAGCCGCGTGCATCGATTGCTTTGGCGGTTTCTTCAGGACGGTTCCAATAGCCTTTCATCACTTGCGGGCCGCGCACCCACAATTCGCCCGGCTGTCCGATAGGCACTTCTTTGCCGTCCGCATCGCGTAATTCGACTTCGGTCGAAGGAACCGGCAAACCGATACCGCCGCTGTAAGCCTTGATATTCAAAGGATTGCAACATACGCCTGGGCTGGCTTCGGTCAAGCCGTAAGCTTCCACAATCGGCGTACCGGTGATTTTTTTCCATTTTTCCGCCACGGCTTTTTGCGTTGCCATACCGCCGCCCAAAGTCAGCTTCAAACGGGAAAAATCGACTTCGGCGAAATCCGGACGGTTGACCATCGCATTAAACAAGGTATTCACGCCGATGAACACGCTGATCGGCTCTTTTTTCAATTCGCCGATAAACCCCTTCATATCGCGAGGGTTGGTAATCAGGATGATTTTAGAACCGGTATTAGCGAAAATCATCAGGTTTACCGTCAAGGCAAAGATATGATAAAGCGGCAACGCGGCAATAACCGTTTCTTTGCCTTCGTGCAGGCTGTTTTTAATCCATTCTTTTGCCTGCAACATATTGGCGCAGATATTGCCATGACTGAGGACGGCACCTTTTGCCAAACCGGTCGTGCCGCCTGTATATTGCAGCAAGGCAGTATCGTCGCGTGTCAACTCGACTGGTTTGAACGTATTTGCTGCACCTTGCTTCAAGGCCGTCTGAAAAGTCACGGTATTGGGAATGCGGTATTCCGGCACCATTTTTTTCACTTTGCGGATGACAAAGTTCATCAACGCGCCCTTAATCATGCCGAACATCTCACCGATCGATGCGACAATCACATGTTTGATTTGTGTACGCGGCAACACCAGCTCCAGCGTATTGGCAAAGTTCTCCAACACGACAATCGTTGTCGCGCCGCTGTCTTTCAACTGATGCTCCAACTCGCGCGGCGTATAAAGCGGATTGGTATTCACTGCCACCAAACCTGCCTGCAAAATACCGAAAAGCGCAATCGGATATTGCAAAACGTTCGGCATCATAATCGCCACACGCTCACCGCGCGGCAGTTTCAATACGTTTTGCAGGTAAGACGCAAAATCGGTCGCCAACTTGCCCACTTCGGCATAAGTCAGCGTTTTGCCCATGTTTTGAAAAGCAGGTTTATCTGCGAATTTCTCGACACTTTGACGAAATACATCGCTGATAGAGCTGTATTGAGAGATATCGATTTCAGGGTTTACACCTTGTTCGTAGCTTTTGAGCCAGAGTTTTTCCATATTGATCAGTCTTTGTTTTAGTCGTTTTTTTAGAATGAAGGCCGTCAGAAAGGCTTGATTTAATCTGCCGCTTCGTTTTCAGACGGCCCTTGTGTTAAGCAGTAATGATGACAGGCTTGTCGGTGGACATGATGATGCCGCCGCCCAAGCACACATCGCCGTCATACAGTACCGCAGATTGGCCTGGGGTTACTGCCCACTGCGGCTCGTCAAAAACAAGCTCGATGGTTTCATCATCTAAATAACGCAACGTACAAGGCGCGTCGGCCATACGGTAGCGCGTTTTGCAGGTATAGCGTCCTTCTTTCGGACGTTCGGGCAATGTGAAGCTTAAATCGTTCATAATCAGGCTTTGCGTATAAAGCAAAGGATGGTCATGGCCTTGGACGACAATCAGTTCGTTTTTGGTCAAATCCTTGGCCGCGACAAACCATGGTTCGCCTGCGCCGCCGATACCCAAGCCTTTGCGTTGGCCCAGCGTGTAAAACATCAAACCGACGTGTTCGCCGACTACTTTGCCTTCAGGGGTAACCATTTTGCCATTATTGGTCGGCAGGTATTTTTGCAGAAATTCGCGGAACGGGCGTTCGCCGATAAAGCAAATACCGGTACTGTCTTTTTTGGTTGCAGTCGGTAATTTGAATTCTTCGGCAAGACGGCGGACTTCAGGCTTTTCCAACTCGCCCAATGGGAAAATCGCGCGCTCAAGTTGGAAAGGTTTGAGACGGTACAGGAAATAGCTTTGGTCTTTGTTTTGATCCAAGCCTTTGAGCAGGTAATGCACGCCGTTGCGAACTTCTTTACGGGCATAGTGTCCGGTGGCAATGGTATCGGCGCCCTGCTCGATGGCGTAGTCCAAAAAGCATTTGAATTTGATTTCGGCATTGCACAACACATCCGGATTCGGCGTGCGGCCTGCGCTGTATTCTTTGAGGAAATAGGCAAATACGTTGTCTTTATATTGCGCGGCAAAATTGACGATGTCGATATCGATGCCGATGATGTCGGCAACGGCAATGGCATCAAAGGAATCTTGTTTGATGCTGCAATATTCGTCGTTGTCGTCATCTTCCCAGTTCTGCATGAACACGCCGCTGATTTGATGGCCTTGCTGTTTGAGCAGGGCCGCAGTAACGGAGGAATCGACGCCGCCGGAGAGGCCGACGATGATGTTTGCTGGTGTGTTGTGAGTATTCATGAGCGGAATGTGGGTTTCAAATACATTTTTTAAAGCGTGATTTTAGCACATTTTGATTTGACGACAGAAAAGGCCGTCTGCAAGCCCAATGACTTTCAGACGGCCTTTATATGCAAATTCAAGCAATTAGTGCTGATGTGCACCACCGTGTGCGCCGTGATCGTGCTGCATTTCGGCTTTAGGCGCGGTTTTCACTTCTAGCTCGACAGTTTGAGGTTTGGCGTTTTTGAATTTCAGGGTTACAGGCACTTTTTCGCCTTCTTTCAATTGTTTTTTCAGGCCCATGAACATAACGTGGTAGCTGCCCGGTTTCAGCTCGGTTACGCCTTTTGCCGCCAAAGGCACGCCGCCTTTAACTTCGCGCATACGCATAACACCGTTGTCGTTAATATGGGTGTGTACTTCAACACGTTCGGCAACAGGGCTGCTGCCGCCTACCAAGAAGTCTTGTTTGGCTTCATCGTTTTGGATTTTCATGAATGCGCCACCCATTTTCATACCTTCGACAGTGGCACGTGCCCAACCGTCTTCAATATGGATACCGGCTGCAGATACGGAAGTTGCCAAGCCTGCCAGAATCAGGGTTGCCATTAATTTTTTCATGTTTTGCTCCTTGTGTTTGCCAAATGGCTGGGATATACAGCCTTCATCTTACAATCAAAGGCCGTCTGAAAACTTTGATATAGATTAATTAATACTATCTAATCCTAACGAATTACCATATTACCACATTTTTAAGCAGTTAATGCAACAATCCAAACAATAAATAACATGAACAAAGCCATCAGTTGCGCGGCCGAACCGGCATCTTTGGCACGCTTAGCCAGCTCGTGTTTTTCAGTAGAGGTATGGTCAACGGCTGCCTCGACGGCGGTATTAAACAATTCGGTAATCAGTGAAATAAACGATGCGACAACAAGCACCATTTTGGTGACCGGGCCAAAATCAAGGAACAAAGCCAAAAAAATTAAAATCAGGTTCAACCAAAAAACTTGGCGAAATGCGCTTTCATAACGATACGCGGCAGCCAGACCGTCTTTGGAATAACCAAACGCATTGATAATGCGCTTGATGCCGTTTTTTCCTTTTTTTTCAGATGCGTAGGAGGATGGTTCCATCATATTCTCAACATAAAAAGGCCGTCTGAAAAGAAACGGTCGGATCAATTTTCAGACGGCCTTTGGGTTTATTGTTTTGCCCAAGATGCCACGGCATCTGCGAACATGGCGGCAACGTCGAAATCTTTTTGCTTCATGATTTCTTGGAAGCCGGTCGGGCTGGTTACATTGACTTCTGTCAGGTTGCTGCCGATGACATCCAAACCTGCCAGCAAGATGCTGCGGCGTTTGAGTTCGGGAGCAAGAGTTTCTGCAATTTCACGGTCGCGCTCGCTCAATTCCTGCGCCACGCCTCGGCCGCCGGCAGCCAAGTTGCCGCGCGTTTCTCCGTTTTGCGGAATACGCGCCAAAGCATACGGAACAACTTCCCCGCCGATAATCAGAATGCGCTTGTCGCCATGTACGATTTCAGGAATATAACGTTGCGCCATGATGGTGCGTGAATCAAGCTGCATCAGGGTTTCCAAAATACTGCCGATATTGGGGTCGGATTCGGTCAGGCGGAAAATGCCCATACCGCCCATACCGTCCAAAGGTTTGATGATGATATCGCCGTGTTCTTTCAAAAAGGCACGGACATCGGCGGAACGTGTGGTAACCAAAGTCGGCGCGGTAAACTGGCTGAAATTCAAAATCGCCAATTTCTCATTGAAATCACGCATTGCTTGTCCGCTGTTAAATACTTTTGCGCCCTGCTGCTGTGCCAACGTCAAAAACTGGGTCGCGTACAGATATTGCATATCAAACGGCGGATCAGTGCGCATAATGACCGCATCGAAATCTTTCAAGGCCATCTGAACTTTTGTCTCTGCTTTAAACCATTCGTGATCGTCATCATTCTTCGCGCCGACAAACTCAAATGCCACCGCCTGAGCCACTACCAAGCCTTCACGGACGGACAATTCTCCGCTCAAGGTATGAAAAAGCTGCCAACCGCGCTTTGCCATTTCACGCATCATGGCGTAAGTAGTGTCTTTATAGGTTTTAAAACTTGCCATCGGATCGGCGATAAACAGGACTTTCATCAAAATTTCCTTGTAAACAGACGATATAATCATACCTCGTATTCTGCCTGCCTGAAAAGGTGTCAAAATATAGAAAAGGCCGTCTGAATCCTATTTTCAGACGGCCTTGAAGCTTTTAGGCGGCTGCCAAATGCAAGAGTTCGGCGGCATGGCTGCGTGTGGTATCGGTAATGATTTCGCCGCCCAACATACGCGCGATTTCCTCAATGCGCTGATGATGATCCAATACGCTGATTTCGCTGACGGTTTGTTCGCCTTCGCTATGTTTGCGCACTTGCCAATGGTTTTCACCGCAAGAGGCGACTTGGGGAAGATGGGTTACCGCCAAGACTTGATGTTTTTTACCCAAGGCACGCAAAGCTTTACCGACCATTTCGGCGACGCCGCCACCGATACCGGTATCCACTTCATCAAAAATCAATGTCGGCACTTGCGTGTATTGGCTGGCAACCACTTGCAAAGCCAAGCTGATACGCGCCAATTCGCCGCCGGAAGCCACTTTGTTCAAAGGACGGGACGGATTGCCTTTATTCGCCGCTACTTGGAATTGCACCTGCTCCAGACCATGCGCGGTCGGCGAAGACGGCAACAAGACGATGTCAAAACGTGCGCCCTTCATGGCCAAATGCTGCATATGCTCGGTAGTCTCTTCGCCCAAACGGCCGGCAGCCTGATGGCGCATAGCGGAGAGAACGTGAGCGGCTTCGTGGCATTCGGCAAGATTGCGCGCAACCGTATTTTCCAAGGCTTCCAAATCGGCAGCCGCTTGCAGGTTTTGCAGGCGCTCGTCAATTTCCGCCAACTTTTGCGGCAACTCTTCCGGCTCAATGCGGTATTTGCGCGCCATGCTCATCAATTCGCCCATACGGCTTTCTTGTGCGGCCAATTCATTCGGATCGATATCGCTGCGGCCGGCCACATCGCGCATATTGGCACTGATTTCCCCCAACTCGGCTTCAATACTTGCCAACATATTCAGGCTTTCGGCAAAGCGCGGTTCAATGTTTTGCAGATTGCCCAGCAATTTTTGGCATTGGTAGATTTGACGTTGGATGCCGTTGTCGCCGTCTATGCTTTCGCCCACCTGCTCGGCGGTTTGCAGCAACTCGGCCGAATGCGCCAGGCTGTCGTGGCTTTGGCTTAAGGTTTCCCATTCGTTGGGTTTGAGCTCCAATTGGTTCAACTCATTAAACTGCCATTCCAAACGCTCGCGCTCGATGGCCATGGTTTCTGCCTGCTCTTGCGCTTCTTGCAGTGCCTTTTTCGCATTGACCCAATTTTGATAAAGCTGTTTGACCGTTTCCGCCTGCTCTTTGCTGCCGGCAAATGCGTCCAACAACTCGCGTTGCGCAGATTCTTGATTCAACGAGTGATGGGCATTTTGGCCGTGAATATCGATTAACTGCTCGCCGATGGCTTTCAGTTGCGCCAATGTTGCTGCCTGATTATTGATATAACTGCGGCTTTTGCCCTTGGCATCGATAATACGGCGGATGCTGAGCTCTTCGGCATCTTCTTCCAAAAGGCCTTGCTCCTGCAGCTGCGTTTTCAGTTCAGGCAAACTACTGATATCGAACAAAGCCGACAACTGCGCTTCTTTGGCGCCGCTGCGCACTTGGCTGTAATCGGCTTTATCGCCCAACAACAGGCCAATCGCATCCAGAGTAATCGATTTGCCTGCGCCGGTCTCGCCCGTCAATACGGTAAAGCCGTTTTGAAAATCAAGATTCAGGTTTTCAACAATGACAAAATCACGCAAAGAAAGTGCCAACAGCATTGCAATATTCCTTAGTAAATCACCCGCACCTATGCGGAATAGCTTTAGATAAACTGATTATAACTAAGATTTTTTATAGTTTGAATCAGATTTTTCTTATAATTTATCTAAGATATTTATTTTAAACAAATTATTTTTTAAGCAGGCAATAAAAAGGCCGTCTGAATATTGCTACATGTTCAGACGGCCTAAATTTATTTTACTCTGCCAGTTCTACTTGTTCATGCCCCATTAATTCCTGCCCCACTCCGGCAAGCAGGTTCAGATAACGCTCATACTGCTTGAGCATATCGGCAATCAATTCTTTTTGCGTCATATATTGCACATCGTATCCATCGCGCCCATCCGAGAAATATGTCAACGGTATGAATGTTGCCTCATATTTGAAATGAGGCAGGCTGTCTTCGCGAATCAACTGGTCGGTAATTTCCCGCTTTACAGATTTAATCCCATAGACAAAATCCCTTACCGTCCCTTTATGCACCACCAGCTCCACCGACGGCTCATCCTGTTGCAACAGGCAACGGATTTCTACGTCCATATTGTATTTTTCGGTCAATTCGTTTTTCAATTCCTGCATTGCCGGAAGTGCCGTATTTTTCATAAATTTGATGATATCGACTTCCTGCGTCTGATTCATCATTTGGCCAAGGCGTTCCCTCCAATGATCGCCCGACCAGAAAATACTGCTCGGATTGACGGCGGTTGCAAAATAGTTGGCATCGTTGTTCAGGGCTTTCCACAAAGAAACCATCATAAAAATCATCAACACCGCAAACGGCAGAGACGCAATCAGGGTCATGGTTTGCAAGATAGGCAAACCCCCGGCACCCAGCAACACAATAGCCACAGCCGAAATCAACACACCCCACATAACCGATTGCCACTTAGGCGAAGCCAGCCCTTTATCGCGCGAAGCAATATTGTTCAGCACATAAATGCCCGAGTCGGCAGAAGTGATAAAAAACAGCGCAATCACCAGCAATGCCACCAAGCTGCTGACAACCGGCCACGGCAAATAATTCAAAAAGGCAAACAACAATTTTTCAGGCTCGTTGGTCAAGGCAGACAAGGCGCCGTTTGCTACATGCGTATCCAGCCACAAGGCTGAATTGCCAAATACGGTAAACCACAAAATACTCATCAGGCTAGGCACTGCCAATACGCCAAAAATAAATTCGCGGATGGTTCTGCCTCGCGAAATTCGGGCAATGAACAAACCGACAAAAGGCGACCACGAACACCACCAAGCCCAATACAACACCGTCCAGCCGGTAAACCATTTTGTATGCTCAGGCTCGTAGGTATATGACTTAAAGCTGAACGAAACGAAGTTACTCAAATAAGTGCCCAAATTGTCGCTGAATGCGAAAATCAAATACGTCGTCGGCATACTCAACAAGACAAACAACAGCAATGACAGTGCCAATACCAAGTTGGTTTCACTCAAAATTTTGACGCCTTTGCCCACGCCCGAAGTTGCGGAAAATATGGCAATCGCCATCACAACAACGATAATGCCGACCTGCAAAACATAGCTGTTGTCCTGCACCCAGCCCATCTTCAACAAACCTGAACCCATTTGTGCCGCGCCAAATCCCAAGGTTGTGATAATACCGAACAAAGTCGCAATCAAAGCCATCACATCGATGGCATTGCCCATTTTGCCGTTGATTTTGTCTTTTAAAATCGGATAAAAGCAGGAGCGCAACGCCAGCGGCAATTTATAGCGGAAACCGAAATACGCCAAGGCAAGCGCAATGATTCCGTAGATTGCCCAGGCATGAATCCCCCAGTGGAACACCGTATGCAGAATCGCCTCTTGCGCATTGCCTTTGGCAATCGGGGAAGAGAAATGTGATAACGGCTCAGCCACACCGAAAAACATCAAGCCCACGCCCATGCCGGCCGCAAACAGCATGGCCAGCCATGATAAAAACGAAAACTCAGGTTCATCCTCGTTTGTACCCAGCCTGATACTGCCGAAGCTGCTGATGGGAAGCGCCAATAAGAAAATAAGGAATACAGAGAAAGTCAGAATGTAAAACCAACTGACATTTTGAAAAATAAACTGCTTCATGGCATTTAACAAAGCCTCAGTATTTTGAGGCCAAACCAAAGCAGCTGACAAAAGCAAAAGGACGAAGAAAAGCGTAATACCGACCACGCTTGGGTTGAAAGAAGATTTGTTTTGAATAAATTGTTTGAATTTCATATCGGTTCCGTAGTTGATACAGCGCATATTTGAAGAACAAACGGGCTGCCGATTGATAAAGAAAGAAACGTTTCCGTATGCCTTCTCAAACTATTACAGAATGAGAGATATTTATTCTAATAATTTTTTAAATTATATCACAAAATCAATAAGTTATAAAACTAAACGAAAATTTTATTTAAAATCATAATGTTACACAACAATAAAAGCCGTCTGAAACACGATTGTTTCAGACGGCTTTTACATTTAAATCAATTAATCAGTCTGCTTCCTGATTCTACTGCTTCTTCATCGCCTGTCGGCGGCGTTTCCATCAAATCGGGCAACACCAGCTCGCCCAATTCAGTCAGCGGCGGCAATTCTTCCAAACTTTCCAAACACAAATCGCTTAAGAATGTTGCCGTCGTCGCCCACAAAGCCGGACGGCCGACAGAATCACGGTGGCCGATGACTTCAATCCAGCCCCTATCCTGCAAGGTTTGCATCACATTTTGCGACACCGCCACGCCTCGTATGCCTTCGATATCGCCACGCGTTACCGGTTGCTGATAGGCAATAATCGCCAGCGTTTCCATCACGGCACGGGAATAACGCGGAGCGCGCTGCTCTTGCAGGCTGCCCAGTCGTTCAAAGGCGGCTTGGGCAATTTGGAAGCGCCAGCCCTCATGGGTATGCACCAGTTGCAAAGCCCTGCCCTGCCAGCGAGCTTTTAGTTGCGCCAACACGTCAATCAGCTTGTCTTGCGACAACGGCGGCACGCACAATTCGCGCATGGCTTTTTCGTTTAAGGGTTCGACTTGCGTCAACAGCGCCGCTTCAATCAGCGCATCGGGAGAAAGTTTTTCAGTCATAATAAAATCAATGTTCAGACGGCATAAACAGCCAAAGGCCGTCTGAAAGATAATATGGTCAACGGTTTGTTACGAGCTCAAATGCGCTTTCAGTTTTTCTTCGTCCAAAAACCAATGGCAGATTTCGGTATCGCCATCCAGCAAAACAGGCACCAGCTCATTGTACTTTTCTTCTAAAACCGGATCGGCATCGATATCAACAATATCCAGTTCAAATCCAAACTGCTCCTGATAAGGCTTTAATTGTTCGCGCATTTTGTGGCACAGGCTGCAATATTCCCGAAACATCAAGGTCAGTTTCATGGCGGTTACTCTCGGAGGGACAAAAGCGGCCATTGTATAGCAAAATGCCGCCAAACCATACAGGCATGACAAAGGCCGTCTGAACAGGCGCGAAACGACACCTTCAGACGGCCTTTGTGTGTATTCTGAAATTAAGATTGAACGTTGATACCGGCAGTCACGGTATTTTGGGCACTGCTTGCAGTCAAAAACGACGCTGCCAATTCGCCGCAGCAACCGCAACAAGTCGCCACGCCCAATTGAGCCTGCAAATCGCTCATGGTGGTTGCACCGGCGGCGATGGTCTCTTTGATGTCGTGGTCAGTAATGGCGTTGCAGATGCAGACAAACATGATGTGCTCCAATAATTTTGTTACCCTCTGTAATTGAGAGTAGGATTTATTCTTGAACGTAAATATAAATAAAAACGGTTTGCATTGCAATATTGGCACTGTCCTTTTGTTTTGAAATTTTTCTATGTAAATTTGTATTTTGATTGTTATTTTATAAATAATAAACTTTATAACCGTTCAGACGGCCTCGATAACAAAAGGCGGTATCTTCGAGATGCCGCCTTTATTTATGAGCGGGAATGGTGTTCATCAACCATGTTTTTCAAACGGATATTGGCAACATGGGTATAAATCTGCGTGGTATTGATGTCGGAATGTCCCAACATCATCTGGACCGAACGCAAATCGACGCCGTGATTGACCAAATGCGTGGCAAAAGCATGGCGCAAACCGTGCGGGCTGAGCGAAGCAATACCGGCCGCTTCGGCATATTCTTTGACTATCATCCATGCAAGCTGACGGCTGATGCCGCTGCGTTTCTGGCTGACAAACACTTCGTCGCAAATTTTGTTTTTCAGCAACAACGGGCGCGATTCGTTGCAATAGCGTTCCACCCAATACGCTGCCTCCTGCCCCAGCGGAACCAGACGCACTTTGTCGCCCTTGCCTATGGTACGGATACTGCCGCGATGTAAATCGATATCGCTGAGCGTCAATTTGACGGCTTCGGTCACGCGCAAACCTGTTGCATACATTACTTCAAGCAAGGCTTTGTCGCGCAGCCCGTGCAGCGTTTCCACATCCGGCGCAGCCAGCAGCGCGTCGATTTGAGCTTCGGTAATCAGCGTGGGCAGTTTACGTTCAGATTTCGGCGCCTTGAGAAAACGGGTGGGATTGTCTGCTCTTTGGCCTGTTTCTTCCAACCAGCCGTACATGCGCTTACAAGCCGACAATGCCCGCGCTTGGGACGTGTTTTTTTCTCCCCCCGCATACACAGCATCAGACAGGGCAAATTCATCGGCACTCAACCAATCCTGCCCGCCCTCGGCCAAACGCGCCGCGACCTTGACTAAATCACGGCGGTAACTTTGCAACGTATTGTGGCTGAGCCTGTCTTGCAGCCAAAGGGATTCAAGCAGCTTGTCTATTAAATCGTCCATATTCATCAAACTGTATTGAAAGGCCGTCTGAACGGCATAACTTTACATCCGTTCAGACGGCCTTAGGTTTTCAAAGCCCTATTAAGAGGCTTGAGAAATTGTATCCAAAACTTCCTGCGCGTGTCCGGCCACTTTGACTTTGCGCCACTCATGGGCGATTTCGCCGTTTTCGTCCAGCACAAACGTGCTGCGCTCGATGCCGAGTGATTCTTTGCCGTAAAGCTTTTTCAGCTTGATCACGTCAAACAGTTTGCAAACAGTTTCTTCTTTGTCGCTCAACAATTCAAACTGGAAGCCTTGTTTGGCGCAGAAATTCTGATGCGATTTAACGCCGTCACGCGAAATGCCGACAACGGTATAGCCCAATGCTTTGAATTGCTCCAATCGGGCATTGAAATCCAAGCCTTCGGTGGTACAGCCGGGCGTGCTGTCTTTAGGATAAAAATAGACAACCAACGGCAAATGTTCGGCGGAGTTAAAATCGCTGCCGGAAGAAGATGGGAGTGTGAATTGATATTTTGACATATTATTCCTTTCAGACGGCCTAAACCTAGCCTGTATTTATTTTTCGCTTAAATTCAAATAACTGCGCGTACCTTGAAAATCTTCCAGTGCGCGCAACAAAAGCTGGAAGTGGTCGTCATTGCCGGCCAAATCCAACTCATCGGCATTGACGGTCAGCAAAGGCGCGCTTTGATACAAATGGAAGAAATGGCTGTATTCGTCATGCACCCGTCCCAAATAGCCTTCGGGAAACAAGCTGATGATGCCTTCGTGACGTTTTTGCAGGCGTTTGCGGTTGTTTTCGACGGCGGTTTGCAGATAAATCACCACATCGGGCTCTGCGTATTGCGGCAAAATGCGTTGCTTCATATCGGCAAAAAGCTGCTGCTCGTCATCATTCAAAACGATGGGCATAAAAATACGGTCTTTTTCCAATAAAAAGTCAGCCACAACCATTCCGCCTTGCGCGCATTGGTCTTCAATAATATTCACGCTTTCAGCGCGGCGCATCAGGAAGAAAAGTTCGGCAGCCAAGCCATTATTGGAAACATTGCTGTAAAACTTCATGAGAAACGGATTGTGATCCGGATTCTCCGACAACAGCAACGCACTGAAATGCTCTGCCAAGCGGCGGCTCAAAGCAGTCTTGCCGCTACCGATGGCGCCTTCGACAACAATATAACGAGGATTCATAGTAACTCTTTGTAATGTGTTTCCCAACAATATTTTATAGCAAAAAAGGCGTGTCCAACACGCCCTTTCTTGTTTTAGTCCGTTTTTCAGACGGCCCTTATTCTTTCAACAGGCAAATACCCTGCCCGCCCAAAGCCTGAGCCAAATCAGCCGCACGGCCATGCTCACCCAACTCGAAATCTGGAAGGATTTCGGCCAAAGGCAACATAACGAAACTGCGCTCATGCGCGCGCGGATGCGGCAAAGTCAGATGCGGGTCATCACTGCAGATACCGTCAAAATCGATAATGTCCAAATCCAAAGTACGCGGCGCATTACGGAAGGTACGTTCACGCCCAAATTCGGCCTCGATGCGGTTTAACTCTGCCAACAGCGCTACGCCGTCCAATGAAGTTTTCACGGTACAAACGGCATTCACAAAATCAGGCTGATCGTCATAGCCGACCGGCGCAGTCAGATACAGGGAAGAAGTCTTTTCAAGCCGGATATGAGGATGCGCGGCCAATTCGGCCAAAGCTGCGCGAACCTGTTCAGCAGGATTGGCGAGATTGCTGCCCAAAGCGATAACGGCAAAATGCGGATACATTTCAGACGGCCTCTTTTAAAACGGCAGCGTTTTAGTTTTGGCAAGGAAAACAATCGTGGCAACACACGACATGGCCAAAACGTAGACGATATAGAACTTCGGCGAACGCGGACGCGAACGCATCATAATCATGCCCAACACAATATAAACCAGCAACAGCAGGATTTTCATGCCGAGCCATGGCGCATTAAACGGCGAAAAATGAGTAATCTTCATCAGCCACAAGCCGGTAAACAGCAACATGGTGTCGTTCAAATGCGGCATGGCTTTCCAAATGCCAGCCAATGGCTTCTCAGGATGACGCCAGAGCAGGAAAAAACGGATGTTGAACAACAGGATGGTGATGGCAACGAAAATCTGATGGCTGTATTTTACAAACAGATATTGCATGGCAGTTTCTTATGTTGAGGGTTGAAAAACAAAGCAGCTATTTTACCGCAAACATCTATTTCTGACGCAACTTTTCAATCGCCAGCAGATAGGGAGGCTCATTGCGGCGGTTGACAAAGCCATAGCGTAACACGGCAAATGCTTCCTGCGGCAAAGTTTCCGCCCATTGCACAATCGCCTCAGCCTCTATTCGGCCAGCTTCATGCCCCGGATACAATACCGCCACGGCAAGACCGCCTTCTTTCAGCAAACCCAAAGTATCCGTCAGCGCACGGATGCTGCTTGCCGCTTCAGTCGTACAGCTTTTATCGCCACCCGGCAGCCAACCGAAATTAAATACTGCGGCATCTAAAGGCTCGTCGATATAAGATAAAAGGTTTTCATGGCCGTCATGTATCAGGGCTACCCGGCCATCTACGCCGTTTTCTTTCAGACGGCCTTGAGTCTGCATTAATGCTTTGGGTTGCACATCAAATGCCCACACCCTACCCGTCTCGCCAACCGACTGCGCCAACAGCAAAGTATCATGCCCGTTTCCGGCCGTCGCATCCAAAGCGCGGCCGCCTGATTTTAAGGCTTGTCGTAACAGGGAATGTGCAAAAGGAAGAATGTTTTCAAGCAGCATGATAAAGGTCGTCTGAAAATAAAAATACCCTACCGCAAAAGCGGTAAGGTATTGAAAAACAGGAATGCGTTACATCATTTATTCGGCAGGTTGTTGCACAGTCTCAACTTGAACCGGAGCAGCTGCGGCAGCGGCTTGAGGTTGTTTGTTTTCGTGTTGCAGGCTGACTGCGCGTGCAGGAACGATTGTTGAGATAGCGTGTTTGTAAACCATTTGAGTGACGGAAGTATTACGCAGCAGAACAACGTACTGGTCGAATGATTCCACTTGGCCTTGCAGCTTGATACCGTTTACCAAGTAGATCGAAACCGGAACGTGCTCTTTACGCAACGCATTCAAAAAAGGATCTTGTAACATTTGTCCTTTAGCTGTCATATTCTTGAGCTCCATTATTATGATTGTAAAGACGCCAAAATCGGCGTTTGATGGGATTGTAGCCCCGAATAAGATAAATTACCAACTATTTTTTTCTATCACACCGTTTAGGAATCCAGCAATAAGGGAACTTCCCGTCAAACCGACTGTTTCATTTCCATATTCACAACAACCCTAAACCCAAATTGGATGTTTTTTTTAAATTCGGCAAACCCTGTCGAAAATATGCCATGAAGTTCTAATAAGCTGTTTTTTATGATAAAAAGGCCGTCTGAAATTGTTCAGACGGCCTTTGTGTTTATTTACTGAATTGTTTTTTCACGCTGACTTTGGTTTTCTTCTTGAAGCGGTTTTTCTCTTCCTTGCGGCCTTCGCGTTTCTCAATACGGTTGCTCAGGCTGACACGGCGCAGCGGTTTTTTCTTCGGTTTGTCTTCCGCATTTTCATACGGGTTTTCCGAAACATTGTATTGAATTCTGAGCGGCGTACCTTGCAGATTGAAGGCTTTGCGGAACGTTTGGGTCAGATAACGTGTGTAGCTGTCAGAAATGGCGTGCAGCGAATTGCCGTGTACCACAATCACCGGCGGATTCATGCCACCTTGGTGGGCATAACGCATTTTCGGACGCACCAAGCCAGCACGTGGCGGTTGCTGACGCTCGATCGCGCTTTGCAAAACACGGGTAATTTTCGGCGTCGGCATCTTAATCATCGCCGCGTTGTAGGCAGCCTGAATGCTTTCAAACAAACCGTCTATACCGCGCTCTTTCAATGCAGAAATAAAGTGGAACTTAGCAAAATCAAGGAAATACAGTTTGCGGTTGATATCGCGTTTCACTTGCTCGCGGCGCTCTTCGCTGATGCCGTCCCATTTATTGACCGCCACCACCAAGGCACGTCCTGCTTCCAAAGCAAAACCTGCAATCGTCGCATCTTGGTCGGCGATATCTTGTTGCGCGTCCAATACCAAAACAGCAACGTTTGCCGCCTCAACCGCCTGCATGGCTTTGATAACGGAGAATTTTTCTACTGCTTCATCCACTTTACCACGACGGCGCACACCTGCGGTATCGATGATGGTAAACGGTTTGCCTTCACGTTCAAAATCAATATGGATACTATCACGCGTCGTGCCTGCCATATCGAAGGCAATCACGCGCTCTTCGCCGAGAATGGCGTTTACCAAGGTCGATTTACCGACATTTGGACGGCCGATCACAGCAAAAACAGGATGTTTCGCTTCTTCCTCTTCCTTTTCAGGCTCAGGGAAGGTTTCCAAAATATCTTCAATCAGATAATACACACCATCGCCATGCGCACCTGAAATCACATAAGGGTCGCCCAGGGCAAGTTCGTAGAACTCGGCGGCAAGTACGGCCCTATTGCCGCCTTCGCCTTTATTCACGGCCAAATAAACAGGACGCGGACTTTGGCGCAAACGGTCGGCAATGATTTTGTCTTGCGGCGTCAAACCGGTGCGGCCGTCCACCAAAAACACAACCGCATCGGCTTCATCGACAGCCTGCAAGGTCTGTTTCGCCATTTCGTGCAAAATGCCACTGTCCACAACCGGCTCAAAACCGCCGGTATCGATGACCAAATAAGGTTTGCTGCCGACTTTGCCATGACCGTAATGTCGGTCACGCGTCAGACCTGGCAAGTCATGCACGAGCGCGTCTTTGGTACGCGTCAAACGGTTGAATAAAGTAGATTTGCCGACATTGGGGCGGCCGACAAGCGCGATGGTTGGTTTCATGATTGAGTCTTTCTGTGTCAAGTGCCGCCTAAAAACGGGAGCGGAACACAAGCAGGTGTTTTAAAAACACGGTTGATAAGGATAAGTGTAGGCCGTCTGAAAAGTCATTGCAACTTCAGACGGCCTTGATTTCAAACAAACTTATTTCAAGCTGTCGATTTTCATTTGCAGCAATTCGCGGCCTACTGCGGTTTGCGGCATTTTGCTCAAAGCAGCTTCGTAACTTTGTACGGCTTCTTTGGTTTTATTTTGGGCAACGTAAACATCACCTTTGGTTTCCAGCATCAAAGGCTCGAAATCAGCCTCAATCTGAGTATTCAGGGCATTGATGGCGGCATCGTATTTTTTCTGCTGCAACAGGACAACGCCCAAACGCTGCGCCGCCAAAGCTTGAACCAGCGGTGCGTTTTGGTTTTTCAGCACCCAATTCAAATGACCTTCCGCCACATCATAACGGCCGGCATCAAACTCGGTTGCCGCTACCATCAAAGTAGCTTGGGCTGTCGAAATGGAATCAGGATAGTTTTTTTGCAATTCGGCCAAATCGGCGTTGATAGCTTTTTGGTCGGTTTTTTGCTGCGCCTTTTCCACCATTTGCGCCAATACGGCGGCGGCTTCCTGATCTTTTGAAGTTTTTTGGCCTTGGTAAATGGTGTAACCCAAATACCCCAAAGCCACCACGATCAGCAAGGCAAAGATCCAACGGCCGGTTTTTTTCCAAAAATATTTAAAGTTGTCTAACTCTTGTTGTTCTTCCAAATGGGCTGCCATTTATGCGTTCTTCCATTGTTGTAAAGTGTCTGTCAAATCAGCGGCGGCAACGGTTTGTTGTTCGTGTTCGCCCTGCATATCTTTCAGGGTAACCGTACCGTTTGCCAGCTCATCCTGAGCCACAATCAGGGCAAAGCGTGCGCCACTGTTGTCTGCTTTTTTCATTTGCGCTTTCAGGCTCTGATAGCCGGAATGCTGCATCACATTGAAGCCTTGAGCGCGCAAGGCTTGCGCGTATTTCATCACCTGCAAGTCCGCACCTTCGCCTTGGTGCATTGCATAGACATCAGGCGCGGCGTTCACTTCCAGTGAGCCGTATTCGCTCACCAAAAGCAGCAGGCGCTCAATACCCATCGCAAAGCCGATAGACGGCGCAGGTTTGCCACCAAGCTCTTCAATCAAACCATCGTAACGGCCGCCACCGCACACAGTCGCCTGCGCGCCGAGTTTGTCGGTCGTCCACTCAAAAACCGTCTGATTGTAGTAATCCAAACCGCGGACCAAGCGCGGATTTTCAATATATTGAATACCCAAACCGTCCAACATCGCCTTGAAGCGTGCATAGTGGTTTTGCGAAGCCTCGCCCAAATAATCCACCAGACGCGGCGCCGCGTTGCAGATTTCCTGCAAATCAGGGTTTTTCGTATCCAAAACGCGCAAAGGATTGGTTTTCAGACGGCGTTTGCTGTCTTCGTCCAATTTATCTTCATAACGAGTCAGATATTCAACTAATGCCGCACGGTGTGCCGCGCGTTCCTCACGGTTGCCCAAGCTGTTGATTTCCAAAGTCAGGTATTCGCGAATACCCAATTTTTCCCACAAGTCGGCAGACATCGCGATGATTTCCGCATCAATATCCGGCCCTTCAAAACCCAAAGCCTCGATACCAACCTGATGGAACTGACGATAACGGCCTTTTTGCGGACGCTCGCGGCGGAACATCGGCCCCATATACCACAGCTTTTGCGGGCTGTTGTACAGAAGGTTGTGTTCGACCACAGCACGCAGACAAGAAGCCGTACCCTCAGGACGCAGACTCAAACTCAAAGAATCGTTTGAATCGGAGAAGGTGTACATTTCCTTGCCGACCACATCGGTTTCCTCGCCGATGGAGCGGACAAACAAACCAGTTTGCTCGACAATCGGCGTACGGATTTGCTGATAGCCGTAAGCGCGTGTCCAACGACCGACCGTATCTTCAAACGCCTGCCAAAACGCAGCCGTCAGTTTGAAATCTTTTTGTTCGACAGGTAAAAGGTCATTCATACCTTTTACAGATTGAATTTTTTGTGCCATTTCAATATGGGATAAGCGAAAATCAAATAGTTGGGCATTATAGCTGATTTTTAAGGGTTTGTGAGGTTGGGAACAAATCAAAAGGCCGTTTGAAAATCGGTTTTCGCATTCAAACGGCCTGTAAAGCAGATTGCAGAATCATATTCAATGATTTCAATCCTTCCCTTGCTTTTCAACTTAAATTTCTTAGAAACATATTCAATATAGATTCAATGTCGTTATACTTGGATTCTTTTCATCCCGTCCATATGCACTTCATGAAAACACTGCACTCTCTTTTTGTTATCGGCTTGTTAACCACCAGCTTATTCTCCCAAGCGACGGCTGCAAATAACGCCACAAACAATCAAACGAAAATAGATTTAGTCAAAAAGGTTTATCTGACCAAAGTGGATTTAGGCTCTGAACACAATCGTGTTACTATGCCTGAACTACAAAAAATCATCCGACAATTCAATAAATTCGACACAAATATCCGTAAGCAACCCAATATGGAGATGGGGTGTGACATGCCGATACATTACTACTTGGGTTTTGGTCAGGATCATCCTGATAACTTCCATAAAACTTTGCAAGTCAAGGTCACTTCTCCCCATACCGTCCGGGCAACATTTAAACAATTTGACGGCCATAGGGTCGGTGCAGATTTCATGTTGAAATGTACAGAAAACCGTTGTTTGATAGATGATTTTAAGATGATTGGCGATTGAAGCGCGCCGAGATAAATCAGACGATTTTTTGAGAAAAATGAAATGCTCTTTTATTTCATAATGTGAAAGCTATTTTCAAATCCTGCCAATCTTAGGCAGGATTTTTTCTATAACACGACGACACCGTCGCTTTTTACCAATTGTAGATAACTAGCTCTCCACTTGTTTTTTGTGTTTTATCTCGACTAATAGAATATACCAGGTTCAGTTCGGTAATTCGGAAGCCTTTAAACAATTCACGGATATCTGGGTGGTCGTTGATAGAGAGCATGACTTTACCCTTACATTCGCGCATCATTTTAGCCAGCAGCTCATACTGATTCCAATCAAATGAGCGATCATAGCCTGCAGTTTGCCAATACGGGGGGTCTGCGTAGAAAAATGTATGCTCTCGGTCGTACCGTTGAAAACAACGCTCCCATGATTCATTTTCCACATATACGCCACTCAGTCGATTACGAGCAACTTGAAGTTTATCTGCAATTTGAGCTGCATTCCATGCCTTACCAGTTGTAGCTGTTCCAAAGTGCTGATCGCAAATTTTGCCTCCAAAGGCATTATGTTGCAGATAGAAAAAACGTGCGGCACGCTGAATATCGGTCATGCAGTCAGGAGGTGTTGATTGGAGTCTTGCAAATACTTCTCGGCTGGTTAGTGTCCATTGGAATTGGCGCACAAATTCATCGAAATGGTGCTGTACAACACGATATAGATTGATAAGTTGACCATTCAAGTCATTCAATACTTCAACCTTTGCTGGTTGCGGTCGCATAAAGAATAATGCTGCACCACCGGCAAACAGCTCAACGTAACAAGTATGCTCGGGGAACATGGGTAACAAATGTTTTGCCAAACGACGTTTGCCACCCATCCATGGGACGATAGGCAGAGGCTTTTGAGTCATAACTACTCCTTATATATAAGCATAGGTACTCAAAGGCACTCAGATTTGAATTACTCCGTTTTAAATTGATTCAGCAATTTGCAGCGTGGGCACTTAATTTCAAAGCAGCCACGGCCAACAGCCAAAAGTTTAAAACAATTTTTGCAACGGCATTTCATTTTTCACAGTTCCCTTATCGTTAGTGATAGAATCACCGTGCCTCGCGCGAGGTACGGTAAAAAAGGCTAACGCAGGTCTGGACTGCTGAGGCTGGCGCGGAGAACGGTGGTAGGACACCGCCGCGCAGCCGTTTCTCTTTTAACTGATTGAATCGCTCCATTCTTCGACATATAAGAAGACAGAGTAATCAACGTCAATCTTAGGCTTGTCATAATTAGTGCGAATTCTGACGCTACGGTCAGTTTTTGCCCCAAAGTTATGATTGAGGAACAAAACGACCATCGTTTTATGTTCAAGAGCCAGATATACCTTTGGATCATTGTAAGTATTCTTGAACTTAGCCTCCAACCATGTATATCCGCCATCTGCCCATAAATCTTGGGTCAAATGAATCTTTTCACATTTACGTAAACCGAGAAGTCTTCTGAGTTCTGCAATTTCAGCAGTAATGCTGCTCTGTGTTTCCGATAATGTCTGTAGGTCTTCGATTTTCTTTTGTAACGCAGCCAACTCCTCACTTTCTTCAGCTGCGGCTGCAGACTGCTTTGCAACTTCCAAGTCGGCCATTACTTTAGAAATTTTCAGATGTAGGGCTTCAATCTCATCACTGCCCTTGGCTGAATCAAACTGGATACGCAAGATCTCCAATTGACTCTTCAAAGCAGAAACTGTTGCATCAGACTCAACCAGTTTATTCAATGCCTTATCCAGATCAGCCTTTTGTTTCGCCAGTTCCACCGCCTGTTCAGAAATATTCGCACTGCTACTTTCCAATAACTTCAGACGGCCTTCTAATGAACCAGCAGACTTAATTGCCGCTTGAGCAACGGCCAATTGTTCAGACAATGCTGCGATTTCAGAGCTTTCATCGGCTTCCTTAACGGCTACCTCAAGCTGCTGAATCTTGGCCAATAAACCGTCAATAACCGCAGAATCAGTTGTGCTACCAGCTGACGGCAACACAATAATTGCCTGACCGCTGACATCAACATTAACTGTCTCTGCGGCCGGCTCATCATCCGACAAATCAACAACAACATTCGTTACACTCGGTTTAACTTGAATCTCGCCTTGCAGATAGGTTTTAACCACATTTCCGCAAACCGCACGTAAGTCATAAGATGCACGGAGCCAGGTTAAACTACGGGTTAAGGCGGCCGGAAATAGTAATACAACCAAATTGTCCGCAACCTTGATTTCAGGACGAACCACCGAACCATCCCCGGCCACGATATCCATTTGAAAATGCGTCTGAGACAAATCCAACGGAGTTGAATCAGCGGTCAATCTCACCTTAAACAAGTGCGTGTCGCCGCGATAAAGAGTGAAGTTTTTTGTTTGCGGCTGCATTTCAGACGGCCTTTCTCAAGTCAACCGGCGAACATAATGACGGCTCGGCTACTCCCATTACTTCCCCGCACCATTCCGAGCAGAACCATTTATCTGCAGACTGCCTCAAAACATGACGGAAAAACGATGTCACGCATAACACACCCAATAAATCATAGCGCTTGCCCTTAGTGCATCTCCACAAAGAAAACAGACGCTCCATGACAATTTGTTGATTATCCAGCGCAATCAAATCCCACTTTTCGGCAGGCAACGGCATACGTTTGCAGCGCACACCGTCATCACGAAAAGATGATGAATAGCAATCAAAGAGGCCGTCTGAAAACGCTACCGGCACTGCAATTTCACAGTGAGAATACTGACCGCCGGTAACTTTGCGTATTACCCATTCGATGATGCGGAAAGCCAAGTCCTTGGGCGTTTTTATCGTCTTGCGGCCTTTATATAAAGCCAAATAGACTTTTGCCATTTTCAGACGGCCTCCGGCAAGGAGAATGCAATCTCGATTTTGTCTAAATCAGATTGTTTCTTAGCAGCTTCAATCTTGCTTTGCAGCGCTTGGCGCTGGCCTGCCACATGGGCGGCAAGTTGTTCATAGGCCAGCGTTTTACGCAACGCAGCAGCCTTAAGTGTATCAGCAGGGATACCGCGAGCTGTGGCAATGCCGTCAAGCACCGGAGTTGGCGCGGTTTTATCTAACTGCCAAGCTTTTGCTTCGGAGGCCTGAATTGACCAGCTTGCAAACTCAAATTCAGGTACGCTGTCGATACCGGCGTGCTTGTTAATAAAAGCCTGAGCTGCAGCATTTAATGCAACGAGTTTTACGGATTTTAAGCCGTCAATATTTGCCGATTCAGGCGGGGTCAGGCTGACGCCATCGGGCAAATCACCTAACTTATCCCATACCTGCTCTTGCCCACCGGCAAAAACTACGCATCCACGATAGTCGGGAATTATCTGCCAACCTTGTCCATCCCACTGAGCGGCCTGATATTGTGCAAGATCAGGAATTTCAGCTTCAATGCTTTGGCGGCCGTCATCAAAATATTGCTCCTCTACGAACAAACCGTCTTGGTCAATCACGCATCTTGTCATTTTTTCGATTCCTTCATTTCGGTTTCTAATGTTTCAATTCTTGCGGCCATTTCCTGAATGGCTCTAGTCAAAACGGGGATGAACGTTTCGTATTCGATGGTGTAGGTATCGTTTGTTTTATTTACCATTGGCAATCGCCCATATTCATCTTCCAGCGCAGCAATGTCCTGGGCAATAAACCAATGCTGCAAACGATCTTCTTTATGGCTGCCATCTTTGATTGGGTTCGCCCACCATTCGCGGACTTTGGCCGCTCGTTCGTCTGCCGCCAAGTCTTTGAATAATTCGTCAACGTAGGAATCCCGGCGGTCGTAGTAGCCAGTCATCGGCTTGAGCTTCATTACAAAATCTAAACCGTTCATCAACGGCTTAACATCTGCTTTGTCGCGGCCGTCAGAACGGATGTTCACCGAGGTCGGAGCATATAAAGTTTGCCCCGTTGTGCCGATTTGAATTTCGTTGTCGCCATTTATTCGTGCTCCATATCCGATTGCGATGGAGTTTGTTATTTTTCCGGTTAAAAAGTTGCCTTGAACGTTTCGATAGCCAGCGCTATCACCAATAACAACGCATTGCTCACTACTTGCCCCGGTCAGTGCCCAATACCCAATAGCGGTGGTTGAAATATGGGTGCCAGTTCGCAATGATGACGCCCCGATTGCGGTCGTTTTTAGATAATTGTCTCCAAACAACGCGGCATCTGCGCCGATGATAGTTGAGTATCCTGCGGTCAATGCCTTATTCATCGCGTTCGAGCCGATGATGGTCAACTCTTCGTTTTTAGTAGCGGTTGAATTTGCAGAATAAACGTATTTCAGTTCGGCCGCACCGGTGGCGGTCAGCTCTTTTGAGCTTTGGATGATTAATGTATTGCCATTCACCGATACGACCTGAGCCGGTACGACGTCGTTTTGTAAGGTTTGCGCCGTGCCTGATGTAAGGCGTATGCCCACCCAATAAGTCGCTTGCGCACCGCGAATGTTGGGAAATGTAAGCGTAATGCTTTTTCCAGATTGGGCGTAGGTACCTACTTCGGTTCCTGTCCAGACAACATCTCCGCCATTTGGAGCGCGGTTTCTTTCCAGGTTCTCCATTGCCGCCGCGCCGATTACGGTAACTTTTTCGGCCATTTTTGTATTTCGCGCCGCGCTCCCGCCAATGGCAGTTTGAGCTGCGCGGCCTTGATATGATTGCAGTACGGCTTCGCCGATTGCGATTGTTTTTGAAGTTGGGGATGGCCAGAAAACTTCGATGTCGCCCGTTAATCCGACTGGAGCTGTCCCTGCCATCGCGCCTGCGCCAAGTGCAATATTTGATGACCCTGAACTCAATCCTTGCCCGGCATTTCGCCCAATTGCGACATTTGAAAAGCCACTTGTGATTCCACGGCCTGCATTGCCGCCAATGCCGATGTTGCGCGTGCCAGCCATTTTTGACTGTTCATACCATTCTGTTTCAGCTTGTACGTTGATTAAGCTGTCAGCTCCAATAGCAATATTGTCCCTGCTTACTTTCGAAAAACCCTGCGCACGGTCACCAATAGCGATTGCGGAAACACATTTTTCCATCTGCCCCATTGCACCTTCGCCAATAGCGATTAAACCTGCACCGGTCCATTCATTCGATTTGAGGTTGGCTGCTGCACCAGAACCAGTAATGAAACGGCCAATGCCCGTGCGGGGTGTCTGATATTGCACATCAACAATTTTTCCGTTGATGTTAAATTTTCCGTTTGTATATTTATTGCCATGCGGATAGTTATTGCCAACATCAATAGTCAATCCTAAACAATCCATCACCACATTTAAACCAGCAGTATCAGCAGCGTTAAATGCGGCAACTTCATTGTTGCGGTTGGAGTCATATCCAAAATCACGTAAACTTAAGACACCAGAATGCAGACGGTGCCAACGCATACCGTTGGAGGCAACGATAATGGTACCGCCATTGTCGACACTGGTTTTGTCATTTGGGGCTGCGACAAACAGCCCACCACCAATACCAGGGGTAGACGCGTAATAACCACTCACATTGACATATAAACCGTTACTTTCGTAGTTTCTTAATTCATTTACATCTTTGACTGATACACTTTGGGAAGCGAGATAATCCACAATAGCTTTAGGAGTGACTGCATAACCACCATCATCCTTATGTTTCACGATGTCAGAAGTTAGTTTAGTAATCCCTGCCTTGAGCTCTGTAGCTGATTCAACGGATTTTTTATATTCATTAAATTCATCTTCTTGATTTTCATACTTCTTCTTCAACCACTGTGTTCGCGCCCCCAACTGTTTAGCCTGGCGATTCGCTACACCATCTGCCCCTCCCATAACTGGGTCGGTCATTTCGATTTGATATAAGTCGTCCACCCATTCTGGGGTGACTTTATTTTCTTGTATTGTTGCCATCTTTAAGCTGCTCCGAAATTGTAATCGCCGTCAAAATTGACTTTGCCGTTGTAATAAAGCGGCGTGTCCTGATAGTCCAAACGCACCAACACGCAGCGTGCTGGTGCAAAGGCCGGAAGTGTTTCCCGCAACAGACGGGCTTCTGTATTGGTAATAGGTCGACTGAAAGTAATTGAGTAATGCGCCCACAAACGGTGGTCGCCATACATATAAATGCCTTTGTGATTAATACTGCCGTCGTAGATTTGGCCACCAAGCCCTTCAATCAGACCGATTTCGCCGAAACCCAAACGGCGGCAAATTTCACGTACTGCCCAAGGTGTACCTTTGCGGCGGTGCAAAAATACGGCATCTTTAATGAGCTTGCGACGGGTTTTATTGTCTTTGGCCAACCAATAACCGTCTGAGCCAACCATGCTTCTGCTCTCGGCCAACAGCTCAAGGTGTTTATCATCTACTTGCTCAAGCAAACGTGGCATGAGCTTAGTGAGTGTGAGTCGTCTGTAACCATTACTGAGATTAGCCAAACGCGTAAAGCGTGGGTCTTGGTCGATAATTAAGGCATATTTGAGCTTAGCCATCCTGCTGCTCCATATCGACGGACAGCCCAAATGACACGCACCGCGCCCATTGATTAGGTGCAATCAAAATGACATCGCTGTCGCGCAATTCGCCATACTGATTGGACAAAATGACGTTGTACACGCCGCTTACCTTTAAGGCCGTCTGAATATCCAAAGGCACAACATCTTTGCCGAGCTTGGAATAGCGAGCGGTTTCATAGTCTGACCAAGCCGCGCTGGCTGCAGCTAAGACCGATTTTGAATCAGCTCCTTTGAACAGCACCAAGCGGGCATCAATTTTGTATTCCACCACTTCTGGCGCACGCACGATCACAGTGTCACAGAGTGGACGTACCGTCTCATCGCTCAATGCCGCTGACACCTTGTCAATCAATTCTTGGCCGGGTAGTCCGTCAGTCGTCAGCAACGTAACGGCTACTGTGCCGCCAATCGCGTTTCCGGAAGAATCAACATCGTTGCCGACGTGGACACCAACAATCGCTTGTGAAACCCTGCGCGCGTAATACTCGTAAGCCTTTCTCGGTCCTCCGACTGAAAATGCTTCAAAGGCAAGCAAAATACGCTCTCGGTAGGAGTCGTCACTCTCAATAACAACTCCGCCGGACGATACAGTAATATTGCTGACCTCAACATCAATCTCATCATGCAGTGGCTTGACCAAAGTATTGATTTGACCGATTGTCCAGCCATTTCCGGCTGTTCCGGTTATTGTGCATTGCGCCGGTAAATCGACCGTATTACGGCTGGATGACAAAGTTGCCGATGTGGTCGTTTTAAAAGTCAGTTCACCTACGCTAACTTGAGTACCAACCGGTATAAAAACCTGTTCTGCAGACAAGTTGGCATCACACGAAAATCGCAATGTTGTAAGAGCAGGTTGTGCCTCCAATCGTGGCGTGGCCACATCGTCGCCACATAAATCCAACATCAAACCGGTCGCAAAGCGCACGTGCTGTTGGCGGTAGGCTTCATTCACCTGCTGACGAGTCAATGCTTCACGGTAGGCGTACACATTAATCAGCAAACGTTCGATATGAGCCGGTTGCAAGGTTTTGCCACTGTCGCGCTCATATCTAGCAATGGTATCGGCCAAAATCGTCTGCAAATCATCATCTACGACCTTGACGTCTTCACGCTTTAAATTGCTTAAATCCACGTTGCATTCTCCAAATTCACAGCCGTGCTATAGACCTCGCCCGATACATCATCGGCCACACGCCAGCGGACGGTCATGGTGATGTGTGGGGCGTGGCCGCTAAAGGTTACGTCTTCGACGTCGGCGCGTTTTTCCCATGTCTGAATAGCCAATACGACTTCACGTACGATATTTGGCACAAACACGTCTTCCGGCGTGTCGATGTAATCGAAATGGTTGCTGCCAAAGTCCGGACGAGTTACATCCGAGCCTTTTCTCGTAGACAAAATGTTATGAATACACAGATCAATATCGTCCACGCCCTGAGCCAAGCCGCTGTCGCCGGGAGCGAGCTGCCAGTGTTTGGAAATCGGCGTGTCGAATTGCATAAGAAATCCCTGTATCCGTAATGAATACAGGGATTTTATGAAAGGCCGTCTAAAACTGATTTTAAAACGGATTAAAGACTATTCAGGTAAACCAGTTTTACCACCAGAGTCCCCGGGATGTTTATGTTTAGACAAAGGAATTCCATTGAGGATAATCTCACCATTCACTACCATAGTACCCTCAATATTTGCAGCATCACCACCACCTGAATTAACTGCTGACATACCAGCTGTATAAGTCAACAATCCATTGACAGTCGTATTTCCGCTAACCATCGTTTCTGGAGTTTCGATAGACACTTTGGCTCCAGATTTAATTTTAACCACTCCGTCAGTCTGAACAGAAACATCCCCGCTGGCACGGTCATGCTCAATCACAGTGCCATTTTTAAATCGGCGTATCCATTTGTCTTTACTGCTTGCAGGAGGCTTGTCGGCCGTGCTGTAAATTGCGCCAATCACACAGCCGTTTTCGCCGCGAGCGTCCAGCAAGCAGACAACTTGCTCACCTTCGTCGGGCAGGCTGTAAAACTGATTGCCACCGGCAGCCGGTGTAATCATCGGTAGCCAGTCGGTTTCCATGTCTTCCAGAGCAGGGATTTTGACGCGCAGATTGTGACCGGCTTCATCTACCGCCGATACCACGCCGAATTGCAGGGTCGCCCCGAAATCATGGGTTTGTTGCATCCTGCTGCTCCTCGTCATCAATATACTCAATCATCTTAATCTCCAGCTCTGTCGTGTAGCCACTGTTGCTGCGATATTCATGCCGCGCTTGCTTCACCAGATACTTACCGGAAAACTTACCCATGTTTTTCAGCCTAACGGTTTGTCCTGCAACCAGCAGCGCGTTGCCGAACAAGGTGATGTTTCCGGCACATTGATCGTCTTGTGCGTCAGCCAGTTTGGCATCGGCACGAGCATTAAGCTGCGCTTGGCTCTCTCCTTTATTCGGCACTATTTTCAAGGTGTCACCAGTGTGGCCACGTTTAGATTTTGGGCGTAAAGGTTTTGTTTTCCGCTTAGCAGACACCGTTTTTTTGGTTTTCGGGTCATAACCGCGCATCTCAACCTGGGTTGGCACGCCTTTAATCAAGTCACGTAGACGAATTCTCATCATATCTTCTGGACTCAACACCACCACGGCTTCACGCTCTTTCAGGGTAGCATTATCGGTAAACACCAGCTTATCCCCGACAATTTTGAAGGTGTGGCCATACTCTTTGGCCAACCGGCTTAAAAACTCAACGTCGCGTTCCTGATACTGAGTTACGCGTTTTATTTTGATGTCTTTAACTTGCCCGGTAAGCTGCAATTTCAAACGACCTGCCACTTGACGAACAATCTCTGCAAGCGTGGTATTTTCATACGCACGACCTTTTAAGGTACGGCTTGCTTTACTGATACCTGCAGACAAAGCCTTCATGCTTACCGTTGACGGAGGATGGTTATACTCAATTTCAGCTATCTCAAAGCTGCCCAATGCCACCAAACCGGTAAATTGGTCGCCCAAACTCAACGCAAGTGCATCGCCTTGCTCAGGATACCAGCCACGCAGCCAGCGGCCGTCGGTATCTTCAAATTCTACCTGTAGCTCATCAGATTGCCCCTCAAGATAATCTGTATAAACAAAGGAAATCAGATACGGTGCAATGTCGCCGGTGATGTCTTTGTTTTCGTAGCTCAGTGTGAAATCCGGCTTGGTTACCGGGTGTGTGCCGCCCGAACCGCCTTGCACGGCCAAGCCGGACAATAAAGACGAAATATTCATGGTCTTCCTTTTCAGACGGCCTTAACGCAGCCAAGGCGGTAAATCGGCCTGATTGTTTTTAGGTTTGCTTTCCAACACAGGAACAAATACTGTCAAACCACTGACAAACTCTTCAGCCAACGGCAAATGCGGATTTGCCGCAATAAGGCCGTCAATCAGTAGCGCGTTGCCGTAGTGCTTATGGGCAATCAAATCCCAGCGGTCACCGTCTTTAGTTATATAACGTAAAACTGCACTCATGAATCACTCCGTGTTGCAAGCCATCCAGTCAAAGTTTCAACTGCTGACGCTCCATTCGCCATCGCCTCTGTTGCCGTCATAATGGATGACCCGGCGGCATCCAACCAACCTCCGACTGAACCGCTCTCATAACCCGATCTTAGGCTTGCCACCGTATTACCAAGCGCATTTCCAGCCATACCGAGCTGCTCTGCCAGTTTTGTTGCGCTCGTCAAGTCACCAACAACAGCCGTTACTTCTCCAATGCCGTTCAAGTTTTGTAGAACCGGCGCAGCAACACCAAGTGCATCACCGACTAAGTGCAAAAGCCCGGCAGGATCATTTTTTAGCTCTTTCGCCGCTGTAATAATGCCTTGCACTTGTTCAATGCCACTTTCTGCAGCCCTATAAATTTTTACTCCTGTCTCAACCGCTTTGATTACCTCAGACGCCTGTGCCTGAACCGACTCGGGCAGCAGGGACAGTAATGGATTTTGTTTGCCACTGATAATCGCTGGTGTTGGCAGTGGGTTATTTGGGTCGCCGACAAATTCAGTCAACTCAACGTCCAACTCACGTGCGGCGGTACGGCCTTTGCTATCCTGAATCAACGTGCGCTCGGTCAGGCTTTCAATTACAAACCAACCGACAAATCGACCTGAACCATAAACCAACGACACCGCTTGCTGCGCCTCCAGAGCAGCCAGCAAGCCCTTGTAGGCCGTGTCAGGATTGCCCAACATCCAATGCAACTTTAACCCAAATCTCAGCGTGGTCAGCTCATTTTCCATCGCCTGCAGGCGTGGTCTTCCCTTAAGCACTTCATGCTTGGCAAACTTGGCCGAGTGCTGCGCTTCCAGGCTGGAAAAACTTTGCAAGGTCTCAAATCTCACGTCGCCCAACATTGCATACATCAGAAAGCCCTCCGTTCACGGTCGGCCATCATACGTTGAAACAGCGTTTCAAATTCGCGCAAGCCCATTTGCAAGGCCGTCTGAATTTGTGCAGGGTTACCACCTGGCGCGTTGATGGTCGGATTAAAATGGATGGTCACACCGCCAGGGGCGGACGCAGCCTGCCGCGCCTGCTCGAAATCTGCACGATGACCGGATACACGCGCAGCGACATCAGCACGTAACTGACCGACACGGTTCGTAAAACTGTCTTTCAGACGGCCAGCCCATGTGCCGATAGTACCGATTGGCCGACTGGCCGTGCGACGGATACCGATGTCCAAACCTTGAGTGATAAAGCCACCGAAACGGCGGAATTCACGACTTGGAGAATGGATATCCATTACCGCCTGGAATTTTGCCTTAATTGAATTACCGATAGATGCAATTGTGTTATATACAGCTGCCGCCGCTGATTTAATGCCATTGATCAATCCCTGAATCAGCATCCGACCAAAGCCGGAAAAGGTTGACGGTAGGGTTACTCCAAACCAGCTCATCACACCAGCAAATGCCTGATAGAACAAACCGAGTGGTGAAAAATTGAGAATGGTTTCTGCAATATTGCCTATGCCACTACTGAAGAAGGCTGTGATTTTTGCCCAAAGTCCACTGAAAAATGTTACCAAGCTTTGCCATAATGCCTTTGCACCACCAACGACCTCTGACCAATTGTTGTAGAGCAGATAGGCGGCAACGGCTAACAGGCCAAGCGCAAGAAAAATCGGATTGGCCATTAAAGCCATACCCAACTTAAGGAAGCCAGAAGCCAACATAGGAAGGAAGCGAAGAACAGACATGATGCCGGAGCCGAAAACAGAAAAAACTGTTTTTAATAAGCCAAAGCCTTTAGCTAAAAAGCCAACACCTGATTTAAATCTCAAGACCGTTGCCATCCAGTCTGCACCAAGCAAGGTTTTAGCCAAACGAAATGATGTCATTAAGCCGCCAATTTCATTGCTGAGAAAACGGAAAACAAAACTGCCGGCTTTGAGTGAAGCCAAACCTGCAACCACATAAAAAAGAGAATTTGCAAATTCAGGATTCTTAGCTGCCCAATCAGCAAAACCGTTTACAAGCGGCTTAATAGCGTTCATTCCTTGATTCAGAGCAGGCAGCAGAACGCTGCCAATGGTGATGCCAATTTCTACCAAACCGTTTTTTAAAAGTTGCCAGTTATTGGCTGTTGTGGCCGAACGTGCAGCAAACTCCTTTTCCATACTGCCCATGAATTCAGGAGTTCCGCCTTTACCTGTTTTTTTTAGTTCTTCGATAGACTTCTTATATGTGTCCAAACCGCCCACAAGCGCGGCCACATCATCGGCATATTCCAAACCGAACAAATCAACCAATGCACCCATTTGATTTTCTTTAGGCAGCTTTTCAATTTGCTTCAAAAAATCTATCAAGGCTTGTTCGCCATTTTCGGCAATCGCTTTTTTCAAGGCTTTGGAATCAGTACCCATGCCTTCCAGAACCGCCTGGAATTTCTTGCCCTGCTTATCAGCTGTCATCAACTTGGTCAACATACCGTTGATGGCTGTACCTGCTACTTCCGGCGTCCTACCCAAAGCGATAAAAGCACTAGAAAGCGAGGCCGTCTGAAGTTCGGTCAGACCGAACTGCTTAGCCACGCCACCAACACGACCGAGTGCATTGACAATTTCCGAAGCTTTGGCCGGGCTGCTGTTAGACAAATGGTTGATGGCGTCACCAAGTTTCCCTATTTGGGTAATTGGTATTTGGTAAACATTCGCCAGCTTGGCCATGCTCTCGCCAGCTTGTTCGGCAGACATATCGAAAGCTACCGACATTTTGGCAATGGTTTCAGTAAAAGAGGAAATGTCTTTACGCGCAATCCCTAACTGACCTCCCGATGCTGCGATTTTGGCCAGCTCACTGCCAGCCATCGGAATGGTTCTGGTCAACCTTAAGATGTCCTGCTCCATTTCCTTGAATTGCTGCGGCGTGTCAAAATCAATGACTTTTCGTACATCAGCCATCGATGACTCAAACTCTACTGCCAACTTTACTGGGACGGCGATTGAACCAGCAGCAGTAGCTGCACCTAAGATTTCATCTTTAAAGCTATTACGCTTATCGTAATGCTGCTGGCGTTTTTGCTGCAAAAGAGCAACATCGGTACGCTTGGCATCAATTTTGGCAATCGCACGTCCAAGTTGATCGTATTCCCGTTTTAACTCTCCAACACGACTACGAGTCATACGCAACGGGTTTTCTAAGGTTTGTCCAAGCATTTTTTGACGCTTAGCCAAATTCGCACTGGCTTTATCCAGTACATCTAAAGAAGATTTGACAGATTTTATTCCGGCCACCGCCGCACCGACGGATGCGCCGACGGTAATACCCAGCGTTAAACCGTTTGCCATTTTTATTACCAACCTTTATGATAGAAGCGTTAAGGAGAGGGCTATGTACGCAACTAAAAAATACGAACAAATTTTCAATCACGTCAGCGATACTACTTTTAATGCCTGCTTTGTTTTGTATTTGACTGCAGTAGCTTTTACAGTAGTCGCTTATTCATCTGCGCCAATCATTGAATTGATAGTGCCACTGATTGTTGTCTTAACTGCTGCCGTTGTACTTTATTTGCTACTTGGCGGATTGCCAGTTCTACTTATCAGTTTGGCCGTTGGTGGCTTGGTCGCTGGATGTGTCTTTATCAAAGACAAACTGACTTCTTAAATCCCCCCGATTCTTCCGTAACCCGCCTTAATTTGGCGGGTTGCTTCTTTCTGCCAGTCTTCAAATTCATCCAGCGGCAGCGCGTATACCTCCTGCATACTCCAGCCAAACCACCATGCCAGATCAGCAGCCGCTTTTAAGAGCCGATCATCGGCTTCTTTTCTACTCAATGGTGGCTGATTCGTCTTCTTGTGAGCGACGAAACCAGTCTTGCACCTGTTTGTAGTCATACAAATCCAGCTCGTCCAAATCTTCAGGCACCAAACCTGTGATGCGCGCGAAAATCGTCAACTCCTGCTCGGCATCGCTGCTCAAGTGCGCCACAGCACGCAAATCACCCACACGCGGACGGCGCAGTTTCAGTTCGGTCAGGTTTTCGCCCGTCGCCAAACGTACAGGATATTTAAGCTTTACAGTTTTGGTTGCACCCAAGTTTTCTTGCAGTTTTTGTGCTTCAGTCATCATTTAATCCTTTTGAAAATCAATAAAAAATTGCTGTACCCAAGAAAGATACAGCAATTCTGCCAAAGGCCGTCTGAACCGGCTTTTAATGTGTTTTAATACTTATGCACCGATGTTTTTACGCATCTGTGCCAATACATCTACGCCGTCCACGCGCAGAATATTATTGAAGGAGTTGTAGTAGAAGAGCTCTCGACCATCAGCGACTTGGCGTACTTCATTTACATGGAAGGTGCTGGAAAACTCTGCCTTTTCTTTCGGTTTAAAGCCACCCAACGCATCTTTGCCGAATGTGCCGGTCATGGTAGTGACCATCGGCACTTCTTTCTGCAAACCTGCTGCGTCGAATGTTTGCAGGTTAGAACGAATCATCAGCTGCACCGCTTTAAACGGATTCTTGCTGCGTGCGGCCACTTCGGGATAAAAGCTGTTCCATGTGATTTCGGATTCCAAAGCCTCCATGCCGCTTGGCAGCTTGATCGTACCGAAAAGACCCAAGCCGGTGACTTCATCCATGGTGAACTCGACTTCAGGCGCGGTAATTTCTGCCGCCTTGCCCAGTAGATTGTTGCCGTCGATATAGACGTTGGCATTGTAAATTGCATTTAATTGCGCCATGTTTCAGCTCCTTAATTGCCGCTGACCAAGTTGGCCAGATATTTGCGGGTCATTACCGAAGTATTGGTCAGGCGTTCGGCCGGAATTTTCGGCGTGTATTCATAAACGATGGGGACTTGACCTTTGCTGAATGCGTCGACCAAATCGTAGTCGTAGTCCAAACTCAGAGAGAAGCCGACGATGGACGGCAACGTACTCATGTAGGTACGGACGGTTTCCAGCAGGCTGTCGAGCAAGGCTTCGTCAATCGGGCGGTCGACATATTGCAACTCGGCGCGACGGATGGACTCGTCAATCAAGTCGCCGGTACGTTGGGCTACCTCAAAGTTCTTGATGTGAGAAGTAGTTGGGAAACAGGCAAGACGGTTGCCCCACATACGGTACCCAGTACCGTAGCTATTGAAGACGGTAGTAATGCCTTTTTCGTTGAGGCGGTTGGTTTCGGACTGCGGGTCGTCGGCGCGAGCAGTCAGACCGATTGCCACACCGGTTACACCCAAGAGTTCGCGGTTGGATTTGCTGAACCAATAACCCTGCTCAACATCAGTCTTCATGCGCAGACCGGCAGCGTGGGTAGCCAGTGATTCCATACCCAGTAGGCCGATAACATGCGGGAAAAACAGCTCGGCACGGTCGCTTGATGTCTGAAAATTAATCGTACCCAATGGCCCACGGCCTTCGAGAGCTTTGCTCAAGGTCGTGCCTTCAGGTGCGTTGATATAGGCAATTGCATTCAGGTTGTCGGCCACGGTAATCATTTTGGCGGCGACGGTAGCCGTTTTGTCGTAATTCGGCACAATAATGATTTTGGCATCTGCGCCTTGGCGATTGTAGCCTTCTGAGAGCAGCTCCAAGCCCGTACGCTTTCCGGTAGCCGCGACATATGCACCGATGATGTCAGCCTCTGTTACTTTGGTCGGGTCGACGTAGCTGTAACTAATTTTCGGGGCGGTCGGTTTGGTTTTATACACAATCTCGCCGGTTAGCGTGTTGATGGTGTAGTGCTGGCCTTCGGTCAGTGCGGATGCGCCGTCAGTCAGGGCATAACCGGCAAGCAGTGCAGGTTTGGCGGTATAGGCCGTCAAGGTATTGCTGTCGACGGTCAATACTTCGTTCTGTACTTGGGTCTTATGGCGTGCGGGATCGCACACGTTAATCACATAAGCCACACCAGAAGCATAACGTGTCCAAATATTGGCCGCGTCAGGCAATGTAAAGCCTTTACCGGTCAGCTCACCGCCAAATTGTGCAAAGTCTTTCTTGGTTTGACACACAGTCAATTCGTTGACCGCACCGACTGGTGCAGTACCGACAATAGCCGTAATCGCACCGTCAACGGTATAGACAGGATTAGAACCACCGTCAATACGGATGGTCTCCGTACCATGATGATAGGCTGCTGCCATTATGAATTCTCCTTAGGTTTTAAATCAGGGTTTAATGCATTTCCATTCAAGCGGCCATGCACCTTAATGAGCAAGGGATTGGTATTGGGCTTACAAACTTCGACTTGTTGAGTTTCCGTCTGAACGGTCAGCTCATACTGCCATGCACCGGCATCTTCGTTTAAAAAACGCTCTTGCAATAAATGACACGGCAGACAGTTTGGAGGGCGGAAGCCGACAATCGCCAACCGGGCTTCGTCTAAAATCGCCAGCGTGCCTTCATCGCCGTGCAGATTGCTGCCGATAACGGTTAACACCAGCGTCATGTCGCGCTGCTGGGCAATGTTGCCCAAATGTTCCAAATCAGTGAACTTACTGCCACCGTAGCCCACCAAAATCGCACCGGTCGGGTGGATAAACTGGTATTCAGACGGCCTTTCGGGGAACGCTTCCACGATGACCCATGGAATGGCCGTCTGCAAATGCTCAACTACCGCGTCAATAACAGGACGTGTCGCACTCACAATCAATACCCCGTCATGTCAATACGCGAACCGCCACGCGTGTGATACGCACCTGGCTCCGGCTGCGCCTCTTTGTCCAAAGTATCAACGCCGATATGGATTTTGCCGTCGCGGATGGCTTCCAACGTTTTCAGAGTCGTGTTGTAGGCAGTCTCCACCGTCTTCGGAAAATCCGCCCGATTGATGCGGCGCGAGTGCAGGAAATGGCGGGCAATGTTGATACACAATGGCGGCAACACCGTCGGCACCGACTTGAGAGGCAGCGGATAGCGTCCACGCAAATAGCCGTCAACCAAGTCGCTGGCATAGCGGATGGCTTCATCCACTACCGCCATATCCGGCTCAGTCGCACGCGGCTCATCGTTGGTCAACTGCACCAATTCCGGCTTACTCATAGCCTTGAGCATATTCTCGGCGTTGATGTAGTACATTACGCGTCTGCCTTTGTTTTGCGTTGCGTTTTGGTTTTGGACTCAGGATCTTCAGTCGGATTAGATTCAGACGGCGTTTTCTCTTGAGTTTCTGCCTGTTGTGCATCCAGCTCTTCGCCTGTAGTTACCGTCGGCGTCACATGAGCGGCCACTGATTCGTATTGTTCAGGTGTCAGCTCAATAGCTTCGCCTGCTTCCACGCGAAATTGCTTACCGGCTTCGTCTTCAAGAATCAATGCAGTGTTTGCGATATAAACCTTAGCCATGATTAACCTTTCAACAATACACGAACAGTTTCACCTGCGGCGGTTGCAGCAGTCAGAGCCGTACCGACAATTTTTAGCGGATCGGATACTGCACAGCCTTGTGCGTCTGCGCCTACTCCGGCACCGATAGCCACTGCGCCACCTGATTCGACAACAGCGATACCGACCACATCGACTGCAGCAGTATCACCAGTTTCAACATCATATGGAGCGACACCCAAAACGGCATCGCCGACTTTAGCCTGTGCGCCTTTAAAATTAACAAAGCGGTTTTTCACAATCGCGCCTGTTGCGGTAATGGTGGTTACCAGTACCACTTGTTTGGTTTGAGCCATTTAAACCTCTACTTTCTGCATAACTGCATTTTCTTTCAAACGATAAGCTTCCAATTCCCACAGATGGCGAATAGCATCTTGGTATGCCAATTCACAGCCCATTTGTTCGTCAAAAATATCGTGGCTAAAACAAGCCGCCTTACCAATCACGACAAAACCTGATTTCAGGGTCAACGAGCAAACGATTGCAGTTGTCTCACCCACACGGTGATAATCAGCCTTATCAATCTTGTTTTCAATTTCTTGAGGTGTAATCTTTAAGCTCATATTTTTTCTCCCTAGCCGTCTAGGCACTCCAGACGGCCTTGTCAATTAATCTACTGCGTTTTCGAACAAGAAACCGCACGCACTACCCACCACAGCCGCTTTGCGGATATCGGTATAACGGGCATATTCGACTTTGCCGCCAACTTCTTCATAACGGTCAACCACAGGCATGCCACGGCGGCGGAAGGTATAGCCGAATGCAGGTTCGCCTTCGTCATTACCGTCTGAAACCAAATCGGGTCGAACAATCAGGCTGGCAAATTTACCCCAAACATCCTTGGTGGGTTTGCCGGTTGCAACAGATGAAACAGCCTGGCCAACAATGATGTCATCCAGTTCCAGCAGGTTTTTCAACTGCTCGACAGTCAAGAGAGATTTACGGTCATTGGCGGACAGAGAAGCGAGGAGAGCCTTATTGCGCTTGAGTTGAGACAACACGCTGGCACCTACTACCAATACGCCGGGGCGCACACCGCAAGCTGCACGGACGGTTTCACGTGCACTTTCAATATCGGCCAACGGGTCTGAATTATCGGCACTCCACTTTTTCGTAGCCGCCAAATCTTTAGTGTGGCCACTCTGATAAGCAGATTTCGCCTGCAGCAAAGCAGCCGTTTCGATTTCTTGGCGCAGTTGCACACCCTTGGTAGCGCGACGGGTAGCTTTGGCTTGCTCGTTAAACAGCGATTCCGCTTGCTCACGGTAATCCACACCAGCCGCTAAATCGTGTTCTTCCAACACAATCGGCAGATAGTTCGGCGCATCCAACGTAATCACATTAGACGCCGCACCGACGGCACGCTTTGTGTCGTATTCGACAAAAGAGCCTTTGCCAAACACCGGCACCTGTACGCCTTCTTTATCAGTGAATACTTGAGGGAAAATTTTCTCGGCAATAAATTCCGCGTTTTTATAACCGACTGCCAGATTGGTTAAAACTGGATCGACCTGACCGCGAAGGCGGCGCAAATGTGAACTCATCGTTCATCCTTTCAAATTGAAATGCGACGACATCGTCGCTTTTGGGTTAAACGGCGGTACGGCGTGCCGCTTCTTCGTAGCTGATGCCTTCTTTAGCTGCTAAAGCCACAGCACGTTCGTGATGGCTCAGCGCATCAGGATTAGCCGCTTCGGCAAAATCGGCCGGCAGTCCGGAGGAAGCTATAGGAGTAGTCCCTTTGGTATAGTGGCCGCTTGGCAATACTTCCGGCAGGTTGCGCAAGAATTGGCGCAACGCTTCGCCAATGGTGCTGCCTTCGCCAAAATCGACGCTGGTATGTTCGGGGTATTCTGCGAAGTCCAATACCTGCACCACCAAATCCTTATCAGCGGGTTTCAGACGGCCTTCTTTTACCAAGGCTTCGGCAAATTCGGCATTCTGATCATGTTGACCTTCACGCAAGGCTTGGTCTTGCTCGTCTTGCAAGCGTTTCAGCTCTGCTTCCGCAGCGGCTGCCTTAGCTTCGGCTTGTTCACGGGCGGCTTTTTCGGCTGCCAGTTGTTCTTCGGGCGACATAGAGGTCTCCTTGTTTTCATGGGTTTGAGATTCGTTTGGGGTTACAGGGTCGGCAAATGCCGGTGTGGGCGGTTCGGGCTGCCAGTCTGCCGATTCTTCAATGTCGCGAATTTCCCAATCGGCAACTACTTTATCGGCGGTGGCCGCGTCGTACTGCTCAATCAGCCACTCACGCAGACGGCGGAAAATCGAGGCCGTGCGGCGGTGTGCATATTCGGAAAACTCGACATACTCATCGTCTTCAGCAAAATTAATGGCGGATAAACCTTTTACCGCAGGTGGTTGCGCACCGAGAAAACCGACATGGCGC
Organism: Neisseria sp. Marseille-Q5346; assembly: GCF_946902045.1. The sequence continues at coordinate 2,048,376 of NZ_OX336253.1, read as the reverse complement.
AGATACCAAGAGCCTGGCTTCGGATTGCTCGGGCTGTCGGGCGGATAGAAACTGGCCGACACTTTTTTGTAGCGGCCGCTTTGTACAAGACTGACAAAATCATCGTCCATTTGCGCAAAATCGGCTGACAGCACACCACCATCGGCTTGCAGACTGCCCACCCAGCCATAGGCCGGAGCATCGGTCTTCGGATGGCCGATAACCAGTGGTGCTTCATGCAGCTTTGGATCATAAGCCGCAGCTGCCTGAGCCACATCCGCATCGGTAATCGTCACTTTTCGGCCGTTATTGTCAGTACGCGTGCCGGATTTAAAAATTTCAAACAACTTTTTCACAAAAAAGCCCCATCGGATTGATGAGGCTATTTTGACAAAGGCCGTCTGAAACAGCTTTTAATGCGGTTTAAAACATGTTTTACTCAAAATGCGCAAAAACGGCATTTTTAGCGAGTTTATGGCTCAGGGTAGGCAAACCCCCGACCAAGACGAGAAACGCAATATAAAAGCGGTCAGGATAAAACCTGACCGCCATTCCGTTTTATTACGAGACTTATCCAAACAAATCAGTCTGTCTTTTCGACCTTTCCGCATCTCCGACTGCTTTCACAATGCGATAGATTTGTTGAACAGTTAAATCAAATTTCTTACTTAACGCTGCATGATTCTTACCATTAAATTCCCGATATACCTGTTGGTCTCTTTCCGATACCTTGCCGATATGGTTCTTCGGGATATAAATCAATTGGCCTCCCCAGTTGTCCGTAATGAATCTTGCCACCTTCTTACTTACCACCTTCGCCTGAGTTTTATCCAACATCGGCAGCTCAGAACATAAACAGGCAGACATTTGGTCTTCCAAATCGGTCACCAGCTCGGGTACGCGTTCATCAGCCACTTAGCACCTCCAGTTTTCTTTCCTCGCGTAACAACCATTGTTTCAAGTGTTCAATGACCTTCTGTGCATTATCAATATCAAGCCAGCCATGATAATCAACGCCGACCATACGCTTTACAAATCTGCCCAAAGCCAGCTCGGACGGATTTCTTACTGCACCGATACCGTGTAGCTCAAGCCATAACGCACGTATTTTTTTAATTTGGCCATCAACTGCAGGATGGGCAGGCCGGACTTTAATATCCGGCTTGTCACTTTTAGCCTGCGCTTTTGTCGTTACTACAAAACCACGCGCCTTCAGAGCCGTTACCACCAGTTCTAACTCATCGACCGACAACTTAGTGCTGCTCGTTTTCCCGCGCGAAATATTGGCCAATAGCGTACGGTACTCGCTATCGGCCATCATCAACTGCGTTTTACCGACGTGAATCAGACGGATTAAACGCTGTTTTTTCGCTTTTGCCGTTTCCATGCTAATCCTTTCTTTTCACATACTGAAACGTTGTTTCATATATTTAAATAAATCAATATATTATGCCTGATTCTACATTTGCCGGTAGTCATTTGGCAAATAAAAAAGGCCGTCTGAAACTTTCAGACGGCCTTTTTTATAGCCTGGCTATGGATTGACTGCTTTTTTCAAATCCGTACCGGCTTTAAATTTAGGCGTAGTATGGGCAGCGATGACCAATGCCTCGCCGGTCTTAGGGTTACGACCTTGACGTTCTGCCTTGTCTACAACATAGAACGTACCGAAACCGGTTAATCGAACCTCGCCACCGGCAATCAGCTCGTTAGTCACAACAGTCTCAAAGGCATTCAAGACATCAGCTGCAGTAGATTTGCTTACGTTTGCTTTTTCGGCCAATGCGGCCACCAATTCAGTTTTATGCATGATTAACTCCAAATGATTTAATAAAAGCGGCAGACCGTGCCGCGCGGTTAAACTCTTTAATCTTCTCCGTCCAGCCAGTTGTCTTCATCTTGGTCTTTCCAATCGTCTACCCGAAATACCAAGTGGATTAACCAATAGACGAAGATTGAGGCAGAAAATAAAAACAGCAGCATGGTCACACTTTCGCAATATCCAAGTTCATCAGCTGATACTCGCCGTCTTGACCACGTTCGTAAATTCGTACAAATTGCTTGCTTGTATGAACTTGCAAACTATCGCTCAAAGCATCCATAGCGCGTTGCCATTTCTCATCTTTAATTGCCAACCGGCGCAGCCCAAGAACACGAGCAGTAGAGATATTGCCTTCTTTATCAACCTGGAATGCCGCATTAATGAGCGTTTTCAACTCCGTCCGGCTACCCTCGGTCCACTCATTGATGCACTCATCAATCAAGGCCTTGGCGGCAAGCAGACCTTCATCAAAGACCAGTGTGTCCTGCATAGCAAGATTTACACGATATTGCCCGTCGAAGCTGTGAAGAGTGACATTGCCTTTCTTGCCGCCCAACGATACGTCGTAACGGTCGGCGGAGAGCTGTACAAAGGCCGCAATATCCTCAACAGCACCACGTTTGAAATCCACAATCTTTTCTTGTACCGACCGAGCCTTTCCTGCCAGCTCCATGACCAGCTCGTCGCGCAATAAATCCATTTCCTTAATATTGTCTACCGGCACCAAATTACCTTTGGCATCTTTGCGGTATTTGCTCAAATCCAGTTCATTCATTTTTAATACCTTTCTGCCTGTCGGCATATATCTTTCTACATTCATCCACTGTACGGTGTCGTTGGCCGTGTATCCATTCCCTGTTCATGCAGGGCGCAGTTTTCAATACTGCCAACTTCTGTTTCAATGCTTTTGCTTGCTGTTTACCGTATGTAGTAGGAGTATGTTTTTCATCCAACCTAGGCACCATCTTTATTTCCAAAGGCGGCAGATAGCGGATTAAGTCAGATGGATTCGGCCATTCGTTCTGTAAGACAGCGATATTCTCAAACGCCATTTTTACCCTTGACACATCACGATCAGGCTGCCATTTTTGTTTGAGCAGAAGGCCGTACCATACTTGGGCTACCGCCGTCAGGTCTTTGGCAGCCGGGCGGCCTTTTAGATTTAAGGCCGATAGCAACATAAACCCTTTGGCGATTTCCTTTTTCAACCATTCATGCTGGTTCTCCATTTCCTGCCCACTCCATCAAATTCCCCACACCGGCACGAAGCTTTGTCCCTGACTCAACCACATTACAGACAGGAGTTGAAGCCATTTTTTCCGGCTGCCAAAATGTGATGTTTTCCAGTAAGAACCCGTGACTTGTTAGGGGAGTTTTCAGACGGCCTGAGTCACGCGCCTCAATACATCGGTTTGCAGCCCAAATCCATGCTTCACGGGGAGCTGCATATTGCTTACGGTTGCGCTCGACCATCCTTGCCTGAATCATAGGCAGCAAATCTCCCAATAGCTTTGAAACTCTGTTAAAACTTAAATCCTTTTCAGCCGGACGAAACAGTGTCAAATACCGCAACATCGCTTTGACCAGCTCGTCCGAAATGCCGGTTAGAGCAATCAGGGCTTCACGGGCATCGTCATGCGCGATTAAGACATCCAAGCTCATCACCGCACCGCAGGTAGGGCAGCGTACTTTCATGTTCTTGCCTCCATCAGACTTTTGAGGCTGCAATAAACCAAGTCGGAAAAATCAATAGCTGCATCACATGCCTGATCTCCATCTTCTACATCCACCGGAGGGAAATAAAACAACCCATTTCTCCAAGATGTATTTGCAGCGACAACCGCATAAACTTCTTCAAGCGTACAGCCCTCATTCAGCTCTTTACTCAGGTAATCTGTATCGCCTTCTTGGTTTTCCAAAGCAGCATCCTGAGTAACCTTGATAATGCCGTCACGGGCGATATTTAGATAAATTGTCATCTCGCTGCCTCCAAATCCTTACGGCTCAAACACCGCAATGCCGTCTGAACCACATCCTCAATTTCATCCGATAGCCGAGACGACACATACATCATCACAAACTTACCCGACAGCGTCGTCAGTTCAGTGACAAGATGACCTCCTTTTTCGCGCCATACCGACACTTTGATTTTGCTGTAATCCCTGCTCATTTTTCCGCTCCGATGGGTTCCAAAACCACGCCTGCCATTTTGTCCGTATCGCTCATTCCGCCATACACCGCCTCCCATAACTGGTCGGCAACCTCTTTATCGCAGTTTGGCTGTACCGATTTACTGCTAATGGTTCCCAACCAAAAAGCCTGACAGGCGATTGCAAAGCACAAACCGATAACTTTGATTTTCGTAGGAATACTCATCTCACACACCTCGCACCACATCGCCATCAACAAGCTCGAAACCCAATTCCGCCGCCTGATTCATCGCCGCAGCCACAAGATTATTGACGGCCAGAGGATAGAGCAGGCTGTTCTGTTCAATCCCTTTGCTCGTTCTGCTCTTAACAGTCAAACGTTCCGCTACTGCATCCACTGCACTTTGGTTCAAGATTTTTGAAACATCTGCACCGACCCGGGCAAACTTGTGTTTCAAATAACCTTCCAGCTTGCCGTCAGTCAGAGGCAGGAGGGTAACCACCTCGCAACGTTGCACCACCTCGCGCACAGCAGGATTGTTTTCGCTGAGCTTTTGCGCCAACTCCGTCTGTCCGATTAAGACGATGCCGAGCAGTCGTTCAAAACCGTTCTTCAGCTCAAAAAAGCGTTTCAAGTGTTTCAGGGTCGGCAGAGGCAGGCCATGAGCCTCTTCAATCAGCAGCAGGTGCTTGTTACCGGCTTTTGCGCTTTCAGTCAGAGCGCGATGGATTTGGCGGAAACGAGCCTCCGGACTGCGTTTCGGGCTTGTTCCAGGCGCAACCGCCTCCAAAATTGCCTCAGCGATATGTACCGCTTTGAGTGTCTTGCCCTTTTGGTCGTTGTCTTCCATTGCCAGCACATAAGGCTCAATCAACACAATCTGACGGCCTTCGCGGTTGATACGGTCTTGCAGGTCTTCGCGCAGTGTAGATTTACCCGCGCCGCTTTCACCGACCACTGCCACAAAACCGCCATGACAGGCCGTCTGAAACATTGCCTCACGTACATAACGCACATCTGACGTCATATACACATCGTCTGCCGACTGGATTTCATCGTTGAACGGGTCGCGGAATAATCCAAAATGCTGTTTTGCGGCTTGGTTCAGGGTTGCTTTTCGTAGTAACATCTCATTGTCCTTGTCTTCGTAAGTTGCTTGGGCAGGTGCGGTTTCCGGCTCGTTTCTCAGGCTCGCTGGGATTTCCGCACCATTCTTTTCAAAAAATTGTTTCAATTTCCTTCGCAGCTCGGCTGCGTTTTTTTTCGGCCATTGCCCGTGATTGACCACCGCTACCAGCATTGGCTTGCTGCAGCCGATTTCGGCAGCGGCGGTTGCGTAGGATTTGCCGATTTGTTTAAATGTCTGCTTCATACATCACCACTTAGGAGGAGAAATTTCAAACTCACCTGTATAAGCTTTTTGTGTTTTCACCCTGAAAGAATCCATGTCGACTTCAGGGAAATATGATGTTTTCACTAAAATTCCGTGACTACCGTCTAAAGGGTAATAGCCTTCACGTTCTGCAAACTCTTTAGCTACACCATAGTCGTTGTACCCTTCTCCATTTTTTAAATAGAACGTATCCACTGCGATCAGGCGGAGCAGAAAATCTAAATGTTCTTCAAGAGGTGCGGATTCTTCAGGATGACCACTCCAAAACATTGACATATCCTTGATTTTTTCCTTAACACATGGGAAATCGAAATCAATGGCAACCTGTACTTCATAGTCATCCATTAATCCATCTTCTCGGATAATAAATAGTTGTTTACCTGTAATATTTAATTCCATTTCCAAATTCCTTTATAACCAGTTTCAATTTACCTGCCATTCTTTCATTGCTCAAAATCCCGAATCGCTTGATGAAACTCGTTCATTGCCACAATTGCATCCGCATCTAGGCAGCTTGCGCCATAATTGACTTTGGGCATAAAGCGGCTGGAAAGCACTCCGGCTGCGGTGGCCACATTAATGAGTTTTTCGTATTCTTCACGTTCGATTTCAATGGTTTCTTTCATTTTGTTCTCCTTCCAAATGCGACGACGTCGTCGCATTTGCCTAACCGGTTTTATGTAATTTCAGACGGCCTGCCGTTTTCAGCTTGTCAAAAACCGCTTCCAACTGACTGGCGGCCACACCGCCTGGATAATGTTTGGTAATGAGCGCAACAGCCTGTTTCCAGTCGCCACCTTCGGCTTCGATACGCGGCTTCAACAGCTTCGCTATTTCCACCTTGCTCAATACCTGCTCGGCGACTTCCATCCGGTTGTATTCCATCTGCTGGCCGCCACGCTCCAAATAGAGCGTATTGCGTGTAGCGAGCGTATCTTCTTGGTGCTTGAATGGATCTATAGATCCACCGAACGGTACAGCCTTGCCTTTTCGATTGGCTGCGGCCTGTTCCAGCGTTTCCGCACCCATAGCCATCTTGTCGAGTTCCTTCGCATGTTGCTGGGTAGCAGTATTGCCCGGTGCCTTGTACTCCTCACCGATGACTGCCGAATCGGCTCTGAAGCCCATATCGTCAAACACCACTTCCGGCACAGCCACCCATGTTTCGCGGCCGTCTGCATCAAACGTTGCTACTCGCGCTCCGTTCTCTTCCCAAGGGTTTTTGGCTACTAAAACCTTCTGCCCAACCAATATGCCCTGAATGGCTTTCACACTGTAGAAACGACCGCCGAAGCGTATTTCCAAATCAGCCGATACCTTGGCTTCTTTTGGCGCACTGATTGCCAGCTCACGACAATATTCCGCAGGAGGCGGCAGGATCAGCTGCTCCGGTTTGATTTTGTTCCACGCCTGATAGCGGGTCATACCGTGACGGCTGTGAATCTGCGTACCGTTGTAGTAACGCATCCAACGCTCTGCCAGGGCATTCAGTTGGTCGATATCGTGCACCTCGGTAAAGCGCAAACCGCTTTCAAATGACGTTTCCACAATGTCATTGGCTTTCTCTACCTGACCTTTGGCACGGGGGTTGCCGGGTTTATTGATCTGCACATGCACATCAAGCGACTTGCACAGCGTTTTAAAAGCAGACGACGTATTCGCACTTCCCGGGTCAAGCATGACCATGCGCGGCACACCGCGTATAGGATCCTTATGTACATCCTCCTTGGCTTGCATCATGAAGATGAAGAAATCGCACAAGTTCGCACTCGTCTCGCCACCGAAGTAGTACCGGGCGACAATCGTTCCACTGGCATGGTCGGTGCCGGTGTAACGCCACACGCGGTCTTGCTCAATCTTCACAACATTTTTAGGTTTGTTTTTGTAGAATTCCTCCTCTTTCATCACCCTAAGCCCCGTATCCTTGCCGTGTCGCGGCAGGTAATACAAAACACACAAACTAGGGTCGATTTGCCAGCAATGATTCGGATGTTCAGATTTCATACGGCTGACAGGATCAGGCTGAAGTAATTGGTCGGGATGTAGCTTGTACTCTCGTAAAGCCCGGGTAATGGTGTTTTCAGAAAGAGGACTTACTTCCCCCGTTTCCTCATCAATCCGCGCCGCCTCGATTTTGCCGTTGGCTCGCAGCATCTCCACTGCTTGCTTGACCGACATCAACCGCTTGCCGTTGCGCCTCATGGCCTCCACCAGTACAACCGAAATCAGTTTGGCTTCTTCCAGCTTCAGTTCCGTTTTACCGGCATCGCTTCGCCGTTTTCGGCTCGGCTTAACACTCACAGACTCCAATTTCCGATAGAGCGTAGCGAGCGATACCCCTAAATCCTGTGCCGACCGTTTCAGATACTCCGACCGTTCTCCCCGTCCAAGCAAAGCGGCTTGAGCCTCGATTTCAGTCAGTCTTTCTACCAATCCGGCGTTCATGATTTATTCTCCCAACCACTCCGGCGTCTCATCTTGAGGGGCTTCCATCGGTAGAGCGTAGCTCTCGCGGATGCCGTTGCAATCCAAAATAATCTGATTCAACGCCCCGACCATTTTTGCCTGATGACTAATCCCGTGCGCCTCACTGTGCGCATTAAGTTGGTCGAACAAATCTTTCAGACGGCTCACTTGACTGCGGATACCAACCTCAAGACTTGATAACTGCATCGTCAATTCACTGCCCACATCTTCCGCCTTCGGCTCTCTTACACCGGTTTGCTTCTTAGCCAGCTTTTCGGCCAGCTCGTCGACCTTCTTGTTCTTGTCAGCAATGACTTTGTCTTTCGCTTCCGCCGTCTCGCGGCTCTCGCGCAAGGCCACACGCAGCTCCTTAACAGTCATACGGTCAACATCATCAAGCGTATTGCCGTTGATTTCGCCGCCTTCGGCAAACTCCAACAAGGTGTCGTCATCTTCCACCAGCAGCTCCAGCAGTTTGGACTTTCCAAGTTTCATCAGCTGTGGCTGCGCCTGTTTCATTTTTGGGTCAATAAAGCGCAACGTGGCATTCATTAAGCGTTGCGATTCACGTCGGCCTAAGCCAAACTCTTTCTCGGCAATCTCAGCAAAACGGCCATGCGGCGTATGCTCTTTGATGATGATGAGTGCGCGACCCAGCTCAAACATACCTTCCATTGTTTGGCGTACCGCAAAACGTCCACGTTCAATCCAAACAGCCTCGTTGTAAGCCTCGCCATTTGAAAAACGATCCATAACCGCCATGCTGTGTATTGCCAGTTCGTTTGCCGTTGCGCCAACCGCGTGTCCTAATACTTCCATTTTTATCTCCTGCAAATGCGACGACGTCGTCGCATTTAATAAACTCGTTGTTCAATTTCCTGCAAGCGTGCTTTCAGGCGTTTGTGTTGCTGGCGGAATCCTTCCGCAATCTGCAAGGTCTTCACGCTGTAAGCAAAATTGCCGTTATCCAGCTTTACCACCAAGCCCTCGGCAATCAGGTCATCCAAATCACGGCTTACCTGCGTGGGTGAGAGGCCGAGGCCGTCTGAAATTTCTTTGTTACTGATACCGATAATCGGGTGGGCTTCCAAGGCTTTAAAAACCCGCAGCAGTCGGATGCCTTTGGTACTCATCACGCGCTCCGTTTCTCTGCTTCCGATTTGGCCTTTATTCCCAGCTCCACTGCGATTTCATGCGCTTTGCCGCGATTGGCTTTAATCGTGCCGTTTAAAATCCGCGACACATATGTCGGGTCGTACCCCCGCTCGTCGCACCAAGATTTGATGGTTTCGCCTCGTTTGCGGAAACCTTCCTTCACTTTTTCTGCATTCACGGAATATCTCCTATTTCCATCTCGTGATAGAATGTTGAATATTTAAAGATTTAAACAATCTTGCTTAAATGTTGGATAAATATTAACTGGATTATTTCCATAATGCAAGATTATTTCTAGGATATTTTTCGAGATTAATTCTATGAGTTTGATTTTTACTGGAAATATTCGCAAGTTGATAAGCGAAAAAGACCTGACAATTGCAGAATTTGCTGAAGCGATTAATGAAAAACTGTCGCGTGTGAATGATGTTTTAAGCGGAAAACAACGTCCGCCATTTGATATGGTAGAAAAAATCCTGACAACTTTTGATATTGACGCAAATTGGTTGATTACAGGAAAGAATAGTTCTTCTAAAAATCCAGATGAGCAAAAGAATTATTCCGAAGAACATGAATACGACTACGTCCCGATGTTTGATGTTGAGGTGTCTGCAGGCAACGGTGCAGCCGCCTATGGCGCAACCGAACCGGCCATGCACTTGGCGTTCCGCAAAGACTGGCTCAAATCACGCGGCCTGTTTGCAAAAGACCTCAACTGCGTGGTGGCACGCGGCGACAGCATGGAGCCGACCATCAACAGCAAAGACACGCTATTGGTCGACACCAGTAAAAACAACCCGCGCGACGGCCAAATTTATGTGATTCGTTCCGGCGACACGCTGTGGGTGAAGCGCATCCAAAAACAGATTGGCGGCAGCCTGCTGCTGATTTCCGACAACGACACCTACCCACCGATGTCGCTGACCTTGGCAGACCACCCCGATATTCAGGTCATCGGGCAGGTGGTTCAAATCTCAAAAGACCTGAGCTAAACCAACAAGGAGAACACATGAAAAAGTCTTATTTATCTGCTTTATTACCGGCTTTGCTGTTGCTGACACCATCTGTCGCTATGGCCAAAAGCTGTAAAGATTTCCCAACTCATCAAGTCGCTCAAAAATATTTTCAAGCCAAAAAGCCGGGCTGGAAGCAGTTGGATAGAGATGGAGACGGCCGGGCTTGCGACTGCAATCCGGGCGGACAGGGCAAAAAGTGCCCTAAAAAGGGCAAAAAATAAACTGGGCATGCATACGATGAAAACCACAACATTTTTAGCCATATTGATGCTTACTTTATCAGCATCAGCAAATGCAAAAGGCGTGATTAAAACCGGCGGAATGATCGGGCCGCATCCACAAACTTTCTCCGACCGGTTTAATGGCATGAAAAGTGATATTCCTGGACTCTTCCCAAGGATTTCCATTACAACAGGCAAAATCAACCAAACACAAAATCTTGGCAATGGGGTAACCCTAACTGCCAAGCTGGTATCGGCAGCTGATGCTTTTGAAACAGTGGGAATGACCTGCAATACACAAACAAGCACCAAGCGAATTACTGCTTGTATGCTGGGAATGTATTATGCAGCGACTGCCCTTGATACAAGCATTAACCAAACCCGATTCATGGGTAACATCAAGGCCGCAACAAACACTGGTTTTTCCATTTACAATCAAAATGGTATTGATTATGCAATTACTGTGAATCGTAAAAAGAAAAGTGTTGCTATGATTGCTAAATCCGATACGCCTATGCAAATTGAGCAAATGGATGATATTGACGAAGAACACATGAAAAGCAGCAAATGTAATCCGATGGTGGAACTTTGCATCAAAGCTAAATAGTCATTTGTTTTTAACTCGCATTAAAGGCCTATTCAGACGGCCTTTCCTAAAATCCCTGTATTGATTTCAACCTCAATACAGGGATTTTTCCATGTCAGACAAATTCAATCAATTCATTGAGCGCGTCCTCTCCCACGAGGGCGGCTACGTCAATCATCCCAAAGACCCCGGCGGCGAAACCAACTGGGGCATCACCAAGCGCACCGCACAGGCAAACGGCTACAACGGCTCCATGCGTGCCATGACCCGTGAGCAGGCAATCGGTATTTACCGTCAAGCATTTTGGGAGCGTTACCACGCCGATCAAATGCCGGAAGCGGTTGCGTTCCAATTCTTCGATGCCTGCATCAACCACGGTCATGGCAATGCTGCCCGTATGCTGCAACGCGCCGCGGGCGTACCGGACGACGGTGTTATCGGAGCAGTCAGCCTCAAAGCCATCAATTCACTTCCTGAAAATGACCTCCTGCTCCGTTTCAACGCCGAGCGTCTGGTCTTTTATACCAAGCTGGATACGTTCGGATCTTTTGGCAAAGGCTGGATTCGTCGCGTGGCGCAAAACCTGATTCATGCGTCTGCAGATAACACCGATTAAAGGGAGACAAACCATGTCAAAAAAGTCACTCATCGCCCTAATGGCCGCAGCCATGCTGCCCGATTTCAGCCACAGCGACCTGGGCATTCGCTACGCCATGCCGACTCAGGGGTGCTGGACGCAAGCCCACCGCAAGAGCGGGGTAGCCGCCGCGAAACGCGCAGCCGAAAAAAAGCGTCGCAAATAACCGCCTTTTTCAAATGGTTGGGCGGCTTGGTATCTAATCCGGCCACAGGGAAAATCAGCCATACCAAACTATGGGCAAACGTGGCAGCCGCTTCTATGACCTATAAGTTCTCGCAAACAGCGGATGCGCCGGAATGGCTCTGGTGGGCTTATGGCGCATTGGTTGGCGGGTATGCATTAATCAAACGCGGCATTGCGGCGATTCCGCAGGTCGCTGAAATCCATAAAGGAAAAGACGATGTGGAAAACGCTTAACCCTATTTGGCAGACCCTGATTCTGATTTTGCTGATAGCAGGTGCAGTACCAACGATTTATTTCTGCGGCTATAAGTCCTCGGCAAAGAAGGCGGAAGCTGAAAAAGCCGAAGTCATTGCTACTTATCAGGCTTCAGCCTTGGTCGCCGAGCAGCTCTATACCGAAAAGCTCAAAGCGGCTAATGAAGAAAAACAGCGTTGGTTTGATTTCGCACAAGCACAAAGCCGCGATTTGGCAACCGCCTATCAGCAAATCGGCCGCCAAGCGGCTCAATTGGAGAAGCAGATTGATGAAACTGTACAAAAAGACGGCAGCCGTTTTAACGGCCTTGGCGCTAACAGCGTGCAACTCTACAACCGTGCCCTCGGCCACGATTAAAACCGTTACCGTAGCGGAAATCCCCCCCGTCTCTTCCGAGCTGCTGCTCGTTCACGAACGCCCCGAGCGTCTGAGTGGCGGCTCTCCCGAACAACTTTTAAACCACGCCGTCCGCTATGGCGAATACTGCCAAAAACTGGAAAAACAAATTTCTGGCTGGCAGACATGGTACAAGAAAGGCCGTCTGAAAAATGACTGATTTTGCCGACCGCGCATCCGAACGCGAAGCCATCTTTCTCGCAGCATCACTGGCAAAGCATCAACTGCCGTCTGAAACCACCGCCAGCCTCAGTCATTGTGAAGATTGCGGTGCGCCGATACCAAAAGCAAGACAACAGGCAGTCAAAGGCTGTACACGCTGCGTTGTCTGCCAAGAATATTTTGAACACGGATGGCCATAAAAATGGAAAAAACCTTTATTAACATCGAGTTTTGGCAACTTGTCGGCTTTTTACTCTCCTTCCTCGGCATCTGTTTTACCTTCGGCAAAATGCTGCTGGCGCAATTCCGCGAGCAGCAGGACGAACGCCAAAAACAGCAGGAACGCCTGCAAGGCAAAGTCGAAACCATGGAAAACAAACTGGCGGAATTCAACGCCGGTCTGCCCCTAACCTATGTTTTGCGGGAAGACTACATCCGCAATCAGGTCGTCCTCGAAGCCAAGCTCGACAACGTCGCCGAAAAACTCACCGAAATCTACAAAATGGAAAGCGTAAAGAAATGATTAGCCAAGAATTGATTGCCAAACAACGCCGTGAGGGGATGCGTTGGAACATCATCAACACCCTTAATAAAGCCCGACCGCACACGACAAGCGAAACCTTCTTGTTGGACATCATGAACGCGATTTACCCGCAAACCACCGCACTGGAGCTACGCCAACAACTTGATTATTTGGCTGACCGCAAAATGGTAGACCTCAATAAAGCCCCGCACGGCCTGTGGTTTGCCGACTTGACCAGTTTAGGTGTCGATATTGCCGAATATACGGTGGAGTGCCGTGCCGGTATTGCACGGCCTGAGAAAGTATGGAGCTAGGCATGGCGCAACGCAGCAGCATTGAAAAACTCCCCGAAGCCGTCCGACATGAATTTGAACGGAAGCTGGTAGAAAACGGTTTTTCAGACTACCAAGCCATTGCTGAATGGCTGCAAGACCAAGGCTATGAAATCAGCCGCTCAGCCGCCCACCGCTACGGCCAAAAAGTGCAACGTCGTTTTGCTGCCATCAAATCCAGCACCGAAGCCGCGCGACTGATTGCCGAAGGCGCGGCCGATGAAGGTGACACCCGTAGCGAAGCATTGGTTGCAATGGTGCAGTCCGAATTATTTGAAGCCATGTTGGAAATTGGTGAAATGGAAGACTTATCGGCTGTAGACAGGTTTAGCATGGTTGCGAAAGCGGCCAAAAATATCGCTACTCTAACATCAGCCAGCACTCGCCTGAAAGAGTATCAGGCCAAGGTCAAAGCCAAAGTACAGGCAGCTGCCGAAGACGTGGCCAAGCAGGCTAAGAAAGGCGGCTTGTCGGAAGAGTCGGTCGAGGCCATCCGCAAGCATATTTTAGGGATTGCATCATGATTAAACCAGTTAGAAATAAAAGAAGAGTGCCTACGAGTCGTGGCCTAAAACACCCTCGAAGCCGAAAAGTAAAAATGGACAGGCTGGTTTGTCGTGCTATCAGAAAAAACATACTAAGGATTGCATCATGAGGCCGTCTGAAATCCGAACTCCAAGTGAAGACCGCACACCTGCGGTCTTGCTGCCGTATCAGCAGGCATGGTGCGCCGACCAGTCGCCCGTGAAACTATGCGAAAAATCGCGCCGTATCGGTTTGAGCTGGGGAGAAGCTGCCGATACCGCCTTGCTGGCCGCATCCGCTAAAGGCATGGACGCATGGTACATCGGCTATAACAAAGACATGGCCTTGGAGTTTATCCGCGACTGTGCAGGCTGGGCGAAGCATTACCAGCTGGCGGCAGGCGAAATCGAAGAAACCGAGGAAGTGTTTGTCGAAGGCGACGACCGCCAGGCCGTGTTAGCCTTCGTTATCCGCTTTGCTTCCGGCTTTCGCATTACCGCCTTATCCAGCCGGCCGTCCAACCTACGCGGTAAACAAGGCCGCGTGATTATTGATGAGGCGGCGTTCCACGAGCAGCTTGGCGAGTTGCTTAAAGCGGCAATGGCCTTGCTGATGTGGGGCGGCCAGGTGCATATCATCTCTACGCATGACGGCGTAGATAACCCGTTCAACGAGTTGATTAACGATGTGCGTGCAGGTAAAAAACCTTATTCTGTCCACCGCATTACCTTTGACGAAGCGGTTGAACAAGGCTTGTACCGCCGTATCTGTCTGCGTTTGGGCAAGGATTGGACACCCCAAGGCGAAGCTGCGTGGTGTAAGGAAATTCGTGATTTCTACGGTGAAGATGCCAGCGAAGAGTTAGACTGTATCCCGAAAAACGGCGGCGGCAAATGGCTGAACCGTGCCTTAATCGAAAGCCGTATGACCCCATACACGCCGGTTATCCGCTACGACCAGACCGACGATTTCGGCCTGCTGCCCGAACCGCGCCGCGCTGCCGAAGTGGCGGACTGGATAGCCGATACCCTGCAGCCGCTGCTCGACGGCTTGGACAAAACCCGAGTTTCTTTTGTAGGCGAAGACTTTGCCCGCTCGGGCGACCGCACCGTGATTGTGCCGCTTTTACAAAGCCAAGACCTGATTTTAAAACCGCCGTTTGTTTTGGAACTGGGCAATATGCCGTTTGCCCAGCAGGAGCAAATTATGCAGCACCTGTTGGCCAAGCTACCCAATCTGCGCGGCGCAGCCTTAGATGCACGAGGCAACGGTCAATTTTTGGCAGAAGCCATGCGCGATGCGTTCGGCGCAGAAGTGGTGGAAGCTGTGATGCTGTCGGAAAACTGGTACCGCACCCATACCGCTCCGTTCAAAGCCGCCCTCGAAGACGGCACACTCGACGGCCTACCGCGAGATGAAGACATTCTCACCGATTTACGTGCGTTCGAATTAGTCAAAGGCGTGCCTCGTATTCCGGACACCCGAACCAAAGGTCAAGACGGCAAAAAACGCCACGGCGACGCAGCAATTGCCTTTGTCCTTGCCCATTACGCCAGCCGCGAACTCAATGCCGGACCGGTACGCGTGGCCAGCCGCCGTGTGCGCCGTATCAGCACCTATACACGAGGGTTTTAAAAAATGACAAAAATCAGTTTTCCTGAGGCAGCATTGATTACTGCTTCACTGCCATGCTTGGTTCTTAGTTACTTTATCTGCCTGATTATGACGGTCACACTCTCTTTTTTTCAGTTCCTAATGTTGCTCTATTGTGTACTGATTTATCCGTTGTTGTGGCTGGTCGGTTATTTTTATCCGCGCTTTACCCCGAAAAATCCAGCACAGATGGTATTACTGTGGCTGCGTTCGATTCCGATTATTTGGCGTTCCGTTTTTAAATTGATGTATGAACCTTAAGGCCGTCTGAAAAATGAAAAAACCGCATTTCAAACTCAAAACCAATCACGGCAACATCACCTTCAAACCCGATGATCTGACCGGCCATATCGCCGTCTCACGCCAATTTTTAGGCGGTTTCGGCGGTTGGTTGCCTAATCCTGACCCGATTTTGCGCAAGATGGGCAAGCAAATCTATGTTTACCGAGAATTGTTGCGCGACGAGCTGGTCGGCAGCTTCGTGCGCCGCCGCAAAGCCGCTGTGGCACGGCTGGATTGGAAACTCAGCGGTGATGAAGTCGAAGATCGTGTATTGGATTTTGTCGAAAATTGGCTGGCCGCTGATGTCGATGTTTATAAGATCTGCAAAGACATCATGAATGCCGCATTTTTCGGCTATCAACCTATCGAAATTATCTGGCAAAAAGGCAGTCAATGGCTGCCGTCTGAAATTGTGGCCAAGCCGCAGGAATGGTTCGGATTCAATGATGAACGTGAGTTGGTTTTTACCGAAAACGGCTTGAGCCAAGAGCCGCTACCGCCTTATAAATTTCTGTGTCCACGCCATGAAGACGACTATCTTAACCCTTACGGCCTAGGTGATTTGGGCTTGGTGTTTTGGCTGGTAACTTTCAAACGCGGCGGCATGAAATTTTGGGTAAGTTTCACCGAAAAATACGGTGCACCTTGGCTCATTGGCAAAGAGCCACGCTCCAATACCCATAGCGACACCGAAAAGTTGCTCGATGCATTGGAAGCCTTAATAAGCAATTCGGTCGGCACGATTCCGAATGATTCCAGTGTCGAAATCCACGAAGCCAGCGGCAAGTCATCATCAGTAGATGCATTCGACAAGCTGCTGAAAGAGTGCAAGTCCGGCATCAACATTGCCTTGCTTGGCCAAGACCAAACCACCGACAAAGAAACCAACCATGCCAGTGCCAGCGCGGGCTTGGAAATTGCCGACGATATCCGTGACGGCGACCGCCGTATTGTTGAAGCGGCGTTTAACGAATTGATTGAATGGGTGGTGGAACTGAATTTCGGCGATGTGGCTTGTCCGAAATTCGAGCTGTTTGAAAACGAGGAGGCAGGCACGAAAGAGCGTGCCGAGCGTGACAGTATGCTGTTCAATGCGGGTGTGAAATTCACCCCGCAATATTGGAAACGCACTTATGGTTTGGAAGACGGCGATATCGTTGAAGAAGATGCCATTATCCCGACCGCTGCTGACTTTGCCGAAGGTTGGGATGGCACAGAAACCGATGCAGGTTTGATTTTAGATACGCTTGCGCCCAATGCAGGCCGTCTGAACCAACAAGGCCGCGACCTGACTGCCTTATTGGTGCAGGATTTGCAGCGCGGCGAAACCGAAAACAATATCCTCGACCGCTTGGCCGAAGCCTTTCCGAATATGGATGACAGCGAACTGCAAGACGAGTTGGCACGGGTGATTTTCTTATCTGATTTGGTCGGCCGCATTGAAGCGGCGCAGGAGATGAGCTGATGAATCCGGAAGACATCAAGGCAATTTTCGGCCTAGAGCCGGAAGCAGCGGTCGAATATTTGAAGCAGAAAGGTGTGGCCGTTTCGTGGGACTGGCAGGACATGCTGGATGATGCCCACGCCACCGCCTTTACCGTGGCCAAAACCGCAGGCATGGACGTTGCCAATGATATTTATCGCGCCGTTGTCAACGCCGCCGAGACCGGACAAACGCTGGAGCAGTTTCAGAAAACACTTACACCGGTATTGCAAAGCAAAGGTTGGTGGGGACGCACCCAAGCAACCAATCCGGACACCGGCGAAGCCCAAACCGTTCAGCTCGGTAGCCCACACCGCCTGAAAACCATCTATCTGACCAATATGCAGTCAGCCTACATGGCCGGACGCTACGCTGAAATGATGGATTCTGTCGATACCCACCCGTATTGGCAATACGTCGCTATAAATGACAGCCGCACCCGTGACAGCCACCGTAGAATGCACGGACGTGTCTATGCAGCAGTCGACCCGGTTTGGGACACCATGTATCCGCCGTTGGATTTCCGCTGCCGCTGCCGCGTGCGTCCATTATCACGCGCCGCAGGCGAAAGCCGTGCATTGCCCAGTCCGACACTTGAGACTCAAACCGTCGACATCGGTAGCAACGAATACACCGGTGAAGCCCGCTACGCCCAACGCACCGGCTTGCGGATTGACGGAAAGTTTGTCGCCCCAAGCGCAGGCTTCAATGCCAACCAAGGAAAAGCCATGCTCTCGCGCATGGCTTCCGTGGCCGTCCAAAAAGCACAATCCGTTCATCCCGATATTGCACGCGTAGCCTTAAAAACCATGATGACCAACAGCAAATTCAAATCCTCATTATCTGCTGTCGATTTGGCATGGGTACTAAAATTAATCAAAGGTTAGATATGCTTGAAATTAATCTTGATACTTCATCACTAGATCGTGGCTTGAGCCAGCTTCTGCAAAACGTAAGCCATCCGCACAAAATGATGAAAGCTATAGCGACCGAAATGACTTCATTAACCGAAGATAACTTCGAAAGCGAAAGTTTCGGTGGCAACAGATGGAAACAAAGCCAACGCGCAGCTCAAGGCGGTCAGACTCTGCAACTGACCGGCCAACTTGCAGCCAGCATCTCCACACAAGTAGGCAACGACTTTGCACGTATCGGAAGCAACAAACCATACGCGGCAATCCACCATTTAGGCGGCTCCGCAGGCCGAAACCATAGCGCCCAACTTCCAGCCCGACCCTATCTACCAATTAACAGCAGTGGTCAACTTCAAAACGGAGCAGATAAACGCATCCTTGACATTGCAATCGAGTCACTCAGTTCAGGCCTGTAAACAAAAAAAGACGAGCAAATTATACTCGTCTTTTTATTGCACTCTATGAAACTACTTTTCACAAAATCAATCCCACCAAATCCCGCTCCATCCAAAATAATCCCAATTATCTCAGAGACTCTATATATTTATCTCATTGGGTTTCAGGCGATCAAACTAGTATTAAAACCGATTACAAACTCGTTTTGCGCAAACAAAAATGTGAGTGAGCCAACGAAACAAAAGGGCTGCCCAAACAAATGGAGCAGCCCTTTGATTTTGCAATCAAGGTCGTGAAGGATGCGGATTTAAGCGTACAGGCGGCAAATTAGGTTTTCCGTATTGGGAAACGGCTTGTCTGCCTGAAGCTGCTTTTCCTGACTGCATGACGTCGCTATCGTTGCGTATTGGATGTGCTGCATACTCGTCTTGATTTAATTGTGAAACTTCTTCATTTACTTCATGCTCTACCACAAGTTCATACTCATTATCGTATGCCTTATTCTTACCAAGCCGAACTTCCCCTCCCACCATAGCGGATACGGAAAACGCGGATAACATGATGATTATGCTGATTTCTTTCTGCATGATATTCTCCTTTTCTCAAATATTGCTTCTTTATCATTTCTTTAATTTATGCCACAAAAGCAAGTTCAAACAAAACCAGTTTCTTTGGTCGGTTGAAGAATCTATTTAAGCACAAAACCTGCATCACTACATATCCGTTATTAGAAGTTTATTTTCCATATAAACAAGGCCGTCTGAAAAAATCCTAAAAACCGAGTACAATCCGCCGCATGAAAAAACGTACCAATCCCCTCCCCCTTTTAGACGGTGTTAAACCCAGCTACTTGGTTTTGCCGCATGAAAAGCAGTTTTACGGCTTGCCGCTGCTGCATTTTTTATGCGCTCATTTTCCCTTTGTCGGCGAAGAAAACTGGCGGCGGCGGCTG
The DNA here is from genome assembly GCF_946902045.1 of Neisseria sp. Marseille-Q5346. Next base: position 2,028,890 of record NZ_OX336253.1, on the reverse strand, counting down.
AACAGCGGTTTTGTGGTGGGCGCGGATGGCGCGCCGTTTGATGAGAATACCTTGTTCGAACCCGGCAAGACGATGTTTTATTACCGTGAAACCAGCCGTGAGAGCGAGCCGCATATTCCGTTTGAAGAAAAGATTTTACATATTGATGAGCATTTGATTGTGGTGGACAAACCGCATTTTCTGCCCGTCATCCCCAGCGGCAGGTTTTTGCGGGAAACCCTGCTCACGCGCCTGCGTTTGCGGCCTGAATTGCAGCATTTGAATGTTGAAGACATTACGCCGATTCATCGCTTGGATAAAGATACGGCAGGCGTTATGCTGCTTTCGCTCAACCCTGCCACGCGTCGCGATTATCAGACCATGTTCCAAGAAAAAACCGTCCGAAAAACCTATGAAGCGGTGGCGCCGACGCGGACGGATTTGGACTATCCGCTGGATATTTCATCCCGAATGGAACGCGGCGAAAAATTCTTTCTCACGCGGGAAACGGAAGGAGAACCCAACGCCCACACGACCATCGAACTTATCGAAAACCGCGGCGCATTCAGCCTCTACCGCCTCACGCCGCATACAGGAAAGAAACACCAGCTCCGCGTGCATATGATGAGTTTGAACATGCCGTTGATGAACGATGCGCTTTACCCTACCCCCTTGGCGGCCGGTGATGAAGACTACGATAAACCTTTAAAACTTCTGGCCAAAAGAATAGAGTTTAACGATCCTGTCAGCGGAGAAATCCGCGTATTTGAAAGCGGCTTTACGCTGTAGTTATCCAATCCAATAAAAAAGGCCGTCTGAAATTGTTCAGACGGCCTTTTTGTCACGGAATCATTTGATTAGTGATGAATGCAGCTGCACTCTTTGTTCATATCAATCACCATACGGCCGGTAATTTTACCTTCGCGCATTTCTTGGAAGATGGCAGGCGCTTCATCCAAAGCACGCAATTCGACTTTAGGTACAACCAAACCTTCTGCGCCGAATTGGAATGCTTCTTCCAAATCTTTGCGGGTACCGACCAGAGAGCCGACCACTTCGATGCCGTCCAATACCAAACGTGGGATAGACAAGTCCATAGACTCAGGTGGCAAGCCGACTGCAACGACACGGCCGCCTGCGCGGACGCAGTTAACGCCTGAATTGAAGGCAGCAGCAGATACGGCTGTTACAACGGCTGCGTGTGCGCCGCCGGTTTTCTCTTGGATGACTTGAGCCGCATCTTCTTTGGCGGCATTGATTACCAAATCTGCGCCGCTTTCTTTAGCGAATGCCAGTTTTTCATCGTTGATGTCGATGGCGACGACATGCGCGCCAAATACTTTTTTCGCGTATTGAACCGCCAAGTTGCCCAAACCGCCTGCACCGTAAATCGCAATCCATTGGCCCGGACGAACGCCGGAAACTTTAATGGCTTTATAAGTGGTTACACCGGCACAAGTGATGCTCGAAGCTTGCGCAGGATCCAAACCATCAGGGACTTTGACCGCGTAATCGGCACTCACGATACAGTGGGTCGCCATACCGCCGTCGGCAGTATAGCCTGCGTTCAATACAGAGCGGCACAAGGTTTCGCGGCCGGTATTACAGTATTCGCAAGAACCACAGCTTTGGAACAGCCATGCGATGCTGACACGGTCGCCAACTTTCAGATTTTTCACACCGTCGGCAACTTCTTTAACCAAACCGATGCCTTCGTGTCCTAACACGCGACCCGGTTTGTCGCCGTAATCGCCTGCCGCAACGTGCAAGTCGGTGTGGCACACGCCGCAATACTCGACTTCCACTAACGCCTCGCCGTATTCCAGCGGACGCAGTTCGCGTTCAACAACTTCTACATCACCTGCTACATCTTTGTTTACTACCACAGCATGCATTTTCATGAGAGAGTCTCCTAGGGTGTTGAAAAACTGTTTAGCTATAAATGAGAATACTCCCCATACCCTAAACCGTCAACCCATAATCTTTTTTAAAACAATGGTTTATAATGTTATACCATAACAAAATCCATTTAATCCCTATAAATCTTTAAATATATTAACAAATGCACTTTTATTTCAATCAAATCCTTTATTTTTCAGACGGCCTGCTACATGAAACAACATTGCAAATGTAAATTTTGAGAATATTCTCATTTTTAGTACTTGAACTTAAAAAGAAAAAAGCATAAGCTGTTTTTCATGGTGCAAAACACCTATTCCCATTCATTAAGGAGACAGCATTATGGCAAAAGATTTAAATGTGTTTGATAAAGAATACGGCCTTTTAATCAACGGCGAATGGACAAAAGGTAGCGAAGGCAAACTTTTATCCTCTTACAACCCTGCCAATGGCGATGAGTTGGCCAAGTTCACAGACGCAACCGATGCCGATGTTGATGCTGCCGTAGCCGCTGCACAAGAAGCGTTTAAAACATGGCGTAAAACCACGACTGCCGAACGTGCGGCCATTTTAAACAAAATCGCCGATGTGATTGACGAAAACGCCGAATTGTTTGCTCTGCAGGAAACCTTGGACAACGGCAAACCCATCCGCGAAACCCGCGCTGCCGACGTACCTTTGGCTTCCGACCATTTCCGCTATTTCGCCAGCGTGATCCGCGGCGAAGAAGGCACTGCGACCCAGCTTGATGCAGAAGACCTGTCCATCGTTCTGCGCGAACCGATCGGCGTTGTCGGCCAAATCATTCCTTGGAACTTCCCATTCTTGATGGCCGCATGGAAAATCGCTCCGGCATTGGCCGCAGGTTGTACCATCGTCATCCACCCTTCTTCCAGCACTTCATTGAGCCTGTTGTCCCTCGCTCAAAAAATCAACCACCTGCTGCCTAAAGGCGTGTTGAACGTGATTACCGGCCGCGGTTCCAAATCCGGCGAATACATGCTGCACCACAAAGGCTTCAACAAACTGGCCTTTACCGGCTCAACCGAAGTCGGCCGTCGCGTCGGCATCGCCGCTGCCGAATTACTGATTCCGTCCACTTTGGAGTTGGGCGGCAAATCCGCCAACATCTTCTTCGACGATATGCCTTTCGACAAAGCCCTCGAAGGCGCGCAAAAAGGTATTTTGTTCAACCAAGGCCAAGTGTGCTGCGCCGGTTCGCGCATTTTTGTACAAGAAGGCATTTACGACAAATTCGTCAATGCTTTGGCTGAAGAATTCAAAAAAATCAAAGTCGGCCTGCCTTGGGAAGACGACACCCAAATGGGTTCGCAAGTCAATGCCGGTCAACTCGAGACCATTTTGAAATATGTCAAAATCGGTGAACAAGAAGGCTGCCGCATCATTACCGGCGGTAAAAAAATCGAAGGCGAATTGGGCAAAGGCGAATTTGTCGAGCCTACTTTGATTGAAGCCAGCAACGAAGCCCGTGTTTCCCAAGAAGAAATCTTCGGCCCGGTTGCCACCGTGATTAAATTCAAAACCGAAGAAGAAGTCATCAAAATGGCCAACGACAGCGAATACGGCTTGGGCGGCGCAGTGTGGAGTACCGACATCAACCGCTGCCTGCGCGTTTCCAACGCATTGGAAACCGGCCGCGTTTGGGTAAACTGCTACAACCGCCTGCCTGCCGGCGCGCCGTTTGGCGGCTACAAAACTTCAGGTATCGGCCGCGAAACCCACAAAATGATGCTCGCCGCCTACACCCAAGTGAAAAACATCTACATCAGCACCCGTGAAGAACGCGAAGGCTTCTATTAATCCGCCGTTTCACATTAATCTGATTTAAAAAATATAAAGGCCGTCTGAAACCTGTTTCAGACGGCCTTGTTTTATTCTGTTTTACAATAAATGCTTTATATCTTTCTCAAAAAAAGCCCCATCACTTTCTCTCCGGCCACAGCCAGCAATGCGCCGGCCACAACCACCATAGCACCCACATAGCTGACGAGATTCATATCCGAAGCGGCAAAATAATCGGGGGCGAGATGATGGCCGATGGTGGAAAATATCATGGTGAATACAGGAATCAGCGTGGTTACGATACTGACTTTTGAAGCGTCCCAATGATTGAGCGCTTCGCCGAATGAACCGTAGCCGATCAGCGTGTTCAAACAGCAATAGATAAAGCAGCCCCATAAAAACGGATTGCCGATATGGGCGATTTGAGACGGTTCGGCAAACGGCAGGAAAACAAAGCTGCTGCAAAAATAAATCATGAGCAGAATTTGTTGCGAATTGAAATGTTTGGACAAAAGTTTTTGCGCCACACCGTAGCACACCCAAATCATGCTGCCCGAAGCCGCCATCATCACGCCAACCGCGTAGCTGCCCAAGCTGAAAAGTTCGCCAAATTTATCGTTGAAAAACATGACCAAACCCGTCAGCAAAAGCATCAAGCCGATTTTCTGCCAGTGCGTAAAGGCTTCTTTAAACACGCCAACGCCGACCAAAATCATGGTAAAGGGCGAGAGTTGCCACAACACCTGCGTGGTTGTCGGAGAAATATAGTGCAAACCCATGGCAACAAGCACAAAGTTGGCAGAAATGCCGATAATGCCCAACAACAATAAAAATAAGGTTTGCTTGGAAAATTCAGACGGCCTCGGCAGCTTGCCGGTCAGCCCCAACAACGCAAACAACACCAGCGAAGCCACTAAAAAGCGTATCCATACCAGCGTGGGCGCATCGACGGCTTTTAAGGCCTGTTGAGCGATGACCGGCAGCGAACCCCAAGTCATGGTGGCAAGCAACGCCAATGAAAAGCCGAGCCAAGGTTTTTGTTTCTTCATTTTTCAGACGGCCTTTACTTACGCGGCTTCCCAGTAGTCGATATAAAGCTGCAATTCGAGATTATTCCGCCATTCGTTGGCAACGGGGCGGTACACCGTGCGGATGTATTCGGGAATGTCTTCGCTGCAACGCCAAAACATGGCTTCAAATTCATAGCCGTCTTTTTGCAGCCAGACTTTTTTGTGTTTGCCTTCCGCACCCAAAGGCTGCTGGCGGATGACGTGAAATTCGTCGGTAAAACTCGGCGGCGCAAAGCCCTGCCCCCAAACATGTCGGGCAAGGTTCTGCGCCTGTTCCAGCGTAATATCGCGGGCAGGCAGGCTGCCGTCGGTGATGAAGGTTTGCGACAAATCGTCTTCGCACACCATCTCGCGCACGGCTTCTTCAAAGGCCGTCTGAAACGCGGGGATATTGTGTTCAAGTATGCTCAAACCCGCCGCCATTGCGTGTCCGCCGAATTTCAAAATCAAATCGGGATGGCGTTTTGACACCAAGTCCAAAGCATCGCGTAGGTGCAGATTGGGAATGGAGCGTCCCGAACCGCGCACTTCGCCGTTGTCGGCAGGCGCAAACACGATGGTCGGACGATAAAAACGGTCTTTGAGGCGGCTGGCAACAATGCCGACCACGCCTTGATGGAAGTCATCGCGATATGCCACCAAAGTCGTCTGCCCTGAAGGCAGGGTTTCAGGAAAGGCGTTCAGTGCGTCTTGCAGCATAGACTGCTCGATTTCGCGGCGTTCGATATTGAGGTTGTTTAACTGAGCCGCCAGTTCCTGCGCCTCGGCATCATCTCGCGCCAATAGACAGGCAATGCCGACCGACATATCGTCCAGCCGTCCGGCCGCATTGATGCGCGGTCCCAACGCAAAGCCCATATCAAACGGCTGAGCCTTGCGCCAATCCCGTCGCGCCACTTCAAATAAGGCGCGGATACCGGGGCGCATTTTGCCCAAACGCATCCGTTTCAAACCTTGCGACACGAGGATACGGTTGTTGTGGTCCAGAGTGACGACGTCGGCAACGGTACCGAGTGCGACCAAATCCAAAAGGTCACCCAAATTCGGCTCTTTTAGGCCGTCTGAAAAATAATTGCGACAACGCAGTTCGGCACGCAAAGCCATCAATACATAAAAAATCACGCCCACGCCCGCCAAGCTTTTGCTTTGGAAACTGCAGCCTTTTTGGTTTGGATTGACGATGATGCAGTCGGGTACAGTCTCGGCAGGCAGATGGTGGTCGGTCACAATCACATCCAAACCCAACTCCTGCGCACGCGCCACGCCTGCAATGCTGGCGATACCGTTATCCACTGTTACCAACAAATCCACACCTTGCTCTGCCGCGATTTCAGCCAGCTCGGGCGTTAAGCCGTAGCCGTGTTCAAAGCGGTTGGGCACGAGAAAATCCACTTTCGCCCCCATCGCCGCCAAACCGCTCATACCGACGGAGCACGCCGTCGCACCGTCGGCATCGTAGTCGGCGACAATCAGGATTTTTTCCTGACGCTCAATCGCATCCGCCAAACGGTCGGCGGCAGCTTCGCAGTTTGTCAACGTTTGATACGGCAAAAGAGCTCCAAGCTTGTCGTCCAACTCGGCCGGACTTTGCACATCACGCGCGGCACACAGCCGCGCAATCAAAGGATCGGTACCGGCAGTGAGCAATTCGTTGAAAACAGTCGGATTAATGGAGCGTGTTTGGATTTTGACGGACATGGTATGTGGGATTAAATAGAGAGAAAATTAATATATTTTTGAAGCGTTTATTTTAAGGTAGGGAAGGCCGTCTGAAACCTGCAATCCGTTTTCAGACGGCCTTGGATATTATTTGCGTGAAGCATCGATAATTTCACTGACTACGACATAGGGGACTGCTATCACTGCGCCGACTGCATCCAAAGCCAATGTGAATGGCGTTTGCAGGATATTCTCCGTCAACTTCTGAACGTCAGTGCTTTTTTTGGTTTCCGTATAATAAATTCTGACTGGGACGGCAGTATCAAAACGGCGGTCTTCAGCAACATTTTTCGGCGTTGCGTAATAATGACCTTCGGTAGAAATACACCGTGTGTAGACAGTTTCGTCCTCGAGTTCGACCGGCTTGAACGCCAGCTGTTTCAACTTAACAATCTCGGCAGCTTTTTGAGTATCGTAACGCAGGCAGAAATTCGAGCGGAAAGTTTGCGCTTCAGGGGATTTCAATTCGACCGGCAAAGCCTTATACGCATATCTTGGGTTTTGCTGAACCATTTGAAACTGTTTGTCCAATTTAACATCCAAGACCGCCTTCAACTTGGCCGAATCTTTAGGATTAACGACAAACCAATATTTTTTGCCCATCATGACCAGGCTGCCTGTTTCCAGTTGCGTATTGTCTTTGGCAACCACGCCAAATGCTTGAATATTGTCTTTGGCAACGGTTTTTTCGGTTGTGATTTTATGGAATGGGTTGTTCTCTCCCCAAAGAAAGACAGTACAACCATTCAGGGTTAGTGCACTAATTAACAAGGCAGGTACAAAGCGGCAAAATTTCATGGTCATCCTCCTTCAGTATTACGATACAGGCCGTCTGAAAACCGCAATCCGTTTTCAGACGGCCTTAAGGGTTTATTCTTCCCAATCCTGCCCTTCTTCTGAAGCATCGGATTGACCGACCTCCATCACTGCTTTAATTTCTTGGAACAGCGCGCGGAAGTTTTTCGGCGGTTTGTTTTGTTCCTGCTCTTTTTTAGTGTTGCGGATCAAGGTGCGTAATTTGCCGGCGTCGGCTTGCGGAAAATCGGCCATAAATTGGGTAATCGCGCCATCGTCTGCCAACAGTCGGGTACGCGCCTGCTCGACGCGTTGCAAAAAGGCATTGTGTGCCGTATTGTCGCCGCGCAGTTTGGCCAAATAAGCTTCGATGGGCGCAGGGTCGGTATCACGCATTAGGCGGCCGATAAATTGGGCTTGGCGTTTGAGCGCGCTGTTGGACGTGATTTTTTTATAGGTGGCGATGGCCTCGAATAGCTCTTCGTCCAAGCCGATTTTTTTCAACGTATCGCTGGAGAGCTTGGTCAATTCCATACCCAAAGCCTGCAAATCGTTCATCTGCTTTTTCATTTGGGTTTTGCTGACCCATTCGTCTTCTTGTTCAAACATTGTGTTTCCCTGATTTTCTGAATCTGCCTATTTTATCAGTTTTCAGACGGCCTTTCCGTGCGATTTTTGCAGAGGCCGTCTGAAACGGTTAAAATGCCGCAAAACCCTGTCAGGAAACCTTTTTATGCTGTTTAACCACACACCGGACGAGCTGTTGCGCTTGTGCGGACATACGCTGGATTTGGCCAAACAATCCGGCGCCACCTCGGCCGAAGCCGATTTCAGCGAGTCGCTCGGTCAAAGCGTCAGCGTGCGCTTGGGCGAAATCGAACAAATCGAGTTCCAACAAGACAAATCTTTAGACATTACGGTCTATGTCGGCCAACGCAAAGGCCGCGCCAGCACGGCCGACTTCTCCGAACGCGCCCTGCGAGATACGGTCAAGGCCGCCATCGATATTGCACGCTATACCGCCGAAGACGATTGCGCCGGCCTTGCCGACGCTGCCTTGATGGCAACCCATATCGGCGACCTCGACCGCTACCACGAATGGGATTTGAGTACCGAATCCGCCATCGATTTGGCCAAGCAATGCGAACAGGCCGCGCTGTCAACGGACAAACGCATTGAAAATTCCGAAGGCGCATCGGTTCATACCGGCCATTACCAATACGTCTACGGCAACACCCACGGCTTTGCCGCACACCAGCAAAGCACGCACCACAGCATTTCTTGCAGCGTGGTCGCCAGCGACGAACACGGCATGCAGCGCGACTATTGGTACGATTCTTCCTGCCGTCACGAAGACATGGACGCGCCCGAGCTCATCGGCCAAACCGCAGCCGAACGGACTTTACGCCGTCTGAACAGCCGCAGCGTTCCGACCGGCAGCTATCCCGTACTGTTTGACACCACTGTCGCCGTCGGCTTAATCGGCCACCTTATCGGCGCACTCAGCGGCGGCGCGCTCTACCGTCAAAGCAGCTTCCTAATTGACAGCATCGGCAAACAGGTGCTGCCCGAGTTTCTCAGCCTTCGTGAAGAACCGCATATCCTGCGCTCGTTCCGCAGCACTTATTTCGATGCCGAAGGCGTGGCCACGCAGCCGCGTTTTGTGGTGAAAGACGGCATAGTCGAAGGCTATTTCCTCAGCAGTTACAGCGCGAAAAAACTCGGCATGCAGACAACGGGCAACGCCGGCGGCGCGCACAATCTGTATCTGAACCACACCCACGCCACGCAGGCCGACCTGTTGAAAGAAATGGGGACAGGTTTGCTGGTTACCGAATTGATGGGACAAGGCGTCAACGGCATTACCGGCGACTACTCGCGCGGCGCGGCCGGTTTTTGGGTGGAAAACGGCGTCATTGCCTATCCGGTTCAGGAAATCACCATTGCCGGACGTTTGCAGGATATGTACCGCGACATCATCGGCGTGGCTGACGACGCATTACGCCGCTCGTCCAACCAAATCGGCTCCATCTTGGTTTCTAAAATGACGGTTGCCGGCAACTGATTGAACTAAATAGACAAAAGGCCGTCTGAAAGATATCTTTTCTTTTCAGACGGCCTCGCCGTTATCTACTTCCATAAAAAACACATCATGCATATTGTCGTTATCCCCTCTTGGTATCCTTCTTCCGAAACCGACGTGGACGGAATCTTTTTCTGCCTCCAAGCCCAAGCACTGCAACGCGAAGGCATGAAAATCGGCATGGTCGTACCCATGTTCCGCTACTTGAGAAGCCAGCCGAAAACCATCTTCTCGCGCTTCTACGGCCTACGCCGCCATCAGCAAGGCGGACTCAACACTTACGCCTACGACAGCATGTATTTCTTCCCGCGCTGTCCGGTTGTCGATATCGACCGTATCCGCTGGGTCAACGCAGGCATGAAAGCTTTTGAAGCCTATATCGCCGACAACGGCAGACCCGACGTAATTCACGCCCATTGTGTCAACTACGCCGCCATTTTGGCCTGCGCCATCTTCAAAAAATACGGCATTCCCTATGTGATTACCGAACACAGCAGCGCCATTTCACGCGGCCTTGTCCGCAAAAACCAATGGCCGTCCATGCACGAAGCCGTGCGCCACAGCGCGGCCCGGTTCGCCGTCAGCCGTGATTTCTGCCGCATTCTCGAAAAAACCTACGCCGGTACAGACTGGCAATACCTGCCCAATATGCTGGGCGGCAATTTTGAACAGGATTTCGAGTTCCCCGAAAAAAACAATCAAGACTTTACCTTCTGCAGTGTCTCCCACCTGCGTCACCTCAAAGGCCACGACCTGCTCCTGCCTGCTTTTGCCGAAGCACTCAAAACCTATCCGCAACTCAAACTCAAAATCGGCGGCGGCGGCGCAGAAGAAGGCCGTCTGAAACAACTGGCAAGCGACTTGGGCATCAATCACGCCGTTACCTTTACCGGCGCATTAACCACCGACCAAACCCTGGATCTCATGCGCCACAGCAACGCATTCGTCCTTGCCAGCCGTACCGAGACCTTCGGCGTCGTCTATATCGAAGCACTGTCGCAAGGTTTGCCCGTCATCGCCACACGCTGCGGCGGCCCCCAATCCATCGTCACTTCCGACAACGGCCTGCTGGTGCCAATCGAAAACATACCGGAACTGACCAAAGCATTGCTCACCCTCTACGAAAACCATGCACAATACGATCCCGTCCGCTTGCGCCAAGATTGCCTGCAACAATTCGGCAGCCGTGCCATTGCGCAACACCTGATCGGCACATTCCAAAAAGTGCTTAATAAGTAGGCATAAACCATACAGGCCGTCTGAAATCCTTCAGGCGGCCTGCCTGCTTCCAACAAGACAAATCTAGTGTAAAATTAAGACAATAACTAAACTTTTTGATTTAAAATCAGTCCAAGGAAAAACTGTTACTTATAATAATATCCCCACATACATTATGCGCTATTACGGAACGATTACTCGCTGGAACAGCAAGCGCGGCTTCGGCGCCGCTACCATAGAAGACACAGGCCAAGAAATCTTTCTTGCCCTTGCCGCCTTCACCACCCTTACCCGCCTTCCAGCCGAAGGGCAACACATCTCCTTCAACATCACAGAAGGCCGACGCGGTCGCAAAGAAGCCGAAAACGTCTGCTTCGCCCTCGATTGCGCCGACTGCTTCGATGTCCTCGTCCCTCCCCCCGAAAAACCCCTCGCCGGCAAACAGGCCATCGTCGGCCTGATTGCCGTTATCTTCGTCTGCAGCATTTTCGCCGCCTTGTGGTACGGCCTCCACTTTTCCGACAACAAACCTGAAGAGCCGGCCGTCAAAAAACAAGAAACCATGGTTCACGAAGTAGCCGCCAAAATCGAAGCCGAACGCAAAGCATGGCGCGATGCCGTCAATGGCAGCAACCAGCGCTCGGGGCAGCCTCAACGAGCCAAAGATAATACGTCGAAACAATAACGCTTTATCCAATACAAAAAGGCCGTCTGCAAAAATGGGAAGATGAAATTATAGATTTCTCCCTCATTCTTTCAGACGGCCTTTGTTCTTACCTCAATTCGGCTCAGCCATTTCCAACGCTTGTTTGATGTCCACAGCCACAACACGCGAGACGCCTTTTTCCTGCATGGTTACGCCGACGAGCTGCTCTGCCATTTCCATGGTCAGGCGGTTGTGGGAGATGTAGAGGAACTGGGTTTGAGCCGACATTTCTTTGACCAAGTTGCAGAAACGCGAGGTGTTAGCGTCGTCCAGCGGGGCGTCGACTTCGTCCAGAAGGCAGAAGGGGGCGGGGTTGAGGCTGAACAGGGCGAACACGAGGCTCATGGCGGTGAGGGCTTTTTCGCCGCCGGAGAGGAGGTGGATGGTACTGTTTTTCTTGCCGGGCGGGCGCGCCATGATGGATACGCCGGCGGTCAGGAGGTCGTCGCCTATCATTTTGAGGGTGGCTTCGCCGCCGCCGAACAGGGTCGGGAAGAAGGTTTGGACTTTGCCGTTGACGGCGTCGAAGGTTTCTTTGAAGCGCGCTTTGGTTTTGTCGTCGATTTGGGCGATGGCTTCTTCCAAAAGGGAGATGGCGGCCTGCACGTCTTCGCTCTGGCTGCGGTAGTAGCCGTCGCGTTCACGCGCTTCTTCAAGTTCTTGCAGGGCGGCAAGGTTGACGGCGCCGAGGGCTTCGATTTGCTGGGTGAGGCTGCCGATGCTGCTGTTCAATACTTTCGGCGATTCTTTCGCCAACGCTTCGAGCGCGTCCAAATCGGCGGCGCGTTCGGTCAGGTTTTGATGGTAGCGTTTGGCGTTGATCAGGGCTTCCTGCTGCTGCAACAGGGCGGTTTGGGTGGCGGCCTGAAGCTGCGGCAGCTTGGTTTGCAGGGTTTGTACGCGAGCGTATTGTTCCCTGCCCTGCTCCTGAATCTGCGCGAGTTTTTCCTGCACGGCGATGTATTCTTCGTCCAGCGTGTGCACGGCTTCGGTCAGCTCGTCGAGCTTGATGTGCTGCTCGTCGTTTTGGAACTCAGTCTCATAGGCGAGGGCAAGCTCTTGCTGGCGTTCCTGCCAGTCTAGGGTTTGCTGTTCGAGTCGGGCGATTTGCTGTTGGTAGTTTTGTTTTTGCTGGTTGAGCTTGTGGACGGCGACTTCCGCCAGCCCGTATTGGCGGTTGGCTTCCAGCAGGGCAAGCTGCGCCTGTTTCAGACGGCCTTGCTGCTCTTGGCGGCTGTGCGCGGTGGTTTGCTGTTGGTGTTCGAGTTCAGCGGCGGCTTCCTGCAAAGTAACGATGTCGTCTGAAAGCCCGTCGGACGTGTGTTGCAACACGGTCTGCTCTTCTGCCAACTGCGCCAGTTCGCGCTCGATGTGTTCGCGGCGGATTTGTCCTTGGTTGGTGCGTGCCAAGAGTTCGGCAGCGCGTTGCTGCGCCTGGCTGTACTGGCGCGTGTGCTGCTGTTGCTGCTGCATCAGGTTTTTGTGCTGCACTTCGGACGAGCGCACGGCGGCCTCCGCCTGTTTGAACGCGGCTTCGGCGGCTGAAAGTTCGGGGGAGAGGCTTTCCAGTTCGGACGCGATGCCGTCGAGGCGCGCTTTTTGGGCAATCAGGCTTTCCTGCGCGGGTTTGGCATAGAGCAGGACGCTGACTTTGTCGACCTGATGGCCTTCGGGCGTGAGCCAGATTTGGTGTGCGCCCAAATCGCTTTGATGCGCGAGGGCGTAGCTTAAATCGGGCGCGCACAATACGCCGTCGAGCCAGTGGTGCAATGCCGTCTGAAAAGGCGGCTGCGCTTGGATTTGATTCAGCAATGCCTGTACGGGCAGGGATTTTTTGATGCCGCCGGAGAGGTCGTCTGAAAGCCATGCCGCCTGCCCCTGCGGCAAAGGCACGGGCGGAACGAAGCCAGACGGCACGCTACGGGCGTGCAGACGTTCGGCAAGGATGACGGACAAGGCGTGCTGCCACTCGGCGGGCGCGGTGATGTGTTGCCACAGTTGCGGCGCGGCGGCGTGGTCGGTTGCCTGCCAGAAGTCGGCGGCTTCCTGCTGTTGCGACAGGATTTGCAACAACGCCTGCTGCTGAGCCTGCAAGGTGATGTGTTGCTGCTTCAGGCTTTGGAAGCGGCTTGAGGCCGTCTGAAACGCTTCGCGGGCGGTGTGTAAGGCTTCTTCGGCGGCGATGATTTGTTCTTCGTAATGCTCTTGCTGGCTTTGCAACAAAACGGCGACTTCCTGCGCGGCGGCGGTTTCGGCCTCGTCTGGCAGGTTCAGGGCTTGGTTTTCCTGTTTCAGACGACCTTTGCGCTCTTCGTGCTTGGCAACGGTTTGTTCGGCATGGGCAAGCTGCTGCTGCTTCAACGCCAGTTCGCGGCGGATGCGGTTTGCCTCGTCTTGCTGGGTTTGGAAGGCGGCGTTGAGCGTGGCTTGGGCTTCTTCCAATTCGGGCAGACGCTCTTCGTGTTCGGCAACCTGCATCGCCCACTCTGCCAATTCGGTTTGCTTTTCCTCGGCCTGCAACTCGTTTTCTTCAAGCTGCACACGGATTTGCTGCTGCTCCTGATGGATGCGCTGCATCTGCGCCTGCGCCGCCTGCTTGTCGCGTTCGATGCGTTGGTGCAGGTTTTGCTGATGGCGGATTTGTTCTTCCAAACGGGCAATCTGCTCGCGCAACACGCCGCGTTTGTTGCTCAATTCGTGCACCGCCTGTTGCTGCGACTGTTCGGCGGTCTGCAAGGCGTGTACTTCGTCGTTTAACGCCTGAACCTGCGTGGCGGTTTCATCCTGCTGCGCCTGCAAAAACTGATGCTGCGCGGTCGCCTTGTCGGCTGCTGCAAGCGATTGCTGCCATTGGGCGTAATCGAGCAAATCCTGTTGTTGGTTCAACTGCGCAGTCAGGGATTTGTAGCGTTCGGCGGTTTCAGCTTGTTTCTCCAGCTTTTCCACCTGACGCGCCAACTCGTTCTGCAAATCGCCCAAACGCTGCAAATGCTCGCGCGTGTCTTTCAGACGGCCTTCCGTCTCCTTGCGGCGTTCCTTATATTTGGACACGCCCGCCGCCTCCTCGATATAGGCGCGCAACTCCTCCGGCCGCGCTTCGATGATGCGCGAAATCATCCCCTGCTCGATAACGGCATAACCGCGCGCACCCACGCCCGTACCCAGAAACAAATCGGTAATGTCGCGGCGGCGCACGGTCTGATTGTTGATGAAATAAGTCGATTCGCCCTGACGCGTCAGCTGCCGCTTGATACTCACCTCAGCATACTGCCCCCACGCCCCCTGCAAACTGTGGTCGCTGTTGTCAAACACCAGCTCCACCGAAGCCCTTGGCGCAGGACGGCGCGTTGCCGCACCGTTAAAAATCACATCCTGCATACTCTCGCCGCGAAGCTGTTTCGCCGAAGCTTCGCCCAACACCCAGCGCACCGCGTCAATCACATTCGACTTGCCGCAGCCGTTTGGCCCGATAACCGCAACAAGCTGCCCCGGCACATGAATCGTGGTCGGATCGGTAAAAGATTTGAAGCCGGAGAGTTTGATGTGGGTCAGGCGCATGGCAATGTTTCGAATCGGAAAAGAAGGCGTATTTTAACGGAAATACGCTTATCCGTTGAGAGAAAATCTGACAACTCAAATCAAATAAAAAGGCCGTCTGAAGTTTCAGACGGCCTTTTGTTTTTTAACTTGAATTACACCGATACGGCTGCTTTGATATGCGGATGCGGATCGTAGCCTTCCAATTCAAAGTCTTCAAATTTGAAGGCAAACAAGTCTTTGACTTCAGGATTGATTTTCATGGTCGGCAGGCTTCGGAAATCGCGGCTCAATTGCAGCTGGGCCTGCTCGATATGGTTGCTGTACAAATGCGCATCGCCGAACGTATGGATAAATTCACCGGCTTCCAGGCCGCACACTTGGGCCATCATCATGGTCAACAATGCGTAGCTGGCGATGTTGAACGGTACGCCAAGGAAAATATCGGCGCTACGTTGGTAAAGCTGGCAAGACAGTTTTCCGTTGGCAACGTAAAACTGAAACAGCGCGTGGCAAGGCGGCAAGGCCATTTCGTCGACCAAAGCCGGATTCCATGCCGATACAATCAGGCGGCGTGAGTCAGGATTTTTTTTGATTTGTTCCACCACATTGGCAATTTGGTCGATATGGCGGCCGTCGGGTGCGGGCCAGCTGCGCCATTGGTAGCCGTAAACCGGGCCCAAATCACCGTTTTCATCCGCCCATTCGTTCCAAATAGACACATTGTTCTCTTTCAGGTATTTGATGTTGGTATCGCCTTTGAGAAACCAAAGCAGCTCATGAATAATCGAGCGAAGATGCAATTTTTTGGTAGTCAACAACGGAAAGCCTTCACTCAAATCAAAACGCATTTGGTAACCGAACACGGAACGCGTGCCGGTGCCGGTACGGTCGGATTTGTCGATACCATTGTCGAGAACATGGCGCATAAGGTCGTGATAGGCTTTCATGGGTTTCCTTAATGTATGTGTTGTGGAAATTTCGTGTGTATTGTACCGAATTTTCAGACGGCCTGCTTCTCTGTCTTCAATGGGGCGCCTTCCCCATATTCGCGTAGTACACTCATTAACAATGTTGACAATTCAGCGCTAATTTACACAAATTTATGAGCTAAATTAAATTTTTACAAAAAAATTTTCAATATTTTCTAGTTTAATTACTCGGCATTTTATTTTTATTTAAATCTATTCAATGAAATATTTTTAGATATTTTTAATTAAATTTAAAATATAATTCCATTTTTACAAATTGGTAAAAAAATAATGTCAACAATCTAGGTAAAATTTTTCTTGGCAAGTAAAATTTTTACAGCTATATTTCAAAACATAAATATTGAAATATCTCACTCAATAGGAGTAGAAAAATGACTGATCTGAACACCCTGTTTACCAATCTCAAACAACGCAACCCCAACCAAGAACCCTTCCATCAAGCCGTTGAAGAAGTGTTCATGAGTTTGGATCCGTTTTTGGCGAAAAACCCGAAATACACCCAACAAAGCCTGCTTGAGCGTATTGTTGAACCGGAGCGCGTGATTATGTTCCGCGTCACTTGGATGGACGACAAAGGCCAAGTCCAAGTTAACCGCGGCTACCGCATCCAAATGAATTCCGCCATCGGCCCTTACAAAGGCGGTTTACGTTTCCACCCGACCGTCGATTTGGGCGTGTTGAAATTCCTCGCCTTTGAACAAGTGTTCAAAAATGCGTTGACCACCCTGCCTATGGGCGGCGGCAAAGGCGGTTCCGACTTTGACCCTAAAGGCAAATCCGATGCCGAAGTAATGCGCTTCTGCCAAGCCTTTATGACCGAACTCTACCGCCACATTGGCGCCGACACCGACGTCCCTGCCGGTGATATCGGCGTAGGCGGCCGCGAAATCGGCTATCTGTTCGGCCAATACAAAAAAATCCGCAACGAATTTGCTTCCGTCCTGACCGGCAAAGGTCTCGAATGGGGCGGCAGCCTGATTCGCCCTGAAGCCACCGGCTACGGCTGCGTGTATTTTGCCCAAGCCATGTTGGAAACCCGCAACGACAGCATCGAAGGAAAACGCGTGTTGATTTCCGGCTCCGGCAACGTGGCGCAATACGCTGCCGAAAAAGCCATCCAACTGGGTGCAAAAGTATTGACCGTTTCCGACTCCAACGGCTTTGTCCTCTTCCCTGACAGCGGTATGACCGAAGCGCAACTGGCCGCTTTGATCGAGCTGAAAGAAGTACGCCGCGAACGCGTTGCCACTTACGCCAAAGAACAAGGCCTGCAATACTTTGAAAACCAAAAACCGTGGAACATCGCAGCCGAAGTCGCCCTGCCTTGCGCCACCCAAAACGAATTGGACGCAGACGCTGCTAAAATCCTGCTGGCAAACGGTTGCTATGTGGTTGCCGAAGGTGCGAACATGCCGTCAACTTTGGGCGCGGTCGAACAATTTATCAAAGCCGGCATCCTCTACGCTCCAGGCAAAGCGTCCAACGCCGGCGGCGTAGCGACTTCAGGTTTGGAAATGAGCCAAAACGCCATCCGCCTGTCTTGGACTCGTGAAGAAGTCGACCAACGCCTGTTTGACATCATGCACAACATCCACGAATCCTGCCTGAAATACGGCAAAGTCGGCGACAAAGTGAACTACGTCAATGGTGCGAACATTGCCGGTTTCGTCAAAGTTGCCGATGCCATGTTGGCGCAAGGTTTCTAAAAACTGCATCAACACAAATCATAAAGCCGTCTGAAATATTTCAGACGGCTTTTTTCTTTTCAAATAAATTTTATACGCCCAAATAACCTTCCCTGCTGGAAAGCCATCTTGCCAAATGCGCTTCGACGATTTCAGGGTTTTGTTCAATCAGCATCGGGGCGATTTCGCGCGCTTGTTCTAAAAGGTGTAAGTCTTCTTCAAGGTTGGCAAAGCGCAGCATGGGAACACCGCTTTGCCGCGCACCGAGAAACTCGCCTGGGCCGCGGATGTTGAGGTCTTGGCGGGCGATTTCAAAGCCGTCGGTGTGTTCGTAGATGACTTTTAGCCGTGCTTTGGCGAGTTCGCTCAAGGGTTCGGCAAACAGGAGGACGCACACGCTTTCTGCCGCGCCGCGCCCTACCCGCCCGCGTAATTGGTGCAGCTGCGCCAAGCCCATGCGCTCGGCGTGTTCGATCACCATCAGGGCGGCGTTGGGCACATCTACGCCGACTTCGATGACGGTGGTGGCGACCAAAACGTTCAGACGACCTGCGGCAAATTCCGCCATGACTTCGGCTTTTTCGGCGGCTTTCATGCGCCCGTGTACCAAGCCGATGCTGAGCTCGGGCAAGGCTACCTGAAGCTGCTCTAGGGTTTCGGTGGCGGTTTGCAGTTGCAGGGTTTCGCTTTCTTCAATCAGCGGACAGACCCAGTATGCCTGCTGCCCTTTGCGACAGATGTTGAGGACAAAGCCTTCGACTTCGGCGCGGCGGACGTTGTTAACGAGGCGGGTTTTAATCGGGGTGCGCCCGGGCGGCAATTTGTCGATGACGGACACGTCCAAGTCGGCAAAGAAACTCATGGCGAGCGTGCGTGGGATGGGCGTGGCAGACATCATCAGTTGGT
This sequence comes from Neisseria sp. Marseille-Q5346, assembly GCF_946902045.1. The sequence continues at coordinate 2,010,498 of NZ_OX336253.1, read as the reverse complement.
GTACGTCGCGCCCTTTGTTTTTGAGGGAGAGGCGTTGGGCGACGCCGAAACGGTGTTGTTCATCCACAATCACCAAGCCCAGATTTTGAAACTCGACGTCGTCTGAAAACAGAGCGTGCGTACCAACGGCAATTTTGACAGAGCCGTCAGCCAGTTTGGCTTTGGCTTCGTCTTTGGCTTTTTTGCGCTGACTGCCTGAAAGCCAGACAACTTCAAGACCTAACGGCTCAAACCATTGTTTGAACTTGATGAAATGCTGTTCGGCAAGGATTTCGGTCGGCGCCATTACAGCCACCTGCGCGCCGGATTCGATAGCTGTCAAAGCAGACAAGGCGGCGACGATGGTTTTGCCGCTGCCGACATCGCCTTGTAACAGGCGGTGCATGGGGTGGGTTTGCGCCATATCGCGGCAGATTTCGGAAACAACTTTTTCTTGTGCATCGGTCAGGGCAAACGGTAATGCATGGCGCAGAGCTTGAGTCAATGTACCGTCGCCGCCCAATGCCGCCGCCGTGCCGCTGACGCGCTTCTGCCGCGCCAGCCGCATGGAAAGCTGTTGTGCCAAAAGTTCGTCAAATTTGAGCCGTTGCCATGCAGGCAGCGCGCCATCGGAAAGCTGGTGGATGGTGAAGCTCGGCGGCGGCGAATGCAAAAGGCGCAGGCTTTCGGCAAGGTGTGGCAGTTTCAGACGGCCTAATAAAGCATCAGGCAAGGTATCGTGCAGCGGCGTAACGTCCAAGGCCGTCTGAATAATACGGCGCAAAGTGGGCTGGTTCAAACCGTTTACGGTCGGATAAATCGGCGTAAGGCTTTCCGCCAAACCACTGCCCTCGGCATCGCGGATTTTGGGATGAATCATCTCGTCGCCGTGAAACCCGTGTTTGATTTCGCCCACAGCGCGGATGCGCTTACCGACCGCCATCTGTTTCTGGTTGCTGGCGTAAAAGTGGATGAAACGCAGAAAAAGAACGCTGCCGGAACCGTCGGCAATTTGGACAATCAACTGCTTGCGTGGCTTAAAAGTTACTTCCTGATGAATGACCTCGCCCTCAACCTGACACGGCACGCCGATCGGCGCATCCTTAATCGGCATGATGTGCGTCTCGTCCTCGTAACGCAACGGCAGATGCAACACCAAATCCCATGCGGTATGGAGGTTGAGTTTTTCGAGTTTCTTGGCGGAAACATCGGTAATTTTGAGCTGTTTTTGGGTTTCGGGCGTCATCTTAAAAGGCAGCTGATTGAAAGTTTGCTGTATTTTATCCGAAAACAAAAAGGCCGTCTGAACGCAATGTTTCAGACGGCCTTCAAAGCTGAATACTTGAAACAAATTAATATTTGAAAATACGCCGGCTATCGAATCAACTTCAGCCATTGTTAGGAAACAGCTTTCAGAAAAGAAGGATATTCAACCCATACTTTTATCAGGAATTTAGCAAATAATATTTACATACCCAATCATTATCCATTCTCTCTAGAAATGCCAATCCAATTTCAGTTTGACTGTCCGCGGTTCGCCATAGAAATTGTTTTGACCTCGCGTACGGTTGTAGTTGTTTTCAAAATACGTCCTGTCAGCCAGGTTAGTTCCTATCAGGCTGATTCTGCCGTGTTTGTGAAAGTCATATTGAACAAAGCCATCTATGAGTCCGTAGCCTCCTTGGCGAATATTGTAAAGGCTACTTGTGCGACTTTGCGCGGATATTCCGCCACCCAAGGTCAACTTAGTTTGAGGCAAGCGGTAGCTTGTACCGAGGCGGAACATATGTACCGGCGTGAAGTTACTGAAGTTATACGGGTCGGCAGTCGTGTTTTTCTCCAACCGCTCCGCGTTGACTTCTGCAGCATTTTTATACTTGCTTTTGTTATATGTGTAGCCAACAAAAATACGCCAGTTTTCCGACAATTCGCCAGCCAATTCAAGTTCTGCGCCACTACTCTTAACCTTACCCACAGGTTTGGCGATGGTTTGGAATGAACCTCCGTTACTACTAGTATCAGGAACAAATCCGAAATCGACAACGGTTCGGTTTTTCTGCTGTAAAACAAACAAGGCAAGCGAAGCATTCAGACGGCCTTGCAGGAACGACCCTTTCCAACCTATTTCATAGTTAGTCCCGATGAGTGGTGGAAGAACGGATTTGCTGGTTACATCAACGTTATCCTGTTGTTTAAAAATCTTAGTATAGCTGGCATACAAGCTTTGTTGCGGCGTCAGGTCGTAGGTAATGCCTGCATATGGCGTGAACCGATGACTTTGCATTTTTGAGGTGTAGTGTTCTTTGTCGATTTTGTTACTACTCTCAGTTTGAAATGCCGTAGCAGGCTGGCCGTAGCGTACAGGCATTTCTTTGGTTTGTGTGGTTTCATAGCGCGTATAGTGCATACCGCCCAAGAGATGCAGACGGTTGGTTGCATTAAAGCGGGTGCTGACAGTCAAAGAATGTGTTTTATTCGTGTTAAGGTATTTCGAATAATTGTATAACGCCGGAACATGATCATCTGCAACCTGAACAGTTTTCCACAGCGGCGTTTTCAGATATTGGTTTGCCCATTTCAAATTTCCCTCTTCATCCCGCTCCTGTATTTTGTTTCCATTTGCATCCAATTCGTAAACAGGATCTTGCACCATTACGCGCTCACCATTGTCGTTGACGGTCCAGACAGGCTTGCCCTCCGCATCCAAACGGGAAGTATATTTGGTAATATGCGCGCCACTGCATTCCGGCACATAGATTTTGTTATTACCTTTTTCGTTATAAATATGCCAATCTGGTTCGGCAATACCTTTTTCTAAAGGATTACGCTCCGGACCATCGGGATGAATGCCGCAACTGCCTGCACCTGCATAACCTTGAGGACGGACAAAATAACGGTTTTGATATATTTCCGTATAGGCAGAACGGATTTTTTCATTGTTATACGCATAACCGACAAAGAAATCATGTTCACGCCCAAGCAGGCGGTAGTTACCTGTCAGATCCAGCTTAAAGCCCCATTGCACATCGTGTTTGGTATAGTGCAACGGCATGAAGTTGTAACGGCGGTTGTATATGTGGCGAAGATTGTATGCTGAGTCGTATAGACGGTTGGGAAACAGGCCTTCTGCATTGTTAATAATGCCTTGCTTTGCAAGCTCCTTATCAACAAACTCTTTTTTATCTACTTCTACACCCGGATCCTGCCAGTCGTTGCACAGGAAATCCAAACCAATGTCCTGCATACATTGATCAAAACCTGCCCGACGTGCTGCCGCCCTTTGGGAGCGATATTGTTCAAAAGCAGATGCATCGAAGTGATGGGCAACGTAATCTGCTTTTTTCTCTTCATATGTTTTAGTGACGCCATCACGATATTCTTTTAATTTTGCCAACGCCTTGTCTTTAGGCTCAAAAGGGATAACCTCTCCCTTTTCAGTTAGGAAACCTGTTGCCGCAGATGCTGAAATACCTGCCGCGTGTTCGTTTTTCAGAAAAAATTGTCCGACTTTGGCATCTGAATCGTTACGCGTATAAGAAATTTCGGCATTGAGTTGCCATCCATTGTCAAAGACATGTTTGAAACCGGAAAAAATATTGTATTTATCAGCATTCAGGCGTGACCATGAGGTTTCACCCAAATAAGTATTACGTGGCAATTTCAAAGGATTGTTACAGGCCGGACTGGAGCTGAAGGCCGCAGTTTTTTGATCCTCACAAGGTAAAATCACGCCGGCAAAATCGGGAATATCTTTATTTTTCTGATAAGTACCACCCAAAGTCAGCATACTGTTATCACTCAAATCCGCATCAATCACGCCATAAACCATATCTTTCTTGTTCCATACACCCTCTTTAAAAGAACGGTGATCCTCATGAACACCAACCAGCCTACCACGTACCGTATGTTCATTATTCAAGCTTCCAGATACATCCAAAGCCAAACGCTTGCTGCCCCTATGGTCAGTGCTGATTTCACCTGTATGCTTAAACAGAGCTGTTGGCCGCTTACGGATTAAATTAATGGTTCCACCCGGTTCGGAATTGGATTGAGTAAGACCGGTTGCACCTCTGACAACCTCAATGTGATCATAAACAGCAAGGTCTGTACTGGGTGAGACATCGATTTTTGCCGTATAGCCCGAACGTCCAGACACATTAGTGGTAATACCGTCTTCACCAATCTGATCAACATAGAAACCACGAGACAAAAAACGAGTTTGCAGGCCCGAATCGCGAACCACGTTGATTCCCGTAGTGTTTTTCATTGCATCTTCTAAAGAATATATTGCTTTATCATCTAGCTGCCGACGCGTCATTACGCTCACCGACTGCGGTGTATCCTTGCCTGAAATACGCAACCCAGTCGCCGTTGCCATTGTTCCGATTGTATAAGACTGACTGCGCTCGGTATTCCTTTGTGCCTGCCGTTTGCCACTGACCTTGACCGTATCCATATCTACATGTTCAACTTCTTGATGTCCCGTATCTGCAAAAACAGTTTGGCAAGGCAGCACCAATAACAAACAAATTGTTTTCATTTGAAAATCAGGTTTCACAACTATTTCCTTAATTAATAGAATCTACTTGCTGGATAAAATTCTAATTTGTTGATTTTAAATGGTATATAAACCTATAAAAATTAAAAATATTATCGTAATGATAAACAATATCATTATATACTTATTACATTAATATATGAACTTTTTATTATAGATTTTTCTTATGTCCTAATTCTCAAATAAAAAAGGCCGTCTGAACGCAATGTTTCAGATGGCCTTAATTTAGGTATAACGCGATTAAGCGTTAGCTTCCTGTTGTTGTTGGTAGATTGCTTCGAAGTTGATCGGAGCAAGCAGTACAGGTGGGAAGCCGGCGCGGGTTACGCTGTTGGAAATGGCTTCGCGTGCGTAAGGGAACAGGATGTTCGGACAAGCAACGCCCAGCAGCAGTTGTACGTCTTCTTCAGGAATGTTTTCCAGACGGAAGATGCCGCTTTGGGTAACTTCGTTCAAGAACATGGTGCGCTCTTCGTTCAGTTTGGCAGTCACGGTCACGGTCACGTCAACGCTGTAGAAGCCATCTTCCAGTTTGGTGTTGCCGGTAGAAACGCGCATATCGACTTCAGGCTCGCCTTGTTCCAAGAAGATTTGTGGTGCGTGAGGCACTTCCAAAGACAAGTCTTTTACATACAGACGCTCAACGCTGAATACAGGTTGCAATTCTTCGCTCATTTTATTTTCCTAAGTTAAGGGTTAAGGATTCAGTAATTCGTCCAACTTGCCTTCCTGCTGCAAGCGGTACAAATCGGTAAAGCCACCGACATGGGTATCGCCGATAAAAATCTGCGGCACGCTGCGCTGGCCGGAAAGCTGCCGCATTTCGGCAAAAACTTCCGGATTGCCGTCGATGCGGATTTCGTTGATTTCTTTCACACCCACCGCCTGCAACAGCCTTTTCGCCATGGTGCAGTACGGGCAATATGGACCAGTATAAACAGTAACGGTTTGCATGATTTCTTCCAAAATACCAATGTTCATGACTATATGGGCATAGGTGCTATTTTACAAGTATTCCCGCCGTACGGTTGTAAAAAACATTCAGACGGCCTCTTGACTGTAAACATCTGCGCAGATGCGGAAAAACCATAATTAAAGTATGATAAGCGCTTTCGCAGAATGACTTTTGCCATTTGTTTTTTGGAGAAGAACACATCGCAAAAGTTTTTCTATTCAAAATCAGGTATCCCCATGCTTTCAGGAATTCCCATCCCCAAGGACGCCGTGCGTCCGCCCGAAACTGTCCTCGTCAACATCACGCCGCAAGAAACGCGTGTGGCTGTTTTGGAAGAGAACAATATCTGCGAGCTGCACATCGAGCGCAACAGCGGCCATAGCTTGGTCGGCAATATTTATTTGGGCGTCGTCAAACGCGTCCTCCCTGGCATGCAAAGCGCGTTCATCGATATCGGCTTGGAACGCGCCGCGTTTCTGCACATCGTCGACGTCCTCGAACAACGCCGCAATCCGGATGAAACCCAACGCATCGAACACATGCTCTTTGAAGGCCAGTCTGTCTTGGTTCAGGTCATTAAAGACCCCATCAACACCAAAGGCGCGCGCCTGTCCACCCAAATCTCACTGGCCGGCCGTTTCCTCGTGCATCTTCCGCAAGAAGACCACATCGGTATTTCCCAACGCATCGAGGATGATGCCGAACGCAGCAGCCTGAGGGAGCGCCTCAACAACCTGCTGCCCGAAAACGCCTGCCACGGCTACATCATCCGCACCAACGCTGAAAACGCCTCCGATGACCAACTGCAATCAGACATCAACTATCTGACCAAAGTGTGGGAACACATTCAAAAACAAGCGAAAATCCAGCCGCCCGAAACCCTGCTGTATCAAGATTTGCCTTTGAGCCTGCGCGTTTTGCGCGATATGTTCAGCCTCGATACGCACAAAATCCTGGTCGATTCCACTGAAAACCACCGCCGCATGACCCAGTTTGCCGAACAATATGTTCAAGGTGCATTGGGCAGAATCGAGCTGTTTAAAGGCGAACGCCCCCTATTTGAAACCCACAACATCGAGCAGGAAATCGCCCGCGCCCTGCAACCGCGCGTCAACCTCAACTTCGGCAGCTACCTCATCATCGAGTCCACCGAAGCCATGACCACCATCGATGTCAACACCGGCGGCTTTGTCGGCGCGCGCAATTTTGATGAAACCATCTTCCGCACCAACCTCGAAGCCTGCCACACCATCGCCCGCGAGCTTCGCCTGCGCAATCTCGGCGGCATCATCATCATCGACTTCATCGATATGGCGCAGGAAGTCCACCGCGAAGCCGTCCTGCAAGAGCTTGCCAAAGCCCTCAGTTTCGACCGCACCCGCGTCACTCTCAACGGCTTTACCAGTCTGGGCCTTGTTGAACTGACCCGCAAACGCTCGCGTGAAAACTTAAGTCAAATCCTCTGCGAACCCTGCCCTTCCTGCCAAGGCCGGGGCCGTCTGAAAACGCCACAAACCGTGTGCTACGAAATCCAACGCGAAATCGTCCGCGAAGCGCGCCGCTACGATGTCCAAGCCTTCCGCATTTTGGCCGCTCCAAATGTCATCGACTTATTCTTAGACGAAGAATCGCAATCGCTGGCGATGTTGATAGACTTTATCGGCAAACCGATTTCACTGGCAGTCGAAACCGCCTACACGCAGGAACAATACGATATTGTGTTGCTGTAAAGATAAAAGGCCGTCTGAAAACTTTTCAGACGGCCTTCTTGTTTGAGTAAATAAAGATTACGGTTTCACTACTTTACCGTTGATTTTAACGGAAGTCAGTTTCAGGTTGTAGGTTTTGCCGTCATCGGTATAACTTATTTGCGCAGGGATATTGTCGATATCGGAAGCAAACGAGTAAGTAACGGTATCGTCGCCGCGGCGGACGCGATATTTGCTTACAGGCGTTGTGCCGCCGTTCAGTTTATAGCTTTCGCTGCCGATTTTGTTCATGTTGCCGACGGTATAGAGTTTTTTACCGTTGGTAATTTTCAAACCTGACGGCAGGCGCACGTCATTGGCGGCCAGTTGCCATGCCAAAGTGAACAAGTCCATGGCCGGGCCGGATTTTTCGGTTTTCAAATCACCTGCTTTGCCGTAAGTGATGTTGCCGCCGGAGAATTTGGCCTCGGCATACAATTTACCGCCGCGTACATCTTTGTAGTAAGACGGATTCAAGGTCGTGCCGTTGATGCTGCCGCCTGATTCAAAGCGGATATTGTAAAGCGGTACTTTGATGGTAGAGACGATTTTGTATTGGCTGCCGCTGCGTGTGAAGGTCATGGTGGCAGGAATACCGTAGCTGCCTGAGTATTGCAAAACGGCAGATTGCGGCAATTCAGCGGCTTGTGCGCCGATGGAGGCAGTGAGCAGGGAAAGTGTCAGCAGGGTTGTTTTAATCGGATTCATGATGTTTTCCTTGTGTGTATCGTGTTTTAATTAAGCCAACAGGCTTTGACCGGCGGCATTGCGTTGTGCATTTAAAACGCGGTTGCCTTCGATTTTCAGACGGCCTGCAACGAAATCAGCAACGGCTTGCGGAAACAGCTGGTGTTCAACCGTCAGCACGCGTGCAGCAACGTCGGCGGCGGTATCGCCGTCCAAAATCGGCACAATGCCTTGTGAAATAATCGGGCCGCAATCCAGCTCGGGGGTCACGAAATGGATGGTGCAGCCAGCTACTCGGCAACCTGCTTCCAATGCGCGTTCGTGGGTATGCAAACCGGTGAAAGAAGGCAGGATGGACGGATGGATGTTGATCAGGCGGTTTTCATAATGCGCGCAGAATTCGGGGGTCAAAATGCGCATGAAGCCCGCCAATACAACCAAATCCGGCTGATAGGCATCGATTTTTTCCATCATGGCCTGATCAAATGCCAGACGCGAGTCGAAGTTTTTATGGTTCAAACTGTCGGTGGCAATACCGCGCTCTGCCGCCCATGCCAATCCGGCTGCGGTCTCGCTGTTACTCAATACGGCTGCAATGTTGGCATCGGAAATATTGGCATTCACAATCGCCTGCATATTGCTGCCGCGTCCGGAAATAAGGATGACGATATTTTTCATCATAATTCCTTGTTTGTTTGGAACAAAGGCCGTCTGAAACGGAATTTTTTCAGACGGCCTTTTATCCGTTGTTTAAGGGCGTAAGCCTTGATTCGGATTATTGAACTTTTTGTACGTCAACTTGTACTGGTTGTTGTGCGGCAGCATCAGGCGCGCCGACTTTAACCAGTTTCACGTCGAATACCAAAGTAGCGTTCGGGCCGATTTTATCGCCGGCGCCAACTTCGCGGTAAGCCAGTTTGGCCGGGATGTAGAATGTTGCTTCGCCGCCTTCTTTCAAGAGTTGGATACCTTCAGTCCAACCTGGAATCACTTGGCTTACAGGGAAGCTTACTGGGCCACCGTTGGCTTTGCTGCTGTCAAATACGGTACCATCAATCAGACGGCCTTCATATTCAACGGTAACCATATCGTCTTTAGTCGGTTTTTTACCTTCGCCTTCTTTGGTAATTTTGTATTGCAGACCGGAAGCGCTGGTTTTCACGCCTTCTTTAGTCGCGTTTTCTTTCAAGAACGCTTCGCCTTTTTCCAAGTTTACTTTGGCATCTTCAGCACGTTTGGCAGTAGCTTTTTCTTGTTGCTCTTGCAGGAATTTCATCATCACTTCCTGAGCTTGGGCTTCAGTCATTTTGACTTCTTTACCTTCAAACATGGCTTCCATGGCTTCGGTGAAGACTTTCAAATCGATTTCCGTACCTTGGTCTTTCATTTGTTTCAATGAACGGCCGATGTCCACACCCATTGCGTAGCTGGCTTGTTGGGCAGTAGAACCGATGGCAGAAGCATCTGCAGTCGCATTTGAAGCTGCGGAAGCAGCAGGGGCATCTTTAGCGGCAGTGTCTTTTTGGTTGCAAGCAGTCAGTGCCAACAAAGCAGACAAAGCCAATGCGCTGAATTTGAAAGTTTTGTTCATGATTATGTCTTTTCCGGAAAGGTCAAAAAAGGGGATTATAGCTGAGTTTGATTGAAATGGAATCAAGGTGGATTAAAATTTGTAAAGGCTCTTATCAAAAACATTAAGGCCGTCTGAAAACAGGTTTCAGACGGCCTACTTTTAGCTATCGGTCAAACGATTAATACCAGCCGCGCAGTTTCATTGCTTTTTCAACACGACGGATACTCATCATGTAAGAAGCGGTACGCAGGTCGACATCGTATTCTTGAGCCAAGTTCCAAATATCGCGGAACGCACGGCGTAGGACAACGGTTTCTTTCTCTTGAACTTCGTCAAACTCCCAGTAGTAGCCTTGCAGGTTTTGTACCCATTCAAAATAAGATACAACCACGCCGCCGCAGTTTGCCAAAATATCAGGAACAACCAATACGCCGTTTTGACGCAGGATAACGTCTGCTTCAGGAGTAGTCGGACCGTTTGCGCCTTCAACCACGATTTTCGCGCGGACTTTACCAGCATTTTCAGAAGTCAGTTGGTTTTCCAGCGCGCAAGGGGCGAGGACGTCCACATCCAGAGCCAAAAGTTCGGCATTGCTGATTTCTTTGCCGTAGCCGGCTTCGTTGGTAATGAAACCTTTTTCTTGGAATTCTTTGATGATTGCTTCCATATCCAAGCCGTTTTCGTTGTAGATGGCAACGTCAACGGTAGATACGGCAACGATTTTCGCGCCAGCTTTGTGTGCATAGTAACCGGTGTGGTAGCCCACGTTACCGAAACCTTGAATGGCGTAAGTGGCACCCTTCACGTCTTTGCCCAGTTTTTCCAAAGCTTGAACGGCGGCGAAGTTTACGCCGTAACCAGTGGCCTCAGTACGCGCCAAGGAGCCGCCAAACTCAACCGGTTTGCCGGTGAATACGCCCGGTGCAGAATGTTTCACGACGTTTTCATAGGCATCAACCATCCAAGACATGATTTTGCCGTTGGTGTTCACATCAGGTGCAGGAATATCGATTTTCTCGCCAATCAGCGGAGAAATGGCTTCGGAATAAGCGCGGGCGATGCGTTCCAATTCCGCTTCGGAATAGTTACGCGGATCCAAAGTAATACCGCCCTTACCGCCGCCGTAAGGAATACCGGCCACGCAGCATTTGATGGTCATCCAGATAGACAGGGCTTTAACCTCGTCCATATTCACATGAGGATGGAAACGTACGCCGCCTTTGTAAGGGCCGACGGCATTATTGTGTTGTGAACGGTAGCCGGTGAAGTTTTCTACTGTACCGTTGTCGAGCTTGACAGGGAAGTTGACTTCCAAAACACGTTGCGGCTTTTTCAAGATTTCAAATACTGCCGGGTCGGCATTCAGGCGATCGCAGGCAATTTTTACTTGTTTTTGTGCAATTTCAAACGGATTCAGTGTTTCTTTAACAGCAGATGCGGACATGTATTTTTCCTTTTCATACACATGATTAGACGAGAGCCATACTTGTTACTATATACAAAAACAGGAAAAAATGTAATAGCATGTAGTCGATAAAAAGCAAATCCATTCATTTATATATAAATTTAGTTTGAGGCCGTCTGAAAATATCGGCATGCCGACCAAAAAATTTTCAGACGGCCTAGCATAAATACTCATCAAACCATTCAAAAAAGTACACAAACCCTTTGTTTTTTAATACCTACCAAACCACCCTTTTTGTTGACAAAATCCCTTCCATATTCCAAATAGGCTAATAGCCTTACACCAGCAAAAATTGTTAACAATTTAAACAAATATCCCTTTAAAGAATCAGCAAAACATCGGCAAATCAGGCAAACAATGTTAAAATAACCGCTTAAATAATATGACAGAAAGCTACTCAATGACCACTGCTGCTTTAGAACACGTTCAAGCCGTTGCCTTTGATTTGGACGGTACCTTATGTGATTCCGTTCCCGATTTGGCCGCAGCAGCCCAAGCCATGTGTGCGCACTTGGGTTTACCTGTTTTGCCCACCCAAACGGTTGAAAGTTATGTCGGCGACGGCATCAGCAAGTTGGTTCATCGCGTTATTACCAATGATCGTGAAAAAGAAGCCGATCCTGAAATCTGGGAAAAAGGTTTTGTGTTCTTTATGAAATATTATCGCGAGCACTTGAGCGACTTTACCCGCCCCTACCCTGAAACCGAAGCCGGTCTCGGCCTGCTCAAGTCCTTGGGGATTCCATTGGTTGTCATTACCAATAAAAACGAAATTCTGGCTGCAGAGCTGCTGAAACAGCTCAATCTCGACGACTATTTCAGCCTGGTTCTCGGCGGCGACAGCCTTACTGAGAAAAAACCCAGCCCATTGCTGCTTCAACATGCGGCCGAAGTTCTGGGCATCGACGTTGCCAATATGCTGATGGTGGGCGACTCCAAAAATGACATTCTTGCCGCTAAAGCAGCCGGTTGCTTCAGCGTCGGCGTAACATTCGGCTACGGCGACATGACCTTGCTCTCCCAAGACAAAGCGACCAAACCTGATTTGTTGATTCGCGCGCTGCCTGAAATCTACGAAAATCTGCAACCGCAAAAAAACAAAGACGAAGAATAATTCGGCTTTATTTTCAGACGGCCTTTTCGGTTCTTTCACCTAATCAGGCCGTCTGAAATGTAATTCAATGTAGTTAAACTCCCTCCTCTTCCATATCCCATGAAACCTCCCAAAACCTTACGCGCCCGCGCCTTGGATATTCTTTCCCGTCAAGAAGTCAGCCGTGTCGGCTTGAAACGCAAACTGGCTCCGCACGCTGAAAGCGAAGAAGAATTGGAAAAGGTTTTGGACGAATTCGTCGAACGAAATTGGCAATCCGACCAACGTTACGCAGAAGCCTATATTCACAGCAAAAGCAACCGTTACGGCACGCTCCGCCTCAAGCAAGCCTTGGCACAACAAGGCATTGATGCAGACGACTGTCGGGAGTTCCTACCCGATAGGGAGGACGAGCTGCAAACCGCTATTTCCGTCTTGCGTAAAAAATTCAAGCAAGAAGCCCAAGATTTGAAAGAAAAACAAAAACAAGCGCGTTTCCTTGCTTATCGCGGCTTTGGTGCCGATACCATTCAGACGGCCTTAAAAACGGCGTGGAATGAAGACGAAGACTTCTATCAATAATCATTCCCACTTGAATCTTTGCTTCTATCGGCGTACCCTTACGTTTTTATTCAATAATTCAATCAGAGCTTCATCATGTCCGACAAACCGCACGATACACCTAATCCCCTACTCGAAGACGAACGCAAAAATCCTGTTTACCGCTTGGGTCAGGCGGTAGCCGGATTCATGTTGCTGGTTTGGGCCGGCGTTTTGGCCTTGGTTTTCTTCTTGGTTTTCCGTTTTTGGTTGAGTTAAACCCAATCCAATTACAAAAAAGCCATAAACCCTCTTAAAAAGAAGCCAACAGCTTTTATTTGTAAACATCAAAAAGGCCGTCTGAAAACACTTTCAGACGGCCTTTGCTTATAACGAGATCATCCTCGAATCACTTTGCGGATATTCGGATTGGCATGCATTGCATGAATAATCTGATTAACCTGATCCAAGTCTTTGACTTTAATTGTGAATTTAAATTCTACAAAACCTTCCGTTCCTGCTTGCGCTTTGGTTGGCGTATCGACAGATTCGATATCCGCACCGGAATTGGAAATCGCTTGCGCCATTGAAGCCAACAAACCATGCGCATCTTCGGATTTGACGTTGAGGATGGTGCGGTACGTTTGATTGCGCATACTGTCCCAACCGGCATCCAACTGCTCTTCCGGATCGGCTTTAACCAAAGTTTGGCAGGTATCACGGTGGATAATCATGCCCTTGTCTTTGACCAATAAGGCGCGAATCGGATCGCCAGGGATCGGATGGCAACACTCGGCAAAATGAATCCGGCCGGTTTCTTGATCGTTGACTTTGATCGGGCTGAGTTTGACTGTACTGCCAAAATGTTGGCCCGCCAACTCGGCAATGTGCATGGCAACGTGTACCGGCAAAGTATGCCCCATACCGACATTGTAGAGGACCTCTTCAAACGAGGTTTGTTTGGTATTCAAATCGGCAAGGTATTTTTCTTTGAGGTCGTCTGAAAGCAGGATGTCTTTAGGCAACAGGCTGGATAAAGCTTTTTGCAGCAGGTTCTCACCCAAAACAACGGCATCGTGACGATTCAGATTTTTAATGTATTGGCGGATGGCACTGCGCGCACGGCTGGAAACGGCAAAATTCAACCATGCCACATTGGGCTTGGCATGTTCGGAAGTAATGATTTCGACCGTATCACCGGTTTTCAGCTTGGTACGCAACGGCATCATGACATTATTAATGCGCGCGGCAACGGTTTTATGGCCGATGTTGGTGTGCACGGCATAGGCAAAGTCAATCGGCGTCGCACCTTTAGGCAAGGTAAGGATATCGCCTTTTGGGGTAACGATATAGACTTCGTTGGGGAACAAATCGACTTTGACATGCTCCAGAAACTCGATGGCATCTGAGCTGCTGGCTTGCAGGTCAAGAATATTTTTCATCCATCGGTTCATATGGAGGACGGCTTGGTCTGGAGTATTTTCACCGGATTTGTAAATCCAATGGCCAGCAATACCGCCCTCTGCCACAGCGTCCATTTCACGCGTACGGATTTGCACTTCGATCGGCAAACCGTAAGGACCGACCAAAGTCGTGTGCAGGCTTTGGTAGCCGTTGCTTTTCGGAATGGCGATATAGTCTTTAAAACGGCCGGGCTTGGGGTGGTATAAATTATGCAATGCACCCAACGCGGCATAACAGGCAGGAATATTGTTTACAATGACCCGAAAGCCGTAGATATCCATTACTTCGGCAAAACGTAGCTTTTTAGCCAGCATTTTTTGATGGATGCTGTATAAGTTTTTCTCGCGGCCTTTGATTTTGGCTTCAATATTGACACCGACCAAACGCTGACTGAATGCACGCAACACTTTGCCGACAACATCGCGGCGATTTTTGCGGCTATTGTCCATGGCTTTTTTCAGGGTTTCGTAGCGTCTTGGGTGGAGGTTTTGGAACGATAAGTCTTGAAGCTCTTGATACGCATTGTTCAGGCCAATGCGGTTGGCGATTTGAGCATAAATTTCGAGGGTTTCTTTGGCGATGCGACGGCGTTTTTCCGGACGCATAGAGCCAAGGGTACGCATATTGTGCAATCGGTCGGCAAGTTTGACGACGATGACGCGCACATCTTTAGTCATGGCGAGGATAAGTTTGCGGAAACTTTCCGCCTGGTGCTCGGCATGATCTTCAAATTTGAGTTTTTCCAGCTTGGAGAGGCCATCTACCATTTCAGCAATAGTATCGCCGAATTCTGCCGCCATTTCGACTTTGGTTACACCCGTATCTTCCAATACATCATGCATAACACCCGCGCAGAGTCCTTGAACATCCATGTGCCAAATTGCAAGCTGCGTGGCAACGGCAAGAGGATGGGTGATGTAGGGTTCGCCGCTTTTACGGGTTTGTCCGTCATGGGCGTGGAAAGCGTAGGCAACGGCTCTTTCAAGCTCGGCCTGCTCGTTGGTATTGAGATAGGATGCGGTGCGAAACAGAAGCTCGCGCGCTTCTGCTGTCAACGGGTCATAGGGGGCGGTAGGCAGTGGGGCTGGCATTTTCAGACGGCCTTTTATGGCTATTTTTAAGCCGTCAGACTGTATCGGTTGTGATATCGCACCGATACAGTCCGCGCGGCGGTTTTATCGGTTTGCCGGTTGGTTTATTTATTGCGGGTCAGCAGCTCGGTTCCGATTTGTCCGGCAGCGATTTCGCGCAGGGCGGTTACGGTTGGTTTGTTGTTGCGGATGTCGTCAACCAAAGGCGTATTGCCGTTTTCGAGCTGGCGTGCGCGACGGGCGGCAACGAGGGTAAGGTCGAAGTGGTTAGGGATTTTACCTGTGCAGTCTTCAGTAGTAATACGGGCCATGTTTGCTTGCTTTCTTTCTATGTTTCAAATAAACGGTTATTTTCGCTGTTTTTTACGAATTTTCCAACAGGTTTGAGATAAATCCCTGCTGGGCGGATTTTTTCAGACGGCCTGCTTTAATAATGTGGAACAAATCGGCTTCGGCACGATCCAAATCGTCATTCACGACAACGTAATCGAACAAAACGGATTGCTCAATCTCATGTCGGGCTTTTGAAAGACGTGTTTGAATAACTTCTTCGCTGTCTGTACCACGGCCGATCAAACGTTGCGCCAAAACTTCAAAGGAAGGCGGCAGGATGAAAATGCTGCTGGCTTCAGGCAACGATTTACGCACTTGCGCCGCACCTTGCACATCAATTTCCAAAATTACGTCATAGCCCTCTTCACTCAGCGAATTCACGCCGGCAATGCTGGTGCCGTAATAATTGCCGAACACATTGGCGTGTTCCAAAAATGCTCTTTGCTCAATCAGCGATTCAAATTCTTCTTTGGGAACAAAGTGGTAATGCACACCATGTGCCTCACCCTCTCGCGGCTGGCGCGTGGTATGAGAAATAGAAACACGGATGTCGTCATGATTTTTCAACAGGCGTGACACCAAGGTCGTTTTACCTGTGCCGGAAGCGGCAGAAATGATGTAAATATTGCCTTTTTTATGATTTTGCATGGTGGTTCAGCCGATGGTATGTATCTGTAAATTATAACACAACACAATGTTTCTCGGAATTTCAGACGGCATGTTGCAAAATTTGGCTATTGTATCGATTAATTTGGCAAGTCCGCATATGACCGCTACAATATCGTGTTAAAAACTTTTTGATTTCGGAATGTCGAGATGTTGATTCATCCTGAAGTAATGGGCGTAGAAGCTTTAGCGGACAAAATCCGTAAAATTGAAAACTGGCCGCAAAAAGGGATTTTGTTTCATGACATTACTCCCGTTTTGCAAAGCGCAGAATATTTCCGCCTGCTGGTCGATTTACTGGTTTACCGCTATATGGGGCAAAAAGTTGATGTCGTAGCAGGCTTGGATGCGCGCGGCTTCATCATTGGTGCGGCCTTAGCCTATCAGCTGAATGTCGGCTTTGTCCCCATCCGCAAAAAAGGCAAACTGCCGTTTGATACGGTTTCTCAAAGTTACGCTTTGGAATATGGCGAAGCAACAGTAGAAATCCATACCGATGCCATCAAGCCGGGCGCACGCGTTTTGTTGGTAGATGATTTAGTAGCAACTGGCGGCACAATGCTGGCAGGTGTCGAGCTGATCCGCAAACTGGGCGGCGAAGTAATCGAAGCGGCTGCCATTTTGGAATTTACCGACTTGGACGGCGGCAAAAAAATCCGTGAAAGCGGCGCGCCGTTATTTACCCTATGCCAAAACAAAGGCTGTATGTAATAAAAAAACCGCAAGCTGTTCAGAGCCTGCGGTTTTTTATTATCAAAATTATTCGAGAACGTATCCGTCCGTATCCCAAAAAGTTTTTTTCACCAACTGGTCGTCTTTATAAACCAGCTCGGATTTCTTCGCACCATCATCATACCAATCCAAAATAATGCCGCTGCGTTTACCGTTGTGAATACTCAATTCAGACACGATGCGGCCATTTTCATCCCAACTGATAATCTCCGTCGGTTTGTCATTGCTCATCATCATTTCGGTTTTCGGGCTGCCGTCTGAATACCATTGTTTCCAATGGCCATTGGCTTTATCGTGCTTAAACTGGATTTCGCTTTCTTTCACACCATTTCGGTAATAGCGGGAACCCACGCCTTCACTCAGGCCATTTTGATAAGGCATTACCGCAGATTTTTTGCCGTTTGGATACCAGTTGACCCATTCGCCATGCGGTTTGCCGTTGCGATAGCTGCCGACCATCTTTTTCTGACCGTTGAAATGCCACAGGGTCAGCGTACCATTATCCAACGCCGGCACAAAAACCTTAATCTGACCGGCAGGTACTTCATAAGGATCAGAATATTTTTTCATCGATGGATAGTAAAAATCCTGCACCTGCGCCTTGCCTGCCTCAATCTTGTATTGGCGGACATAAGCAACCGAAGGCATGGTCGCCGTCAGTTTACCGTTTTGATTGAAATAAACGGTATGTTGCTGGGCAAAGGCGGCAACGGGCATACTGAATAAAACAGCAGCCAACAGGCCTGATTTTAAACAATTATTCATAATATTGGGTTTGGCAGTATATGTTCTACAAAAAGTCAGTAATAAAAATCTACCGGCATTTAAATCTATGACAAATATTATAAGCCATAGTTTCAAACCCTGCTTGGATTTCACAGCCGACATATCATAGGCGTTTGTATTTTCTTAAAACATTAAAGACATTACAAAATAAAGGCCGTCTGAAATTTTTCAGACGGCCTTTATTTCAATTACATTAAAACAATTTATTCTTCACCTAACAATTGCTCGCGGGTTAACAAGAATACAAACCCGTCGCCACCGCTGGTTTCCAACCAAGTAAACGGCAATTCCGGATAAGCCGCTTCCAATACCTCACGGTTGTGACCGATTTCAACCAGCAATACACCTTTCGGATTCAAATATTTTGCCGCTTGCAGAATGATTTGACGCGTAGCGTCCAAACCATCTTCGCCGCTACCCAAAGCCAATTCCGGCTCATGTAGGTATTCATCAGGTAACGCTTCCACAGATTCCGCATCGACATAAGGCGGATTGGAAACGATTAAGTCATAAGTTTCATCCAAACCTTCAAACAAATCGGTATGCACCAAGCTGATACGGTCTTCCAAGCCATAATCTTCAATATTGATGGCGGCTACTTCCAGCGCATCCAAGCTCAAATCAACGGCATCGATTTGTGCGTCGGGATAGTGATGCGCCATTTGAATGGCCAAACAGCCGCTACCGGTACACAAATCCAAAGCACGATGCACCAACTCATCGTGTTCAATCCAAGGACGAATACCGTCGCCAAGCAATTCATAAATAAAAGAACGGGGCACGATGACGCGTTCATCGACATAAAAATCAAACTCACCCTGCCATGCTTGATGTGTCAGATACGCGGCAGGAATATGCTCCACTGCGCGGCGTTCGAGAATGGACAATACCTCTTCCTTCTCACTTTGCAACAATTTGGCATCCAAATAAGGCTCCAACTTATCCAAAGGCAGGTTCAAAGTGTGCAAAATCAGATAGGCTGCCTCATCATGGGCATTATCGCTTCCGTGTCCGAAAAACAGTCCGGCATCATTAAAACGGCTGACGGCGAAACGCAATAAATCGCGAACAGTGGTCAGTTCTTGAGCAGCTTGGTTAAACATAATGTTTTGTCTTGTCGATTTAAGAATATTGAAATTATAACAGAAAGGCCGTCTGAAAACTTTTCAGACGGCCTTCGATTTAATTCAGCTTAAGATTATTTATCGCGGCTGAATACGATTTTGGTAGCTTGGATAGCAACGCAGACAGCACCACCGATAAAGATCAAGTCAGCAGCGGTACGAACCCAACGCAGGGTATCCAGAATCTCCATTTGCAGGAATTCTTCACTACGTGCGTACCACAGACCGTGAGTGATAGAAGCGTAAGCTTGAATCACGCCGACCGGCAACAGGCTGATAGCAATCATACCCACCAGACCGCCGTTCAGCAGCCAGAAGCCCCAAGTCATCAGTTTGTCGTCAAATTGAGCATTAGGTTTCAGGTAACGTGCAACCAGCAATACGAAGCCCAGAGCCAAGAAACCGTACACACCGAACAGAGCCGCGTGAGCGTGAACTGCAGTAGTGTTCAGACCTTGGATGTAGAACAGGGAAATCGGCGGGTTAATCAGGAAGCCGAATACGCCGGCACCGATCATGTTCCAGAAGGCAACTGCTACGAAGCACATCAAAGGCCAACGCAGACGTTTCGCCCAGTCAGACAGGTGTTGGTAAGACCAGTGTTCGTAAGCTTCACGGCCCAGCAGAATCAAAGGTACAACTTCCAAAGCGGAGAAACATGCACCGATTGCCATAGAGGCAGAGGTAGAGCCGGAGAAGTACAAGTGGTGCAATGTACCTGGAATACCGCCCAACATAAAGATGGCAGCAGCAGCCAAAGTAGAAGCAGTAGCAGTACTACGGCGGACAAAGCCCATGTTGTAGAAGATGAATGCGAAGGCAGCAGTAGCGAACACTTCGAAGAAGCCTTCTACCCACAGGTGAACCACCCACCAACGCCAGTATTCCATCACAGCGATTGGAGATTTTTCACCGTAGAACAGGCCAGGAGCATAGAACACACCCACACCGACCATAGAAGCTACGAAGATAGCCAACAGGTTTTTGTCTGTACCTTTTTCTTTAAAGGCAGAAATGGTGCAACGCAGCATCAGGAACAGCCACAACAGCAAGCCGACCATCAGCAACAATTGCCAGAAGCGACCCAGATCCAAGTATTCGTAACCTTGGTGACCGAACCAGAAGTTCAGCTCAGGCGGAATGATGTGAGTCAAAGCAAAGAAGTTACCTGCATAAGAACCGCCGACTACGATGAACAGGGCGATATACAGGAAGTTCACACCGGCACGTTGGAATTTAGGATCTTTACCGCCGTTCACAATCGGAGCCAAGAACAGACCTGCTGTCAGGAAGCCGGTTGCAATCCAGAAAATAGCGGATTGGATGTGCCAAGTACGGGTCAGCGCATATGGGAACCAGTCGGCCATTTCAAAGCCCAAGGCGGTATCGATACCGTAGAAGCCTTGACCTTCGACAGTATAGTGAGCGGTCAAACCACCCAACAGTACTTGTACGACAAACAGCGCAACAGTCAGGAATACATATTTGCCCAACGCTTTTTGAGAAGGAGTCAGTTGTACTTTGGAAATAGGATCCTCAGTAGGTACTTCAACCTCTTCATGTTTGGTCAAGAAAGAGTAACCCCACATCAGCAAACCGATACCCATCAGCAACAATACCACGCTGGTGAAGGACCACATGTAGTTTTCAGTAGTCGGTACGTTCTTGATCAAAGGCTCGTGCGGCCAGTTGTTAGTGTAAGTGAAGTTCTCGTCAGGACGGTTGGCCGAAGCAGACCAAGAAGTCCAGAAGAAGAAGTTGAACAGTTTTTCACGCGCTTCTTGGCTTGGCAATGTGTTGTTTTTCATTGCAAAGTGTTCGCGAGTGGTTTGGAACTTAGGATCGTCGCTGTACACGCCGTGATAGTAAGGCAGAATACTTTCGATCGCTTTCACGCGGGTATCGCTGATAACGACAGAACCGTCTTCCTCAATACGGCTTTGGTTGCGGTATTCGTCAGCCAAACGGGTTTTCAGAACAGCTTGTTCCTCAGGAGAAACTTCGTCAAATTTTTTGCCGTAAGTTTCTTGCGCAGTCAGATCCAACCATGCAACCAGCTCGCGGTGCAGCCAGTCGGCAGTCCAGTCCGGAGCTTGGTATGCACCGTGACCCAATACAGAGCCAACTTCCATACCGCCGGTAGTTTGCCATGCAGATTGACCTGCCAAAATATCGTCTTTGGTCATCAGGACTTTGCCGGATGCAGAAACGACTTGTTCAGGGTATGGCGGAGCCTTTTTATAGACCTCGCTACCCATATAACCAAGAATGGTAAAGCATACTGCCAGTACGGCAAACAGCAAGTACCAAAGCTTCTTGTACTGTCCCATTTTGAGTACTCCTTGATTTTGGTAAAAAGTGGTTGGGTATTAATTCATCAAATATGAATGTTAAAGATTGTATCACGGTTTTAAAAGTAAAGAAATATTTTGTCAAAAATATTCCTTTAAAACCATTAACTTACATGATATTGATTCCTATTATCCTGTATAATTCCTCCTTTGTTATATTTTGTGTTAAGCCTGCACTAACATTTTCACACAAAAATAAACTTTTCGGTTTAGTTTTTTATACTACTAAAGGAGTATTTAAGGATTAAAAGATTCATATTCATTGAACAATTTGATTTATGTCAAAATACACCCAAACAAGCGCCTACATAATCATACAAAATTTCAAACCATCCTATCAGGATACTTAACTTTTCTTACAATAAGGAAACTTTAAACATGAAACGCCAAACCTTAGCTGCACTTATCGCTTCTGTATTTGCACTGGCCGCATGCGGCGAACAAGCTGCTAAACCAGCTGAAACTCCGGCTGCCACCGCTTCTGCCGAAGCTCCTGCTGCTGCTTCTGACTCACAAGCTGCTGCCGAGACTCCTTCTTCAGAATTGCCTGTAGTCGATGCCATCATGACTCACGCTCCGGAAGTTCCACCTGCAATCGATCGCGATCATCCGGCTAAAGTACGCGTTAAAATGGAAACCGTCGAAAAAACCATGACTATGGAAGACGGTGTTGAATACCACTACTGGACATTCAACGGCGACGTTCCGGGCCAAATGATCCGTGTACGCGAAGGCGATACCGTAGAAGTAGAATTCTCTAACAATCCTTCTTCTACCGTTCCTCACAACGTTGACTTCCACGCTGCTACCGGTCAAGGCGGTGGTGCAGAAGCTTCCTTCACTGCCCCAGGCCACACTTCTACTTTCAGCTTTAAAGCTCTGCAAGCCGGTTTGTACATTTACCACTGTGCCGTTGCTCCTGTCGGTATGCACATCGCCAACGGTATGTACGGTTTGATCTTGGTTGAACCTAAAGAAGGTCTGCCTAAAGTGGACAAAGAGTTCTACATCGTACAAGGTGACTTCTATACTAAAGGTAAAAAAGGTGCTCAAGGCCTGCAACCTTTCGATATGGATAAAGCGATTGCTGAACAACCTGAATACGTTGTATTCAACGGCCACGTGGGCTCTATCGCCGGCGACAATGCCCTGAAAGCTAAAGCTGGTGAAACTGTTCGTATGTACGTTGGTAACGGTGGTCCTAACTTGGTATCTTCTTTCCACGTTATCGGCGAAATCTTCGACAAAGTATATGTTGAAGGTGGTAAACTGATTAACGAAAACGTACAAAGCACTGTGATTCCTGCCGGTGGCGCCGCCATGATCGAATTCAAAGTCGATATTCCAGGCAGCTACACTATAGTTGACCACTCTATCTTCCGTGCGTTCAACAAAGGTGCTTTGGGTCAATTGAAAGTTGAGGGTGACGAAAACCCTGAAATCATGACCAAAAAACTGAGCGACACTGCTTACCAACCTGCCGGTGCTGCCGCTTCTGCCCCAGCCGCTGCGTCTGCCGCACCTGCTGCTTCTGAAGCCGCTAAATAATCCCTCGGTTTAATACGCCAAGCCACTGCTACTCTTCTCTTAGAGTTGCAGTGGCTTCCATCACAATTAATCTTCCTATTCAATCAGACAGATTGATTTTTCAGACGGCCTTGTTATGATTAGGCTATCTTAAAAATGAATTTTCTGTTTTCAAACGATAATAAGGGCGTACCATGAAACTCATACGACTCCTCCTCTTAAGCAGTGCCTTAATCTGCGGCAATACATTTGCAGCCGAAATGGTAAAAATCGAAGGAGGCAGCTATCGCCCTCTCTATCTTAAAAAAGAGACTTCCCTTATTAAAGTCAAGCCCTTCCAACTTGACAAATACCCTGTAACCAATGCCGAATTCGCCGAATTTTTGAAAACACATCCACAATGGCAAAAAGACAAAATCAGCTCTAAACAAGCTGAAAAAGCTTACCTGAAACATTGGGTAAAAAACGGCAGCAACAGTTATGCGCCTAAGGCCAGTGAACTCAAACATCCGGTAACTAATGTTTCATGGTTTGCCGCCAATGCCTACTGCGTTTCCAAAGGCAAACGCCTGCCGACTATTGACGAGTGGGAATTTGCAGGCTTGGCTTCTGCCACTCAAAAAGACGGCTCTGCCGAACCCGGCTACAACCGCACCATCTTGGATTGGTATGCAGACGGCGGCCGCAACGGTCTGCACGACATCGGTAAAAACAAACCCAACTACTGGGGCGTATACGATATGCACGGCCTGATTTGGGAATGGACTGAAGACTTCAACAGCAGCCAACTCTCAGCCGGTTCATCCAACACCCAAATGTTCTGTAGCGGCGCATCCGTAGGCTCAAGCGACCCGTCCAACTATGCGGCATTCTTACGCTACGGCATCCGCACCAGCCTGCAGTCCAAATATGTTTTAAATAACTTGGGCTTCCGCTGTGCGAGCAAATAAAGTTTAGTTTTTATCACCAAAGCAGCTTTGGCGGTACTGGAAGGTATCGCCGCTTTTTTTGGCCGTCTGAAAAGATGTGGCGCACAAAGACAAATTGTGGCATAATCCGCCCGTCTTTATAAAAAGGCACTTAGGAGTTTGCTTAGGTCGTTTGGCTTGGCAAACTTGTCCGAACCTGAAAAGGTTCTTTTATTTTCGGAGTTATCCATCATGGCATTGACCGTAGAACAAAAAGCACAAATTGTTAAAGATTTCCAACGCAAAGAAGGCGATACCGGTTCTTCTGAAGTACAAGTCGCTCTGTTGACTTTCCGTATCAACGACCTGACTCCTCACTTCAAAGCCAACCCTAAAGACCACCACAGCCGTCGCGGCCTGTTGAAAATGGTTAGCCAACGTCGTCGCCTGCTGTCTTACCTGCGCCGTACTCAGCCTGATACTTACCGTACACTGATTACCCGCCTGGGTCTGCGTAAATAATTTATGCTTAAATCAACACCGCCTTTGGGCGGTGTTTTTATTCACATGCCCATGCCGTCTGAAACACAGGCCCACTCTGTGTTATACTTCCACATGCTTAAGCAGCAAGGCTTAAACTCCCAATCACTCCTTTAAAGCTCCCATCAAAGCGAGAATCTGAATTGTCTGTTCATTCCATGTTGCACTCAGGAAAATTTTGGCTGAAAACCCTGGTTTTCAGCATTACCGCGCTTTTATGCCTCGCGGCGGTATTGAGTGCCTTAATGTTCCGCATATTCAACACAGAAAACATCGACGCATTCATACAAAAAAACTTTTCCGCCCATGGCTGCCAAATCAAATACAACGCCACTATCGGCAGAAAATGGCTGCCACGCCCCACGCTAATTTTAAAAGACCTCAGCCTTTCCTCTTCCGAACCTGACACGCCGACGCTGAACATCACCGAATCCAAAATGGGCTTTGGCTGGAGCAGCCTATGGTCGGATACCCCCATTCTTGAAAAATGGATTCTTTTAAACCCGACACTGACACTGGATTCAAAACACCATCTGCCCGCCTGCCTGCAACAGGACCCATCGTCAAAAGAAAGTTTTCAGCTCAACCGCATCATCATCAATAACGGCAGCATCCGTTATCACACTAAAGAGCAAAATATTGCCTTAAACAACCTGCAATTTTCCCTGCAGCAAGCCGATTCAGACGGCCATCCCTTCGACATCAGCGGCACACTGCAAAACATCGGCAACCCCATCAGTTGGCAGGGTGCAGGCTATCTGGTACCCAACAATGCCGGTTGGAGTGTTCCCGCCCTTAAGCTGAACCTGCAAACCGTATTACTCAAAAACAAGCTGGATGCCCAAATCGCAGGCAGCCTTAATTGGCAAAACCAAACCGCCCTACTCCGCGACTTCAATCTGCAAGCCGAAAGCGGCTTTCAAAACTTGCATATCAACGCACGTTCGCCCCTATTGCAATTCAAAAACGGCTATTTACACCTTAATACACTCAACGGCGCATTGACTGCCGGCAGCGAAAACAACCAATGGGACGGCTCATTCAAACTGGACAAAGCCAACCTCTACGCAACCGTTTTGACCGCCGCCAATTTTGAACTCAAAGGCAGCCATAAAAACGACCGTCTCCAAACCAACTTTACCTTTTCCAGCCCGTTGGTTTGGCAAAAAGGCAAAGGCATCGATGCGCCCAAACTGCACCTCAGCACCCTGCAAGACACCATCAACCGCCTTCCCCGTCCACGCTTCATCAGCACACTCGAAGGGCAGGCCAACTTCAGCCTGAACACATGGGAAGGCCGTCTGAAAGGCGCATTTGACAGGCAGGCCCTTGCCTTGGCCTTTAAATACCAACGCGATGCCCAACCGCGTCCGCACCTTGACGCCGGTATCGCCTTACAAAAACTTAATCTGACCCCTTACTTAGAAGACCTGAAAACCCAGCCGTCACTCAATCTTCCTTCCCTGCTGGCCAAATCCTGGCTGCCCGACATTGAGGCCAACCTTCAAATCGGCACCATTCAAACTGCCGGCCTGCAACTTGAAAACGTCGAATCCCTGCTTACCGCAGATAAAGAACATATCGCCCTGCACCGTTTCAAAGCCGGGCTTTATGGCGGCAAAACAGAGGGCGGACTGAGTATTGCAGCCACCGAACCCACTTCCTACCACCTTCAGCAAAACGCAAAAGGCATACAAATTCAGCCGCTGCTGCAAGACTTGTTCGGCTTCCACAGCTTCAGCGGCAGCGGCGACGCCGTTATCGACATTCAAACTTCCGGCAACGATCGCACCCAAATGATACAAGCCCTAAACGGCAGCCTGCTCCTCGATATTACCAACGGCGCATGGCACGGCATCGATATGGACAGCATTCTGAAAAACGGCATCTCTTCGGAAAAAATCGACAACAGCAACCTCAAAACCCCTTTCCATCATTTCATCCTCAATAGCGAAATCGAGAAAGGCATCAGCCATCATATCAATACCGAACTGTTTTCCGACAGCCTGCACGTTGTCAGCAGCGGCTATACCGATTTGAATACCCAAAAGCTATCCGAAAACCTGCTTATCAGCAACGTATTGCAACCCAAAAACAAACCGATTCCCCTCAAAATCGGCGGAACCGTACAAAACCCTTCCATTACCCTTGATTACAGCCGCTTGACCAATGGCATGAATACGTCTGCAGAAAAACAAAAAGCCCTGCAAGAAACCATACAAGAACAATGGAAGTGGCTCAAACCGCGCTAAATTTTTAAATCAAAGGCCGTCTGAAACCCAAAAAGTTTCAGACGGCCTTTTAACAGATACATTGTCAGAATAAGATGTTTATTGGGGAATGACCATATACACAATCAGTGCAACAATGATGGCAAACCATATAACCAACATTATCAAGCCTTTTTTGGAGAGTTTTCTTTTTCTCCAATCGAGCCTCAATATTTCTATCGTACCCTCAAACATAGACCCAATTATTTCCATCAATATTTGAAGTAGAAATTCCAATAAATCCGACATCTACAAACCCAAACTCTCCCAAATCTCATCGATTTTGGCCGTAACGGCAGGGTCTTTTTTGATCACACGACCCCATTCGCGGTCGGTTTCGCCCGGCCATTTGTTGGTCGCATCCAAACCCATTTTGCCGCCGAGTCCGCTGATGGGGCTGGCGAAGTCGAGGTAATCGATGGGCGTGTTTTCCATCAAAACGGTATCGCGTACAGGGTCCATGCGCGTGGTTACCGCCCAGATGACTTCTTTCCAATCTCGCACGTCCACATCGTCATCGACCACGATGATGAATTTGGTGTACATAAATTGGCGCAGGAACGACCAGCAACCCATCATCACGCGCTTGGCGTGTCCGGCGTACTGTTTTTTCATGCTGACCACCGCCATGCGGTAGGAGCAGCCTTCGGGCGGCAGGTAGAAATCGGTGATTTCGGGGAACTGCTTTTGCAAAAGCGGTACGAACACTTCGTTCAACGCCACGCCCAAAACGGCGGGTTCATCGGGCGGTTTGCCTGTGTAGGTGGAGTGGTAAATCGGGTTTTCGCGCATGGTGATACGTTCGACCGTAAACACGGGGAAATGATCCTGCTCGTTGTAATAACCCGTGTGGTCGCCGTATGGGCCTTCCAACGCGGTTTCGTTCGGATGGATAACACCTTCCAACACAATTTCAGCACGGGCAGGCACTTGCAAATCATTGCCGATACATTTCACCAGCTCCGTCCGCGAACCGCGCAGCAGTCCGGCAAACTGGTATTCGCTCAAGGTATCGGGAACGGGCGTTACCGCGCCCAAAATGGTGGCGGGGTCGCAGCCGAGCACGACGGCGACGGGATACGGCGTATCGGGATTGAGTTTTCGGAATTCCTGATAATCCAACGCGCCGCCGCGATGCGACAGCCAGCGCATAATCAGCTTGTTTTTGCCGATTAACTGCTGACGGTAAATACCGAGATTTTGACGTTTTTTGTGCGGTCCGCGCGTGACGGTCAAGCCCCACGTTACCAGTGGCGCAACGTCTTCCGGCCAGCAATGCTGAATCGGAAGTTTATACAAATCAACGTCTTCGCCTTCCCACACGATTTCCTGACACGGCGCGTTTTTCACCACGTTCGGCGCCATGCTCCAAATATCTTTCAGCAGCGGCAATTTGGAAAACGCGTCTTTAATACCTTTGGGCGGTTCGGGTTCTTTCAAATACGCCAGCGTCTGCCCGATTTCGCGCAGCTTGGATACGCTGTCCGCACTCATGCCCAGCGCCACGCGTTCGGGCGTGCCGAACAGATTCGCCAACACGGGATAATCATAACGCGTACCGTCAGGCTTAATCGGATTTTCAAACAGCAACGCCGGCCCCTCGGCGCGCAGCACGCGGTCGGCGATTTCGGTCATTTCCAAATGCGGCGACACCGGATGCTGAATGCGCTTGAGTTTGCCATCAGCTTCCAATCCGGCGATAAATTCTCGCAGATCTCTGTATTTCATGTTGATCCTTATTTGAGGCCGTCTGAAAACCAAATTTTGGATTTCAGACGGCCTGAATCATATATTGCAATATGGCTTTGGGGCATTCGCTGTTTTCAGCAAAAACCAATATGTACCATATGGGTTGTGAATACTGAACTTCCAGCCCTTGTAGCAGAAATCTATCCACGTTTCACCTGTAATCGTATCAGACACGAAGGTAATAGGCATTCCGCTGAAGTGGACAATTTGCTCAATAGCGGACAGGTTTACAAAACAGTTGCAGGAAAAGGTAGGAAATATCAAGTATGGTTTCGTTCAAGAGAGGAATGTTTACCTTTTTGTTCTTAGTAATCCGATCCGAATACCGCATCTATCCTTGCCTGCGCTTCAGCGTATTCTATGCCTTGGTAAAAGTCGCGTACCAGCGGATGTTTACTGCTTTGATGGAGTTGTAGCAGAGGACGTTGGTTATTGAGCTGAGTAACGACATTACAATGCAGACCGAAGGTGTTGGTTTCATATGGGGGCAGCCAGTTGCATATCATACCGAAATAAACAACGTTTTCCGGATTATCATGGAAGTGGCTTTTATAATCGTTAAAACTCTTTTCGCTGACAGATACCCATACGCCGTATTCCAACGTTTCCTCATGTCCGATAATGGGGATATGCAGCACCGTGCGGATAAAGCGGTCAGTTTGGTCAGGATAGCGGATAATGCAGAAATCACCGTTACACTCGGCCTGGTAGGTACTACGTTCGTCCTCGCTTAACTCATTATAGGGATCTGGAGTGATAAAGCCGATTGCGGGCATCTCTTCATGATTTTCGCCGCAGGAAGTACAAGTGTACATAATGGATTCCTTTTGAATTTTAGATTCTTTAATTCCACAACCAACTTTCCAAACAGGCCGTCTGAAAACAGACTTCCATTTCGGGTTTGAAAGATAAACCAGCAGCTATTGTACCTGCCAAATCTGTTCAAATCCCAACTTTCCACGTCCGAATTTCGAGATTTTTTGCAAACTACCGTCAAATTTAAACAATATCTGCTTGTGATTGCTTTCAGACGGCCTTATCTTTGGTAAAATTCCAACTTAATCCAGTCATCAATCAATATTTATCGTGGGACGGCGGCCATGTTTGCAATTTTAGAATCTTTTTTCGTTGAATACGGCTATGCGGCCGTGTTTTTCGTTTTGGTTATTTGCGGCTTCGGCGTGCCGATTCCTGAAGATTTAACACTGGTAACCGGCGGCGTGATTTCCGGCCTGGGTTATACCAACTCGCATATTATGTTTGCCGTCGGTATGCTCGGCGTATTGGTAGGCGACGGCTTTATGTTTGCGGCCGGCCGGATTTGGGGACAAAGAATCCTTAAATTCAAACCGATTGCCCGCGTGATGACGCCCAAACGCTATGCTCAAGTACAGGAAAAATTCGACAAATACGGCAACTGGGTTTTATTCGTCGCCCGTTTCCTGCCCGGCCTGCGTACCGCTGTTTTCGTGACCGCAGGCATCAGCCGCAAGGTTTCCTACCTGCGCTTTATCCTGATGGACGGCTTGGCCGCGCTGATTTCCGTTCCGGTTTGGATTTATCTGGGCGAATACGGCGCACGCAATACAGACTGGCTGATGGAAAAAATGCACAGCCTGCAATCAGGTATTTTTACCGTACTGGGCATCGGCGCAGTCATTGTCGGCTGGATTTGGTGGAGAAAACACCGCCGCCATACCTTCTTCCGTGAAAAATTACACGAAAAACGCGCTGCAAAAGCCAAAAAACAAGCCAATCAATAAACCATTCCAGGCCGTCTGAAACACTTCCCCGCTTTCAGACGGCCTCAATCATTCATCAGAAACACCATGAAACAAAAAATCTTCGTCCTCTACACCGGCGGCACCATCGGCATGACCCAAAGCAGCGCCGGCCTGCGTCCCGACACCGCTCTCGTCGATAAAGCCCTTGCCCCCTTTTCAGACGGCCTTGATTTCGAATGGCACGTTTGCCAGCCGCTCATCGATTCTTCCGCGGTAACGCTGCAAAACCAGCACGACTGGCTGGAGCTTATTATCGCCAAACTGCCTGACTATGACGGCATTTTGGTGCTGCACGGCACGGATACCATGGCATACACTGCCAACCTCTTCGCCCTTTCGCTGCAAGGTTTGGACAAACCCGTTATCCTGACTGGCTCACAATGGCCTTACGATGCCGCAAACAGCGATGCGCCGCGCAACCTTGCCACCGCCGTTTCCGCCTTCTCGCTCAAACTCAAACAAGTGGCGATTGCCTTTGACGGCAAACTCTTCCCCGCCGTCGGCAGCAGCAAGGTCAGCACCGAAACCGCCGCAGGTTTTGACAACCTGCATTTTGGCGCGCTCGCCGAATGGGAGGAAAACAAAGGTTGGCACAATATCCGTATCGCCCTAGCCCAACATTCAGACAGCCTCAATCCGCATCTTCCAAATCCTGAAGCCAAAGTTTCCGTCCGCACGCTGATTCCCGGTTATGCCACGCAAGAACTTTCAGACGGCCTGCCCCACCTTTCCGCCCAAGCCCTAATCCTGAAAAGCTACGGCCACGGCAATGCGCCGAGCGACGATGCGTTTGTCCGAGCCGTCCAAGCCTTTACGCAACAAGGCAAATTGCTGCTCAACATCAGCCAAGTACCGCAAGGTTGCGCCGCCGCCGTCTATGCCCAAGGCGATGCTTTGCGTCAGGCAGGTATCATCAACGGCGGCAAATGCAATCTCGAAACTGCCACCGCGCTGATGACCCTTGCCGTTTCCCATGACTGGAATGCAAATAAGGTGCAACAAGAATTGCGTCAATTAAATCTGCTGTAAACCGCCATTAAACATGACTTTCACCGACACCCACTGCCATCTTGCCGATCCTAAACTTGCCGATACGCTGCCTGCCGTGCTTGCCGAAGCGCAAGCCGTTGGCGTGGCTCGTTTTATCGTACCGGCTACATCTCCCAATGATTGGCAGGCAGTTGCGCAGTTGGAAAGGCCGTCTGAAAACATCCATATCGCTTTGGGCATTCATCCGTGGTTTTCAGACGGCCTCAACGAAGCGGCATTCCAAGAATTAGAGAAAGAATTAATCCGGCATCCGCAAGCATGGGTTGGCGAAATCGGTTTGGATTTTTATGGAAAAGAGCAAACCCAAGCACAACGCAACACGCAGACTGACGTCTTTATCCGCCAACTTACCCTCGCCCAACACCTCAACCGCCGTGTCATCATTCATAATCTGAAAGCCACCGCCGCCATTGCCGCCGCCGTCAAAACCGCCGGTTTCACGCAAGGCGGTATCGTCCACGCCTTCTCCGGCAGCGTAGAAGAAGCGCGGATTTTGGTGAAACTCGGCTTCAAAATCGGCATAGGCTCGCTGCTGCTCAATCCCAATGCCAAAAAAGTCCGTGCCGCCGTACAAGCCTTAGACGACACGGATTTCGTTCTCGAAACCGACAGCCCCTTTATGCTCGGCCACGAAACCAATACCCCGGCCAACATCCGCCGTATCGCCGAAATTGCCGCAGAACTGCGCGGCATACCGCTGGCGCAACTGGCTGAAATAACCGAGCAAAACGTGGATTCCCTGCTCCATACTTCCCCTTGATATACCGACTTCAAGGCATCAAAAACCTCGCCCTGCCATTTCGTTTCCAAACCGACACACTCTGCCCTTCCTACCCCATATTCATGAATAAAAAGCGATACAAGGCCGTCTGAAAAAATGTTTTTGGCACAAAATATCGTTCACTCAGTCATCTCAGCTTTTTAACACCGTATTTTCCCTTTGATTGATAAAAAGTATTACGCATATTATTGGGCAAACTTTTTATTTACGTTAAAATATGCCTTTTTTTGATAATAAGGCCGTCTGAAAAAGGCGGAAACTAATTATGGCTGAACAACATACACACGCTTCCACCTGGAAGAGCAAAATCAATGCTCTCGGCCCGGGTATCATGATGGCTTCGGCAGCAGTCGGCGGCTCGCACCTGATTGCCTCCACGCAGGCAGGCGCACTTTACGGCTGGCAGCTTGCGCTGATCATTATTCTGACCAACCTGTTCAAATACCCGTTTTTCCGCTTCAGCGCACATTACACGCTGGATACGGGCAAAAGCCTGATTGAAGGCTATGCCGAAAAAAGCCGTGTTTATTTGTGGGTATTTTTGATTTTGTGTATTGCATCGGCAACGATTAATGCCGGCGCGGTCGCCATCGTTACCGCCGCCATCGTCAAAATGGCGATCCCATCACTGACTTTCGATGCCGGCATGGTGTCCGCCATGATTATGGTTTCCTGCCTGCTGATTTTGGCAAGCGGCCGCTATAAAGCATTGGACAACGTTTCCAAAATCATCATCGTCAGCCTGACCATCGCCACCGTCGCCGCAGCCGCCGTGGCCATGTCTCGTGGCATGCAGATGAAACCCGACTTTATCGAGCCTACCCCGTGGACACTGGCAGGCTTGGGCTTCCTCATCGCACTGATGGGCTGGATGCCTGCGCCGATTGAAATTTCCGCCATCAACTCTTTGTGGGTAACCGAAAAACAACGCATCAACCCTTCCAGCTACCGCGACGGTATTTTCGACTTCAACGTCGGCTACATTACCAGCGCGATTTTGGCGGTCGTTTTCCTCGCCTTGGGTGCATATGTACAATACGGCAACGGCGAGGAAGTGCAAATGGCGGGCGGCAAATATGTTGGCCAACTGATTAATATGTACGCCGTTACCATCGGCGACTGGTCGCGTCCGCTGGTGGCATTTATCGCCTTTGCCTGTATGTACGGCACCACCATTACCGTAGTAGACGGCTACGCGCGCGCGATTGCCGAACCGGTACGCCTGCTGCGCGGCAAAAACAAAACCGGCAATGTCGAACTGTTTGCTTGGAACGTCTGGGTCGCAGGCTCAGGCTTGGCAGTGATTTTCTGGTTCAACAGCGCAATGGCCGAGCTGCTCAAATTCGCCATGATCACCGCTTTCGTTGCCGCCCCAGTGTTCGCTTGGTTGAACTACCGCCTCGTCAAAGGCGACAAACGCCACAAACTGACGATGGGCATGAACTTCCTCGCCATTATCGGTTTGATTTATTTGACCGGCTTTACCGTTTTGTTCCTACTGAACCAAACAGGCATCTTGGCTGCGCCTAAATAAGCCCATATAAAAAAGGCCGTCTGAAACTTAAAAACAGGTTTCAGACGGCCTTTCCAATCCATCATATCTTTTTGAATTTTCATTCAAACCCATTATAATGACTCCTTATTTCGCCGTTGCAGACCACTCGACGGCATCCGTATTTTGGAAAATTTATGAAGCCGTCTATCTTAGAAAAACTACAACAACTCAGCGACCGACTGGAAGAAGTCACGCACCTGCTCGGTCAGCCTGAAGCCACGTCCGACATGGACAACTACCGCAAACTCACACGCGAACACGCCGAACTGACCCCCGTCGTCGAAGTCTTCCAAAACTACCAACTGGCGCAAAGCGACTTGGCAGATGCCGAAGAAATGCTGTCCGACCCTGAAATGAAAGACTTTGCCGCCGAAGAAATCGAAGCCGCAAAAGCCAAAATCGACGAACTCGATACCGAATTGCAAAAACTGCTACTGCCCAAAGACGCCGACGACGACAAAAACATCTTTATCGAAGTGCGCGCCGGTACCGGCGGCGACGAAGCCGCGCTGTTTGCAGGCGATTTGCTGCGTATGTACAGCCGCTACGCCGAGCGCAACCGTTGGCAGGTTGAAATCGTTTCCGCCAACGAAAGCGAATTGGGCGGCTATAAAGAAGTCATCGCCCGCATTATCGGCTTGGGCGCATACAGCCGTCTAAAATTTGAATCCGGCGGCCACCGCGTACAACGCGTCCCCGCGACCGAAAGCCAAGGCCGTATCCATACTTCCGCCTGTACCGTTGCCGTCATGCCCGAAGCAGACGAACTGGAAGACATTGAACTGAACTCCGCCGACCTGCGCATCGATACCTTCCGCGCATCCGGTGCCGGCGGTCAGCACATCAACAAAACTGACTCCGCCGTCCGCATTACCCACTTGCCGACAGGTATGGTGGTCGAATGCCAAGACGGCCGCAGCCAACACGCGAACAAAGCGCAGGCGATGAAAGTCCTCGCCGCCCGCTTAAACGACGCGCAAAAACGCGAAGCCCAAGCCAAAGAAGCCGCCGAACGCAAATCCCTAATCGGCAGCGGCGACCGCAGCGAACGCATCCGCACCTACAACTACCCACAAGGCCGCGTGACCGACCACCGCATCAACCTTACCCTGCACAAACTGGATTTTGTGATGGACGGCGATTTGGAAGAAATTACCAATGCCCTGATTGCCGAGCATCAAGCCGAGCTTTTGGCGGCAATGGGGGATTGATGAATTTAGCCCATTGCGTTTATACTTTTCAGACGGCCTGATGACATATGTCAACATGACCGTGAATACATTAAAGAAACTTCAATCCTGAAGTATTAAAATGCAGCATCAGCTGCGCCACAGCAACACCCTTCTACAATTAACGAAAGAGAGGACACAAAATGGCAAAAATCTTAATCGCACCGGTATCTACCGGCTTGAGCGCCGATGCAGCGGCAAAAGCATTTGCAGCGGCATTGAATGCGCAAGTTTTCCAAGCCGTTGACTCCACTACAGAAGCCCTGTTGGCTCAAGGTAAGAGCGACGACTGGTTTGACGCACTTGTCGGTAAAGTTGCAGCATTGAATGCAGATAACCTCGTTATCGAAGGCATCACTCCTGATGCAGACAAATTGTTCTTGGCAGGCAAAAACGTCGAATTGGCGTTGTCTTTGGACGCAGGCGTTGTATTGGCGCTGAAATCCGACAATACTGACGCGGCCGCCATCGCCCAACAATTAAACCTCACCAAACAGCTCTACACCAACTCCTCGGGCTTATTGGAAGGTTTCATCATTGACGGCGCAGCCGCTGCTTTAGGCGCACAAGTTGCCGAGCAAACCGGCCTGACTTTCTTCGGCTCCAGCGACAAACTGCAAGATGTCTCCGCTTTGGCCAAACGCGAAGCCAAACGCCTGTCTCCAGCTCAATTCCGTTACAACCTGATCGATTTCGCACGCAAAGCCGATATGCGTATCGTTCTGCCTGAAGGCGCCGAACCACGCACCGTCGCTGCCGCTGCTATCTGTCACGAAAAAGGCATCGCCCGTTGCGTACTGTTGGCTACCCGAGAAGAAGTTGAAGCCGTTGCTAAAGAACGCGGCATTTCCCTGCCTGATTCTTTGGAAATCATTGATCCTGCTACTTTGGTTGAACAATACGTTGAGCCGATGTGCGAATTGCGCAAATCCAAAGGCCTGACTCCTGAAGATGCACGCAAACAGCTGCAAGATACCGTCGTACTCGGTACCATGATGATGGCTCAAAACGACGTAGACGGTTTGGTTTCCGGTGCAGTCCACACCACTGCCAACACCATCCGCCCTGCCCTGCAACTTATTAAAACCGCTCCGGGTGCAAGCCTTGTATCCAGCGTATTCTTCATGTTGCTGCCTAACCAAGTATTGGCATTTGCCGACTGCGCGGTTAATCCGAACCCAACTCCGGAACAACTGGCCGACATCGCTATCCAATCTGCCGACAGCGCCAAAGCTTTCGGTATCGATCCAAAAGTGGCCATGATTTCCTACTCTACCATCAACTCAGGCAGCGGCCCTGATGTCGATGCAGTGATAGAAGCAACCAAACTGGCTAATGAAAAACGCCCTGATTTGGCCATCGAAGGCCCGTTGCAATACGATGCGGCTACCGTTCCATCTATCGGCCAATCCAAAGCTCCGGGCAGCGCTGTTGCCGGTCAAGCAACCGTTTTGGTTTTCCCAGACCTCAATACCGGCAACTGTACTTACAAAGCCGTACAACGCAGCGCCAACGTCCTGAGCGTAGGCCCGTTGTTGCAAGGTTTGCGTAAACCGGTTAACGACTTGTCCCGCGGCGCATTGATTGAAGACATCGTCTTCACCATCGCCCTGACTGCCGTTCAAGCCAAACAAATGCAAGGCTGATTGACAAGCTGATGCTTTGAAATCAAAGGCCGTCTGAAACCGATGTTTCAGACGGCCTTTCGTATCTTTGCGCCAACTATATTATAATTCGCCATTATTTTCTGAAAGACTGCCCCAATGACTGCCTACCAGCAACAACTAGCCGACAAAAAGCAATATCTTCAGCAACTTTTCCAAGGACTGGATTTCCCTGAAATCGAAGTCTTTGAATCTCCGGAACAGCATTACAGAATGCG
Organism: Neisseria sp. Marseille-Q5346; assembly: GCF_946902045.1. The sequence continues at coordinate 1,974,078 of NZ_OX336253.1, read as the reverse complement.
TGCCGAGTTCCGCATCTGGCATGAAGGCGGCGAAATGTTTTACGCCATGTTTGAGCGCGGGCAAAAGGCAAGCGGGGCAAGCCTGATCCGTTGCGACCAATTTCCTGCCGCGTCCGAATCCATCAATACCTTGATGCCGAAATTGATTGAAGCCGCGTCCAATCATCCCGAGCTGAAAAACCGCTGGTACGCCGTCGAATTTTTGTCCACTTTAAGCGGCGAAATGCTGGTAACCATGATTTACCACAAGAAGCTGAACGAAGCATGGCAACAAGCCGCGCAAGAGTTGGCACACAATTTGGGCATCCACATCATCGGCCGCAGCCGCGGACAAAAAATCGTATTAAGCCAAGATTTTGTGACCGAAGCGTTGGAAGTCAACGGCAAAACCTTCCGCTATCGTCAAATCGAGGGCAGCTTTACCCAACCCAATGCCCAAGTGTGCCAAAAAATGCTGACTTGGGCGTGTGATGCTGCGCAAAACTTAGGCAAAGACATGCTTGAGTTGTACTGCGGCAACGGCAATTTCACCCTGCCGCTTTCGCAACATTTCAATCAAGTGTTGGCGACCGAAGTATCTAAAACCTCCGTCAACGCCGCCCAATGGAATATTGAAGCCAACCAAATTACCAATCTTAAAATCGCCCGCCTGTCTGCGGAAGAATTTACCGAGGCCTACACGCAAAACCGCGAATTCCGCCGCCTGCAAGAACAAAGCATCGACTTGAAAAACTATGATTTTTCAACTATTTTTGTCGATCCTCCTCGCGCCGGCATTGATGATGAGACGCTCAAATTGGTTGCCCGATTCGACAACGTCCTCTATATTTCCTGCAACCCTGAGACCCTGCGTGCCAATCTCGACACGCTCTGTCAAACCCATACCATCGAACGCGTCGCCCTGTTCGACCAATTCCCATTTACCCACCATATCGAAAGCGGCGTTTGGTTGAAGAAAAAATAAAACCATACAAAAAGGCCGTCTGAATGTTCAGACGGCCTTTAATTAACGGCATATTAAGCAATTTTCAAATCAATCCGCTTCCAAAACCACTTTCATGGCTTGGTTTTCAGCAGCGTGTTTGAACACATCGTAAGCTTTTTCCAATTCGCTGAATTTGAAATGGTGGGTCATCATTTTGGTGTAATCCACTGAGCTGCTGGAAATGGCTTTCATCAGCATTTCGGTGGTATTGGCGTTAACCAGGCCGGTAGTAATGGCAAGGTTTTTAATCCACAGTTTTTCCAGTTTGAAATCAACGGATTGACCATGTACGCCAACCACAGCGATATGGCCGCCGGGTTTCACGATGTCTTGACACATATTCCAAGTCGCAGGGATACCGACCGCTTCAATGGCGCAATCTACTCCGTCTTCGCCAACAATGTCGGCAACTTGCTTGCTTACATCACCGGAAGCAGGGTTGATGGTATGGGTCGCGCCCAATTCTTTCGCCAGTTTCAAGCGGTTTTCGTCCATATCGCAAACAATGATGGCGGCAGGGCTATACAGTTGCGCAGTCAGCAGCGCAGACATACCGACAGGGCCGGCACCTGCAATGAATACAGTATCGCCAGGTTTCACATCGCCATATTGCACGCCGATTTCGTGGGCGGTCGGTAAGGCATCGCTCAACAGCAGGGCAACTTCTTCGTTGACGTTGTCAGGCAGCGGAACCAAGCTGTTGTCTGCATAAGGCGTACGGACGTATTCGGCCTGAGTGCCGTCAATCATATAGCCCAAGATCCAACCGCCGTTGCGGCAGTGTGAATAAAGTTGGATTTTACAGTTGTCGCAAGTACAGCATTTGCTGACACATGAAATAATGACTTTATCACCGACTTTGATGTTTTTTACAGCATCGCCGACTTCTTCTACAATACCAATGCCCTCATGACCGAGAATGCGACCATCGGCAACTTCAGGGTTTTTACCCTTCCAAATACCCAAGTCAGTACCGCAAATCGTGGTTTTAACGATTTTGACGACTGCATCGGTCGGATCGATAATTTGAGGGCGAGGTTTTTCTTCGAAACGGATGTCGTTTGCGCCATGATAAACCATTGCTTTCATGTGAATCTCCTTGAGCAGTTAATAAACTCTAACAATACAGCGTAAATCCACGTTAACTATATTTATATACCCCTCCACCTAATAAGTCAATTCTGATTATTATTTATAATGTTATAATATAACTCATTGTTTTAAAAATAAATAATTAAACGGCAAATATTAATGAACACACCCACATCCTTCGCACGACGACTCATCGATTGGCAACGGCAGCATGGCCGTCACGACTTGCCTTGGCAGGTCAAAGACCCTTATTCCGTCTGGCTTTCAGAAATCATGCTCCAACAAACACAGGTTGCTACCGTATTGGACTACTATCCGCGTTTCTTAGCCAAATTCCCAACCGTGCAATCGCTTGCCGCTGCGCCGCAAGACGAGGTTTTATCCCTATGGGCAGGCTTGGGCTATTACAGCCGTGCACGCAATCTGCACAAAGCCGCGCAACAAGTCGTCGGACAATTCGGCGGTATCTTTCCATCCGAACGCAAAGACTTAGAAACGCTCTGCGGCGTAGGCAGAAGTACCGCCGCCGCCATTTCTGCCTTTGCTTTCAACCGACGCGAAACTATCTTGGACGGCAACGTCAAACGCGTTCTCTGCCGTGTCTTTGCCAAAGACGGCAATCCGCAAGATAAAAAATTTGAAAACGCGCTTTGGACACTTGCCGAAAGCCTGCTACCATCTGAAAACGCTGATATGCCTGCCTATACACAAGGGCTGATGGACTTGGGTGCAACCGTCTGCAAACGAACAAAACCTTTGTGCCATCAATGCCCTATGGCAGACATCTGCGAAGCAAAAAAACAAAACCGCATTGACGAGCTGCCCCGCAAAAAAACTGCTCCCGAAGTGCAAACCCTACCGCTTTACTGGCTGATTATCCATAACACTGACGGCGCATTATTGCTTGAAAAACGCCCTGCCAAAGGCATTTGGGGCGGTCTGTATTGCGTACCCTGTTTTGAAAAATTAGACGATTTGTATGCCTACGCCAAACGCTTCGGTATTACTTCAGACGGCCTTGAAGAACAAACCACGTTTACCCACCGCCTGACCCACCGTTTATTGATGATTACCCCTTTTCAGACGCAACAAAGGCCGTCTGAACATCTTTCAGACGGCCTTTGGATATCAGCGGAACATTTGGCAGATTATGGCTTGCCCAAACCTTTAATCAAATATTTAGCTAAAGGCTAAACCGCCCTATTCCACAATCTCTTTAAATACAACTTCTTTCCCACCGCGAATCAGCACGGCAAACCCGTCGCCAATCTGCCAACGCGAGCTTGGATTGGCGTACTCGACGCCCTGACTCCGCAAGCGGACTTGCGCCAGTTTCTCAACCGTATTGCCTTCACGCAGCTCAACCATCATCGGGCTGTGGCTGTTGATATAAATTGCAGTAATCGTCCGACCTTGTGCGGATTGATAACGGACAGAATACGTCTGCGCCTGTGCAATGATCGGTAACGGCGCGTCTGGACGCACGGCCTTATACGAACCGCACGCAGCGCACAAACTCACGCACAAAGCGCAGATGATTTTGTTCAACATAGGCATAGATTAGTAATGGTGATGCGGAATCTCGCCATCAAGACGGTAATAAGTGCCGCAATACGGGCATTCAATCTCGCTGTTGGACTGAATCGGCAAGAACACGCGCGGATGGCCGTTCCATGTTTCATGATTAGGACCGGAGCAATGCAGCGGCAAATCCTGCGGCTTGATGACTACAACGTTTTTTTCAGACTGTGTACTCATGGTTTGGTTCCTCACTATGTTTTCTTATCTTCCGATATTGTAAAGCAAAACGGCCGATAGGTTCAGACTGAAAACATTATATAATCACTTTTTTCAGACGGCCTTTGATGATGATGACTACCCTGCTCCGCCTCCAAGATTTCGATACTTCCGATTCCGCTTCATTTCTTTATACACTCAGCGCAGCCTATTTGGATCACACCGAACAGGCAGGCGACGAGGAAATGTCCGGCCTCAACGACGAACAGCATACATTGACCGCCCTTTGCTACCTCGACAGCCAAATTCAAGAAGGCGGCTTCGTACAGCTTATCGCTTCAGGATACGGAGAATACATCTTCGGCAATCCGGTTGCCGACAGCCTACGCCGCTGGCGCATCAAACCGATACCGAAAATCTTAGACAAAGCCAAAGCCTTGTACGAAAAACACGGCGAAGCCATTGAAAAAATGGCAGATGAGCAAAGGGATTTCGACGAAATCCGCAAAGCTTTTCCCAATTTTGAAGAGCTTGACGGCGATTATTATGACGTTGCCGACGAAGACTTGGAAACCGCAGCAGCCTACGTTCAAGCAAATTGGGATAAATTTGCCAAACTGTCAGACTGAAACCATAAAACTTTGCCGGTTTGAATCATCTGTTCAAACCGGCAAAATCATCAATACATCGAATTAACGTTTGTTTTTCTGATAAATCGGCATTACTTCAGGCAACATTTTGCGGATTGCATTGATACGCGCCTGATTGGTCGGGTGGGTCGACAAAATAGACAATGAGCTGCCGCCCTGTACTTTGTTCATTTTTTCCCACACGCTTACCGCAGCCTCAGGGTTGTAGCCTGCTTCAGCCATCAAACGCACACCGCCGGCATCCGCTTCGCTTTCCTGATGGCGTGAGAACGGTTTGGTCGCCAACAAATCTGCACCCAAGCCGACCAAATCACCATCCACACCGGTCGAGCTGGCCAAAATAGAACCACCTAAACCGGTCAATACTTGTCCGCCCAAAGCTTTTTTACTGTGCTCTAACAAAGCATGGGTCATTTCATGGCCGACAACAGCGGCAATTTCAGCATCCGTCAGCTTCAATTTTTCTACTATGCCGGTGTACACGGCCATTTTACCGCCCGGCATTGCCCATGCGTTCATTTCATCACTGCGGATAACGTTCATCTGCCAGTTGAAAGGCACGCCGGTTTTGTTGGCGCGCTCAGCATGAGGACGCAGACGTGCAAACACGCGTTGAACGCGTTGAGCAGTTGGAGATGAAACATCCAAAACTTTTTGACCACGCGCTTTTTGGATGACTTGTGAGTAACTTTTAGCCGCGTCTTCATTCAAAGTCGCAGTATCGTAGCCAACCATATCCGCTACAGAAGTACAGCCGGTCAACGCCAAAATCACGCCCATGCCGGCCCAATATTTTTTATTCCATTTTTTCAACATGTTTTCTCTCTGTGTTTTTAAGTTAATGTAACGACATTGTACCCAAATTTAATACACTTTACACAAAAGGCCGTCTGAACGGTTTCAGACGGCCTTTAAGCGTAACATTTAAGAACGGCGCTGCAACATCCAAGACTCAATCTTACGCGCATCGTTCACGCGGGTTGTAGAAGACGGAGAGTTGAGCAATACGATGGTAATCGGCTGATTCTGTACATTGGCCTTAACCACCATAGAACGTCCTGCCTCGCGGATATAGCCGGTTTTCTGCAATTCAATATTCCAGCTACCCTCACGCACCAAGGCATTAGAGTTTTTGTAGTTTTGACGACCGTTTGCCGTCCAAACCGAGCCGTAATTCGAAGTAGAATTTTTGCGGATCAGCGGATATTTGCTGGCTGCCGCAACCATGCGGTTCAAATCGCGCGCAGTTGAAACGTTTTGGAAATTCAAACCGGTAGGCTCATAGAAACGGCTGCTGGTCATACCCAGGCTTTGCGCTTTGGCATTCATTGCCGCAACAAACGCGCTCATACCGCCAGGATAAGTACGGCCCAACGCATGAGTAGCACGGTTTTCACTGCTCATCAGGCTCAGGTGCAACAGTTCGCCGCGTGTCAGCGTCGTGCCGATGCTCAAACGGCTGCCCGTACCTTTCAGACGGTCGATTTCAGCCTCGGTAATCGTGATAGGCTCGTTCATATCCAGATGCGCATCCAACACCACCATCGCGCTCATCAATTTGGAAATAGAGGCAATCGGCATGACACGATCAGGGTTTTTCTGATACAGCACTTCACCGGTTTTATTATTGAAAATCAAAGCAGATTGCGAAGACAGCAGAGGACCTGCCAAAGCGGCTTGAGCTTCGACTTGGTCGGCATGACTCAACGCAAAAGCTTCCATCGGGTCATTTTGCACTGGGAAATTTTGCTCCAAAAACTGTCCCAATACATCCATATCATCGGCAACGGCAGGCGCAGAAGCAAAGGCCAATGCCACACCTGTCCATACCATTCCTAAAGTTTTATAGATTTTCATATCTGCCAATTCAAAAAAATACATTTAATTCAACATTCTGTTAAATTTTTCGACAATTGTAAAGCGAGTTGAGAAAACTTTGCGTTTGTTTGCGAGATATTCAAATCCAGCGTCCGCATCTGTTTCTTAGACGATACGGCGCAATACCTGCTCTGATTTGAAAAAACACAAGATAGTCATTATACTTAGGCTCCTTTGTCAGAGGCATTCCCTCAATCCGGCAATACGCCCGAAATATCTGTTCCCCCTTTACAACACAGCCTCCATACAACCATACGAAGAAATTATTATGTCTGAAGAAAAACGCACCTGTTCATTCTGCGGGAAGTCCGAAAACGACGTTAAAAATCTGATCGAAGGCGAACACGCCTTTATCTGCAACGAATGTGTAGAAACTTGCGGCATAATGCTGCAAGACAACGAATCCGGCGAAATTGAAAACGAGCTTGCCAAAGCGAAAGAAGAAAACGCCGAGAAAAAACTGCCTACCCCTGCCGAAATCGTTGCCAACCTCAACGACCACGTTATTGGTCAGGAACACGCAAAAAAAGCGTTGGCAGTATCGGTTTACAACCACTACAAACGCCTACGCCACCCGAAAGCAGAGGGCAAAGTGGAATTGTCCAAATCCAATATCCTGCTTATCGGCCCTACCGGCTCAGGTAAAACCCTGTTGGCGCAATCTTTGGCGCGCAAACTGGATGTGCCTTTTGTCATGGCGGATGCCACAACTTTAACCGAAGCCGGTTATGTCGGTGAAGACGTCGAACAAATCATCACCAAACTTTTGGGCAAATGTGATTTTGACGTTGAAAAAGCCCAGCGCGGCATCGTTTATATCGATGAAATCGATAAAATTTCACGCAAAAGTGACAATCCGTCCATCACGCGCGACGTATCCGGCGAAGGCGTGCAACAAGCCTTGCTGAAACTGATTGAAGGCACGGTAGCCAGCGTTCCCCCTCAAGGCGGCCGCAAACATCCGAACCAAGAATTCATCAACGTTGATACCACCAACATCCTCTTTATCTGCGGCGGTGCATTTGCCGGCTTGGAAAAAGTCATCCGCCAACGTACTGAAAAAGGCGGTATCGGCTTTGGTGCAGCGGTACACAGCAAAGATGAAAACGCCGATATTTCAGCCCTGTTTGAAACAGTCGAGCCTGAAGACTTGATTAAATTCGGTTTGATTCCCGAGCTTATCGGCCGTCTGCCCGTGATTGCCACATTGGCAGAATTGGACGAAGATGCTTTGGTCAACATTTTAACCGAACCGAAAAATGCCTTGGTCAAACAATATCAGACCTTGTTTGAAATGGAAAATGTCGGCCTTGAGTTTGAAGAAGATGCCTTGCGCAGCATCGCCAAACTGGCGATGGAACGTAAAACCGGTGCGCGCGGCCTGCGCTCTATCGTCGAACGTTGCCTCTTGGACACCATGTACGCCCTGCCAGATTTGAAAGGCGTAGCAAAAGTCGTCATCAATAAAGAGGTCGTGGAAAAAGGCGAACAGCCAAAACTTTTCCGTGCAGACGGCAGCGAATATAAGCAATAAGGATCATTCTCCGAAAAAGACGTGTACCCGTTACACGTCTTTTTTATTTTTCAATAAAACCAAAAGCATATCTTTTAATAATGGTCTTATACTTGAAAAAACAAAGGCCGTCTGAAATATATTCAGACGGCCTTTGTTTTCAAGTTGCTCTAAGTCTGCCTTCATCCGGAGTATTGATGAGAGTGACTTCCTTGAATTTTATGAAGCTTATTTTTTTACTTTTTTAACAGCTTTTTTAGCAGGAACAGCTTTGGCGGCAGGCTCAGAAGCTGCAACTTCAGGAGCAGCAGTTTCAGAATCAGCTACAGGCTCAGAGGCAGCAGGCTCGGAAGCAGCTGATTCAGCGGTACGTTGATAGCCTTTGCCTTTCATGCAGGCATCAAATACAGCACGATCAGCATTTTCACCAGATGCTTGTTGGCATTGAGTCATTGCTTCTTCAACAGTGATGCGTGGCGCTGCCGCTTCTTCAGGTTTGGAAGAAGAACAAGCTGCCAACATCAGGCTACCGGTTGCAAGAGCGATTAATAAAGTTTTCATAATTGTATATTCCTAAATTTTGATTTTATGGTTTACCGTTAAACGGGAGATACAGGCTACAAAACAAGCTCTGCACCTCAATATTGAGTACGTGAGTACAATTTAGTTTCATTTCAGCCTGTAAGTTTTTGATAAATTAATTCTATTGACGTTAAGACAAATGCTTAATTCCCAATAAACTCAAAACCTTGCAGGCCAGCCATTTTTTCTGTTTTTGAACTGTAAAAATATCAAAACTTGGTCAATTCTAGCCGCAACCATCATTTGGGGAGTCCCTCTTTTTATGGCATAATGAACTACTTGACGGATTATTCCGCTCCCCATTTTTTCAAACCGCAGAATCAACATCATACTGCGGTTTGTCCATTTCAGAATCAGATTTTTCAGACGGCCTATCATTCAAAAGGCCGTCTGAACAGAAAGCCACCATCATGAATCCTTTCTCTTCACTCGGTTTAGGCAGCGAATTGGTCTCTGCCCTGACCGATCAAGGGTATGAAAACCCGACGCCTATCCAAGCCGCAGCAATTCCTAAAGCCTTGGCAGGACACGATCTTTTGGCCGCAGCACAAACAGGCACAGGTAAAACCGCCGCCTTTATGCTGCCCAGCCTCGAACGCCTGAAACGCTACGCTACATCCAGCACTTCCCCGGCCATGCACCCCGTCCGCATGCTGGTATTGACCCCGACCCGCGAACTGGCCGATCAAATCGATCAAAACGTACAGGCATACATTAAAAATCTTCCTTTGCGCCATACCGTCCTCTTCGGCGGCATCAATATGGACAAACAAACTGCCGACTTGCGCGCCGGTTGTGAAATCGTTGTTGCCACGGTTGGCCGACTGCTCGACCACGTCAAACAAAAAAACATCAATTTAAACAAAGTTGAAATCGTTGTACTCGATGAAGCCGACCGTATGCTTGATATGGGTTTCATCGACGATATCCGCAAAATCATGCAGATGCTGCCCAAACAGCGGCAAACCCTGCTTTTCTCAGCCACTTTCTCACCACCTATCCGCAAGCTCGCGCAAGATTTTATGCACACGCCTGAAATGGTTGAAGTGGCTGCGCAAAACACCACCAACGCCAATGTCGAGCAACACATCATTGCCGTTGATGCACTCAAAAAACGCAACCTGCTCGAACGTCTGATTGTTGATTTGCATATGAATCAAGTCATTGTATTCTGCAAAACCAAACAAAGCGTCGATCAAGTTACCCGCGACCTCGTCCGCCGCAACATCGCCGCGCAATCCATCCACGGCGACAAATCCCAACAAAGCCGATTGGAAACCCTCAACGCCTTTAAAGAAGGCACATTACGCGTTTTGGTTGCCACTGACGTTGCCGCGCGCGGTCTGGATATTGCCGAGTTGCCTTTCGTCATCAACTACGAGCTACCAACCCAACCCGAAGACTACGTCCACCGCATCGGACGTACCGGCCGAGCCGGTGCCGACGGCGTTGCCATTTCTTTAATGGATAAAACCGAACAGAAAATGTTTGAATCCATTAAAGAGCTGACCGGCAGCGATTTGAATGTGGAACGCATCGAAGGCTTCGAGCCGCATTGGTGGGGCAACGACAATCAAGATGAAGCCGAAGCGCAACCGGTTCAACATAACGACAGCCGCTCTCGCCGTGATGATAGAAACAAACGCAACGAATACGCGAATAAATCAGACAAAAACTCGAAAAAAGTAGAAGAGAAAAACGATCCGGGTATTGTCTGCGGTAAAATTGCCGGCAGAACACGCCGCAGCCGTCACGAGCGTCAGTCTTGCGCCCTGCTCCAACCTGGTTTTGGAGTAAAGTAAACAACGCTGCTTACTCGGTTTTCTGATTATTTATCCTAAGCAAAGGCCGTCTGAAACTTATCTTTCAGACGGCCTTTTATTAAACTAAAAATAAAAAGGACGTGATGAACACGTCCTTTATTTTTCCGTTTCAGACGGCCTTTATTATTTAAGGCCGTCTGAAAATCGGTTTACCTTGCTATATTAAACATTCACTTTCTCGGCTACTTCGTTGTAGCTGTCGATTTCGTTGAAGTTCATGTAGCGGTAGATTTGGTCACCCTGCTCGTTGATGATACCGATATTGGCTTGGTATTCTTCAACAGTCGGGATTTTACCCAGTTTGGAGCAGATTGCCGCCAACTCAGCCGAGCCGAGGTAAACAAAGGTGTTTTTACCCAAGCGGTTCGGGAAGTTACGGGTAGAAGTGGACATTACAGTCGCGCCTTCGTGTACTTGTGCTTGGTTACCCATACACAATGAGCAACCCGGCATTTCCATACGCGCGCCTGCACGGCCGAGTACACCGTAGTGACCTTCGTCAGACAACTCTTTCGCATCCATTTTGGTCGGAGGCGCCATCCACAGACGTACAGGGATGTCGGTTTTACCTTCCAAGAGTTTGGAAGCGGCGCGGAAGTGGCCGATGTTGGTCATACAAGAACCGATGAACACTTCATCAATTTTGGTGCCGGAGCGTTCAGACATGAAGCACACATCGTCAGGGTCATTCGGGCAAGCAATAATCGGCTCTTTAATGTCGTCCATGTTGATTTCAATCACGGCGGCGTATTCGGCATCTTTATCCGCTTCGAGCAATTCAGGATTTGCCAACCATGCTTCCATGGCTTTGATACGGCGTTCCAAAGTGCGCGGATCTTGATAGCCGTTGGCAATCATGTTTTTCATCAACACAATGTTGGATTTCATGTACTCGATAATCGGCTCTTTATTGAGCTTCACAGTACAGCCTGCAGCGGAGCGTTCGGCAGACGCGTCAGTCAATTCAAAGGCTTGTTCCACTTTCAAATCAGGCAGGCCTTCGATTTCGAGGATGCGGCCTGAGAAGATGTTTTTCTTACCGGCTTTGGCAACGGTCAGCAAACCTTGTTTAATCGCGTACAACGGAATGGCGTTCACCAAATCGCGCAGGGTTACGCCCGGTTGCAGTTTGCCGCTGAAGCGTACCAATACGGACTCAGGCATATCGAGCGGCATTACGCCGGTAGCTGCTGCGAAAGCAACCAAGCCCGAACCGGCAGGGAAAGAAATACCGATAGGGAAACGGGTGTGGCTATCGCCGCCGGTACCGACTGTATCAGGCAACAGCAGACGGTTGAGCCATGAGTGAATCACGCCGTCGCCCGGACGCAGAGATACACCGCCACGGGTAGAGATGAAGGCAGGCAATTCTTTATGGGTTCTGACATCGACAGGTTTCGGATAAGCAGCGGTGTGACAGAAAGACTGCATCACCATATCTGCTGAGAAGCCCAAGCAAGCCAGGTCTTTCAATTCGTCGCGAGTCATCGGACCGGTAGTATCTTGCGAGCCGACAGTAGTCATGCGTGGTTCGCAGTAAGTACCCGGACGCACGCCTTTGCCTTCCGGCAAACCGCAGGCGCGACCAACCATTTTTTGAGCCAATGTGAAACCGGCTTTGCTTTCAGCTGGCGCTTGAGGCAGACGGAACTCGGTAGAAGCAGGCAATTTCAGTGCTTCGCGCGCTTTGGCAGTCAGACCGCGACCGATAATCAGGTTAATACGACCACCGGCTTGCACTTCGTCCAGCAATACTTGAGATTTCAGGCTGAACTCGGCAACAGTTTCACCGTTTTTCACGATTTTGCCTTCGTAAGGCAGGATATCGACGACATCGCCCATTTTCAGAGCAGATACATCGACTTCAATCGGCAATGCGCCGGAGTCTTCTTGAGTATTGAAGAAAATAGGCGCAATTTTGCCACCCAAGCATACGCCGCCAAAACGTTTGTTCGGTACGAACGGAATATCTTCGCCTGTATGCCAAATGACGGAGTTGGTCGCGGATTTACGTGAAGAACCGGTACCGACCACGTCGCCAACGTAAGCAACCGGATGGCCTTTGGCTTTGAGTTCTTCCAACAATTTAATCGGACCGACTTCGCCCGGTTTGTCAGGATTGATGCCGTCGCGCGGGTTTTTCAACATCGCCAGCGCGTGCAGAGGGATATCAGGACGGCTCCATGCGTCAGGTGCAGGAGAGAGGTCGTCTGTATTGGTTTCACCGTCGACTTTGAAGACGGTAACAGTGATTTTTTCTGGAACTTTGGCACGAGAAGTGAACCATTCGGCATCAGCCCAAGATTGCAATACTTCTTGCGCGTATTTATTGCCTTTTTCGGCTTTTTCTTGAACATCGTGGAAAGAGTCAAACATCAACAGAGTGTGTTTCAGACCATTTGCAGCGATAGGCGCAAGTTTGTCGTTGTCCAAGAGTTCGATGAGTGCATGAATGTTGTAACCTCCAAGCATGGTACCCAACAGCTCGGTAGCATACTCAGGGGAAATCAACGGGCTGGATGCGCTGCCTTCGGCAACGGCAGCCAAAAATGAGGCCTTAACTTTGGCGGCATCGTCCACACCGGGCGGTACACGGTGAGCCAACAGCTCAACCAAGAATTCACCTTCACCGGCAGGCGGATTTTTCAGCAGCTCAACCAAATCAGCGGTTTGCTGAGCAGTCAGAGGAAGGGCGGGAATACCAAGGGCAGCGCGCTCGGCGGCGGCTTTACGATAGGCTTCTAACATCTCTTTGTTCCTTTTTCTGTTTTTTCTTCTGGGCAGTTGCAAATGATTTGCAATTAAAGATTGTAAACAATCCTTTTAAGCATCATAGACCAGTTTTCAAAAAATGGGAACAGTTATGTTACTGAATGTAATAAATTTAAACTATTTTATTTAATGTATTAATAGTTTAATCTATCTAACGCCGCCCTCTCTTGTATGTTTTAGCCAAACAGACGGGAAACTTCGGCTGATTTTTTACGGTACGGCAAGATGATTTCAACGCGGAACAGGCCGTCTGATTGGAGGCTTCTGATTTTCGCATCGGTGTCATACATCAAAGTCAGGCGCTCTTTCAGGTTGCGTAAGGCCATAGAATTGCCTTTATGCGGCTTGGTATTTTCATTAGGTTCCGTTCCGCACGGATTCTCGATACTGATGAAAATAGAGGATTTTTCCAATTTTGTTAATACCGTAATTATCCCTGGACGGTGGGTGGATTCGACACCATGAAAGACGGCATTTTCCAAAAGCGGCTGCAGCAGCAGATGCGGCGTTTCCGCATCGTCGGGCGCATGGTGTTGCCACATAACCTGTACGCGCATATGCCCCATGCGGATTTGCTCGATGGCAATATATTCCTGCGCCCATTCGATTTCCTGCCCCAAGGTACTGTTTTGACTGCCGTCGCGCAACTGTGCGCGGAACAGGTTGGCCAGATTTTCCAGCAAAGTTTCCGCATCATACGGACGCAGACGAATTAAGCTGATGGCGGCATTCAGGCTGTTAAACAAGAAATGCGGACGGATACGCGCCGTCAACGCGCTCAGCCTGGCTTCGGAAATGGAAGGCGCAAGGCTGTTGCGGCGGGCGGCTTCGATGTACATGAAACTGAAACAAAAAAAGGTCAGCAAAAAGAAGTGTTGAATCAGCTGCCACATCTCTGTCTTCAAAATCACTACATCGACAAACAAAAAAATCAGCAGGTTGGAGACGTAGGAAATCACGACGCTGTACTGCGAGCGAAGCAGGGACGGCGCAAATGCCTGTAAAAAATAGACCTTAAGTAAAATTAAGAGGATGACGGGGCAAGCCCATGAAAAATGTTGGAAAATCTGTTCCGGATAAGGCACGCCCGATACCGTCATCAACGGAAAGATAAACAAACTGATTAATAAAACAATAAGCAGGCGCACCAAAGTTGCGGAATTGCGCAAATCCGGCACTGCGAAATTCTGGTTTATTTGACGTATAATAGACATGATTTCAACCGTTTTCTTTCATAATGTATAGACGGGTCTGCTATATTGAAGACGTAGACCCTGTTTTTTTATTTATATTTTAAGGATGCTGATATGAGCAAGGACAAAACCTGGTCAGGCCGTTTTAACGAACCTGTTTCCGAGCTGGTCAAAAAATATACCGGCTCGATTGATTTTGACAAACGGCTGGCAGAATGGGACATCCAAGGCTCGCTGGCACACGCGCAAATGCTGACACAGTCGGGCGTTTTGAGCGAAGACGACCTCTCCGCCATCCGTCAGGGCATGGCCGAGATTATAGCAGAAATCAAGGAAGGAACTATTTCCTGGTCGCTGGATTTGGAAGATGTCCACATGAACATCGAACGCCGCCTCACCGACAAAATCGGCGACGCCGGCAAACGCCTGCACACCGGCCGCAGCCGCAACGACCAAGTCGCTACCGACATCCGCCTGTGGCTGCGCGATCAAATTACCGTTATCCAAAGCCTGATTCAAAACCTTCAGACGGCCTTGGTTGATTTGGCGGAGCAAAATGCCGAAACGGTCATGCCCGGCTTTACCCATCTGCAAGTCGCCCAGCCGGTCAGCTTCGGGCATCACATGCTCGCCTACGTTGAAATGCTCGGCCGCGATTTTGAGCGCATGGCCGACTGCCGCAAACGCGTCAACCGTATGCCACTCGGCGCCGCCGCACTGGCCGGTACCACCTACCCGATTCAGCGCGAAATCACCGCTGAATTGCTGGGTTTTGAGCAAATCTGCCAAAACTCGCTCGATGCCGTGTCTGACCGCGATTTTGCCATTGAGTTCACCGCCGCCGCCTCGCTGATTATGGTTCACCTGAGCCGCCTGTCTGAAGAATTGATTTTGTGGATGAGCCCGCGTTTCGGCTTTATCGACATTGCCGACCGTTTCTGCACCGGCTCGTCTATCATGCCGCAAAAGAAAAACCCCGACGTGCCCGAACTCGTGCGCGGTAAATCCGGTCGCGTGATTGGCCACCTTATCGGCCTGGTTACCCTGATGAAATCGCAACCTTTGGCATACAACAAAGACAATCAGGAAGACAAAGAGCCACTGTTTGACACTGCCGACACGCTTATCGACACCCTGCGCATTTACGCCGACATGATGCGCGGCGTAACCGTCAAACCCGACAATATGCGCGCCGCCGTGATGCAGGGCTTCGCTACTGCCACCGATTTGGCGGATTACTTGGTGAAAAAGGGCATGCCTTTCCGCGACAGCCACGAAGTCGTTGCCCAAGCCGTGCGCCATGCTGATGAAGCTGGCGTTGATTTGAGCGAATTGCCACTCGAAGTCCTGCAAGGTTTCAGCGGTTTGATTGCCGAAGATGTGTACACTGTGCTGACACCCGAAGGCAGCTTAAACGCGCGCAACCACTTGGGCGGCACCGCGCCTGAACAAGTCCGTTTCCAAGTGAAACGCTGGCGTGAATTGTTGGCTTAAACCCATCTAAACACATAATAAAAGGCCGTCTGAAAATTTTCAGACGGCCTTTTGATTGCCCGTGTTACACTCAACCTCACAATAAAAACAGATAAAACCTAAACTTACCTTCAAACGAGAAAACACGCCTCCTGACTTTGCCGCCGTCTTCAAACAAAAAAAGGAGTAAGGATGAAAAACATTGTCTTAAAATTGATCATGATCTGCCTATGCTGCGGATGCTATGCCGTATTCGTTGCCTGGGAAAATGGCGGATTCAGCCAGCTCCATGATTTTCAAGCAATAGAGAGCAACGGTATGAGCGCATACCTTCATCAAACCTCCGCCGCCACCATGCAGGCTGAAAAAAACGAGCTGTCGATTTTGCAAAACAACCAAAACAGCTTAGCCTCTTGCGTCGGCATTGAATCTTTATGCGAACACGCCAAGCCGGGCATCTGGGTTGAACATGCCAAATTCTTACAACACAAAGACACGGGCAAATTATTGGTACTTTCGTTGGATTATTTGGAAAACAATGACACCGCAAAAACCCTACACAACCGCTATACTGCATCGCTCCTCCCCCAAGCAGACAGAACGGAAGCGTGGCATTATGCCCGGCGTACATTTTTGAGCTCAATAATATTTCTAATGGGCATCCATCTGCTGCCAATGATTTTTGCCCTATTCGAAGAAAAGACAAGCGCAGCATAAAAACATGCTGTCTGAACACATTTTCAGACGGCATGTTTCATTATTAAAGCTTAACGCGGATGAACCATATCGGCAGGAACAACCAATTCATCAAACTCTTCGCCTGTCAACAAGCCCAGTTCAATGGCGGTTTCGCGCAACGATTTATCGTTTTTATAGGCGGTTTTGGCGACTTTGGCGGCGTTTTCGTAGCCGATTTTACGGTTTAACGCAGTAACCAACATCAGGGAATGGTGCAGGAAATAGTCGATTTTTTCCGGTACGGGTTCGATGCCGACGGCGCAGTTTTCGTTGAAGCTGTTGCACGCATCGCCCAAGAGGCGGATGGATTGCAAGAGATTGTAAGCGATAACGGGCATATAGACGTTCAGCTCGAAATTGCCCGACGCGCCCGCCATGCCGATGGTAACGTCGTTGCCGAACACTTGGCAGCACACCATGGTCATCGCTTCGCATTGGGTCGGGTTGACTTTGCCCGGCATGATGGACGAACCCGGCTCGTTTTCGGGGATTTTGATTTCGCCCAAACCGCAGCGCGGGCCGCTTGCCAGCCAGCGGATGTCGTTGGCGATTTTGTTCAGGCTTGCCGCCAGCGTTTTTAATGCGCCCGAAGCGGCAACGGCGGCATCGCGTCCACCCAAGGCTTCAAATTTGTTCGGCGCGCTGACAAACGGCAGACCGGACAATTCGGCAAGTTTGGCAGCAGCTTTTTCGGCGTATTCGGGATGGCTGTTTAAACCCGTGCCGACTGCCGTGCCGCCCAAGGCAAGTTCATACAAGTCTTTAAGTGCATCGTTCAGACGGCCTAAACCGTGATCGAGCTGGGAAACGTAGCCGGAAAACTCTTGTCCCAAAGTCAACGGCGTCGCATCCTGCAAATGGGTGCGGCCAATTTTGACGATGGGAGCAAATTCTTTGGCTTTTTTGTCCAATGTGTCGCGCAGGGCTTTTACCGCCGGAATAAGGTGGCGGTTGATTTCAATCGCGGCGGCGACGTGGATGGCGGTCGGAAACGCATCATTGGTCGATTGCGCGTGGTTCACATGGTCGTTGGGATGGACGGGCTGATACGCCGCCAAACCCGTACCGGCGATTTCGTTGGCGCGGTTCGCCAGCACTTCGTTCATGTTCATATTGGATTGCGTGCCGGAGCCGGTCTGCCAGACCACTAAGGGGAACTGCCCGTCGAGCTTGCCGTTCAACACATCGTCCGCCGCCTGAGTAATCAAATCCGCCTGTTCAGGCTTAATCCTGCCGAGGGCAACATTGGTGGCGGCTGCGGCTTTTTTCACCAACGCCAAAGCATAAATCAGCGGCTGCGGCAGGGTTTCGCCGCCGATTTTGAAATTGTTGCGGCTGCGCTGGGTCTGCGCGCCCCAATAGGCTTCGGACGGGACTTCGACATTGCCCATGGTGTCGTGTTCGGTACGGGTACTCATGCGTTTCTCCTATATTTAAACATAAATAATAATGATTCGTAAATTTATTATACCCAGCAAAAGACCGTCTGAAAAGAGAGAGGTTTTCAGACGGCCTTTTGCTTTATCAACCTGAAATATTAATAGAAGATAAAACCCGATTTCGGAGCAAATACAACCTGCGCCGCCGCTCCCCTCTTCTAAAAATTTTCCTCCTTGCCGATTTGTATTTTGCGCTAGGTGTTTATCGACAATAAATACCTTATCGTTTCTTTACTTTGTTTCTCTCCAAGAGCATAATGAATAAAAATGATTATCAGGAGATGAAGATGAAACGAAAACATTTGGTTTACCTGTTAATGAGCGGTTTTGCCGCCGCAAACGGCTTTGCCGAAACCTTGGCAGACCCCGATGAAATCCAGCCTGTCAAAACCTTCTCCCCTCCCAAACCGATTGCACCGACCGCCGCACAAGGCTATTTCCCCGAAAACCAATTCGACCGCACCGACCGCAACGATCACTACTTTGTTACCGAAAACATAGACCAAGCCTTCCGTCCGCTGAAAGCAAACAGCGGCTTTTACGGCAAAAGTTTTTACAATTCCGTTACCGCGCAAGCGCGCGGGGCAAAAGTGTACGGCGTGGCCAACCTCAATCACACCAAGGCCAACGGCTACAAAGACGGCGACAGCAATCAAACCGATTGGAAATACAGCCGTTTCAATCAAGCCTTGGTACTCGGTTTTGTGCCGTCTGAAAATCAGGAATACCGCCTCACCTACCTACACGACGACATCAACAACGACCGCCAACCGCAGTTCGTCAACGACGCATTAGATACCGAACGCCACATCGCCAAACTCAACGCGCGTTGGGGTAATGCCAATTTGAGCAATACGGTCAGCGCAGAAGCAGGTGTCATCAAACTCAAACGCCATGCTGACAATTACTCCCTGCGCCTAAACAACACGCCGCAGCAAGTGTTCGTAGAGCTTGACCGCAAAGTGTACGACTTCTCGCTCAAACACGATGCGGATTTCGGCAAATTCCACAACACCGCTGCCGTCAGCTACCGCAACGACAGCCAAAACGGCGAGCGCAACGCCCACACCGTCATGCGCGATTTCCTCAACGGCTACCGTTTCGCCGATGTACACCTCGACCGCTGGCGCATCGCCGATACCCTGTCTTACAAGTTTGACGACCGACACAAACTGGGCTTGGGCTTAAGCTACGAAATCAACGAAGCGGACGTACGCAAAAATACGGCGCAACCCGCCCATCCGATGAACCGCAACCTTGCCTTCGCCTCATCACAACAAATCTGGAAAACCCATTACGGCTACGACTTCAACGGCAAAGTGCGCCGTCATGCCTTTTCAGGCGAACTCAAATACGATTTTACGCCGTCTGAAACACAAAAATACGGCGTTTCCCTTGCTCACTTAGAACGCATCGGCGACAACACCGAACGCTTCAACTCACTTGCTGCTATCGTACAAAACCGCATGAACGGCGCGTTGATGAACCAAAACCCAGCCGCCGCCATCGCAGGCAACCCCCTGCTGAAAACCGAAAAACACAACCGCATCAAGCTCACCGCCGACAGCCGCAACGACTACTACAATGGCTACATGAACTCGTTGGCAGGCGCGGGCTGGAACGTAGGCGGAACGCTTGTGGCGGATAAAGTCAAAGACCTGATTATTTTTGACCGCGCACGCGGACAAAGCGGTATTTCATCCAAAGGTGGCGGCATCATCACACGCAACGTGGACGCACGATTGTTTACCGCGCAGGCCTACGCGCGTTACAACTTTAATCCGCATTGGGCGGCAGGCATCAAAGCCGCCTACAACTACGGACACAACGAAACCGACGGCAGGCCGCTCTATCAAATCCGTCCGTTTGAAGCCGCCGTCCAAGCCGACTACAAAAACTACTTTGCCCACGGCAGCTACAACATCGGTGCCGCAACACGCTTTGTCGCCAAACAAACGCGCGGCGATTTTGATGCCGCAAGCGGTTTGGGCATAGACAAACGCGAAGCCGCCAAAGGCTTTACCGTTGCCGACCTTTACGCAGGCGTAAACATCAAAGACAAATACGGCTTACGCTTGGGTGTGAACAACGTGTTCAACAAAAAATACGCCGAATACATCAGCGGCGACCACGTCCTCGCCCTATCCCCCAGCGTGGTGTATGCACCGGGCAGGACGTATTGGTTGAGTTTGCATGCGGCGTTTTAAAATCAGGCCGTCTGAAAGAATGCCTACACTGGCTTATTAAGAATTAGGAGATAAAAAATGGATATGAAAAGACGCGATTTCTTAAAAATGACCGCCGCGCTGGCAGCCGCAGGCGTTTCGCCTTCGCTATTTGCAGCCGGTAAAGAACAATTTACCGTGTACGGCGCGCCGGCAATGCCCAGCGTTACCATTGCTGTAGCGGCGTTGCAAGGCAAGCTGGCGAAACAGGCGGATGTATCGCTAAAAATTTGGCGCTCACCCGACCAACTGCGCGCAGGCGTAGCAAGCGGACAATTTAAAGTGATGATGAGTCCGAGCAATGTCGGCGTAAACCTGCGCAACCAAGGGCAGAAAGTCGGCATGGTGAATATTTTGACCAACGGCATCACGCAGCTGATGTGCAAAGGCAGCGCGATTGCCTCGCCGCAGGATTTGGTCGGCAAAAAAATCCTCGTGCCGTTTAAAAACGATATGCCCGACATCGTGCTGCAAGCCTTACTGAAAAAACTGAAAATCGACGCACACAAAGTCGGCATCACTTACACCGCCACGCCGCCCGAAGCAGTCGGACTGTTTTTAAGCAAAGACTACCACGCCGCTATCCTGCCCGAACCGATGGCAACCGCCAGCATGCTCAAAGGCAAAACCATGGGCGTAAACGTCGTGCGCGGATTTGATTTGGTGAAGGCATGGGGGCAGGCTTTTGACACCAAACCGCTGATTCCGATGGCGGGCATCATTGCCAACGAAGAATATTTCCACGCGCACAAAGCGCAGTTCGACCTCTTCCATCAGGATTTGAAAAACGCACTCAACTGGATACTCGCCAACCGCCAAAGCGCGGCGAAAATTGGCAAAAACTACCTTCCTGCCCCCGAACCCGCCCTAGTCATGGGCTTGGACGGCGCGCGGCTGACGGTAACCAAAGGCAGCGAAGTGAAGAACGAGATTTTGAAGTTTTACGAAATCCTGATGCAGTTTAACCCGAAACTTCTGGGTGGCAAGCTGCCTGATAACGGGTTCTTCTTGGCTTAAAAGGAGGAGAGGTCGTCTGAAAAGGGAGAAGTAGTATTGGGGAATCCAATATACCCTTTTCAGACGACCCATCAGATAATAGTTAGAACAGTACACAAAGAGCCGTCATTCCCGCGCAGGCGGGAATCCAGTCTTTGATATTGCAGGAATGTTTTAAAATTGCAGCAACGTCAAACCTCTGGATTCCCGCCTGCGCGGGAATGACGGCGGGTGGTAACCGTAGGTTGTCAACCCCAACAAAACCGTTGAACTGTCTGAAATGTTGGGTCATGACCCAACCTACGCTTGCTAATTATTAGGGATATTTCAAATGACTTTTGAATTTAAAAATATTGGATGTATTGCCAGTAACAAAATCACAGAATTTATTCTTAAAAATGAAAAGGCTTATAATCTCAGATATATAAATGATAATGAACCTATCGTTTTTGATGAAAAAAGCAAGATATATGAATGCTATTTAAATGAAGTTTTAGTAGCTTTTATCATATTGGAAGGTTGGTATTATGGAGATGGATATGAAATTATATTTGGTACATTGACAGATGATACAAACGTACACTTTACAGAAATACTAAGACAATTCCTTCAAAACGAGTACAAGGAAGATTTAAAGATTTTTGCACTTGTACAACATGATAATCCAGATCAACAAACAGTATTTAAGATTTTAGAGAAGAACGAGTTTATCCAATCTACTTATAAACAAACAAAAGTGTATAAAGATTCAAGGGAGAACGGACTTCTCGAAGATGGACCTGATGAATTCGTATATATCCCTGCTAATAATTGCGAACCAACGTAGGTTGGCTTAGTCGCAGTCGTAACCCAACAAAAAACCAAAATCCCAAATCAAAGTCGTCTGAAAAACACTATTTGGGAAAACCAAACCGTTTCGTTGGATTGCGGCGTTCCGTCTAACCCAACCAATATTTTTTCAGACGACCTACCGTCCCCAAAACCATTCTCATCAACCAACACTCAAACCATGATTAAAACCGACAAAATCCGCAAACCGCAGCCTGCGCTGTTTTACATCATCGACTACCTTTGGAGCGGCTTTGCCGGTTTGAGCGTGGCGATGGTGGTGGTGGCGTTGTGGGCGTGGGGCAGCGCCGTGTTCGGCGAGTTTATGCTGCCTGCGCCGGTCGAGGTGTTTCAAAAGTCTTTGGATTTATTGAAAAATTTTCAGGAAAACGAAATCGGGATTTCGCTGTGGCGTTCTGTGGTGGGGATTTCGGTTGCTTTGCTAGCAGGATTGGCAGCGGGGCTGGTGGCGGGCAGTTTTAAGACGGCGATGGCATTGCTCAAGCCTGTGATTACGATTTTGTTGGCGATGCCGCCGATTATTTGGGTGGTGATGGCTCTGTTTTGGTTCGGTTTCGGCAATCCGAGCGTGTTGTTTACCATTATTGTGTTGGTTGCGCCGCTGACGTTTGCGAGTGCGGCGGTCGGGATGGCGAGCGTGAACAAGCAGCATGAGGAATTGTTTGACGCTTATAAATTAGGCCGTCTGAAAAAAATCCGTTATCTGTATATCCCGCATCTGACGGGCTATGTGATTTCCAGCATCGGCGTGGCGGTGGCGATGGGGGTGAAGGTGGTGATTATGGCGGAACTCTTGGGCGCGAGCGAAGGCGTGGGCGCGCGGATTGCGGACGCGAGGGCGATGCTGGAGACTTCGACGGTGATGGCTTATGTGGTGTTGGTTATCGTGTTTGTGTCGCTGTTTGAATACCTGATTACCAAGCCTTTGGAAATTTTGTTTATGCCGTGGAGGAGATGATGCTCTGTCTTGAAAACGTACGTTTTGAAATTCTCCGCGACCCCATCGTGCGCGATTTCAGTTTGAACCTGCAACATGGCGAAGTGAAAGCTTTGTTCGGGCCGAGCGGCTGCGGCAAGACGACGGTTTTGCGGCTGATTGCGGGCTTGGAAACGCCAAAATCGGGCACGATACGCAATACTTTCCGCAAAACGGGTTTTCTGTTTCAGGAAAACCGCCTGCCGGAAAACCTGACCGCGATGCAGAATATCGCGATTTTTATGGACAAACCCGATGAAGGCAAAATCATCGCGCTGGCGGCGAAAGTCGGGTTGACTGCGGGCGATTTGAACAAATATCCGACCGAGTTGTCCGGCGGTATGGCGAAACGGGTGGCATTTTTGCGCCTGCTGCTGTGTGGCTGCGACCTTGCCTTGCTGGATGAGCCGTTTGTCGGTTTGGACCGCGATTTGCGCGATATTTTGGTCGCCATGTTGGTGGAAAAAATCGAGCGGCAGGGCATGGCGTGTATGCTGGTAACGCACGACCGCTTTGAAGCCGCGCGACTGAGCCATGAAATCATGCTGCTTTCCACTAAGGGCATGAACGTGCAAAACGTGATAACCCTGCCCATGCCGTTGTCCGAACGCGATTCGGCTTTTGAAGAGGCAGTCGTGGCAAGGGAGTTTCAGGGGATTCATTATTATGAGTGATGAGGGGATTTGAGTATCTGACGAACCTTGCGGTTCGTTGCCCTCTCCCTAACCCTCTCCCACGGGGAGAGGGGATTAGGTTGCTGAAAATCAGAGAGTGCAGGATTTGGATTTTAGTTGTTTTTCGTTTATTATCAGGGATCAGGTTGCTGAAAATCAGAGCGTGCAGGATTGGGAATCAGATGTCAGGTAAACCTGAAAATGTTAGGGTTTGGCAGCCCGATTCCCTCTCCCCGTGGGAGAGGGTTAGGGAGAGGGTAAGCAAGCCGCAGGCTTGCTTCTTTGACGAAACATACGAATCTGTTTTGTTCCGAACGCGATTCGGCTTTTGAAGAAGCCGTGGTGCCAAGGGGGCAGGGGATTTTCATTATAAGGTGCTTTATGTTTTCGACTGTGATTACTGCTTCTGTTTTATATATTGCTACAGCAGTAGATTTGTTGGTAATACTATTAATATTTTTTGCTAGAGCAAATACTAGAAAAGAATATCGAGATATTTATATCGGACAATATTTAGGTTCTGTAATTTTAATATTAGTTAGTTTATTTCTAGCTTTTGTTTTGCATTATGTTCCGGAAAAATGGGTGTTGGGTTTATTAGGTTTAATACCGATTTACTTAGGTATTAAAGTTGCTATTTACGACGATTGTGAGGGCGAAAAAAGAGCTAAAAAAGAATTGGATGAAAAAGGGTTGTCAAAATTAGTCGGTATTGTTGCTTTGGTTACAGTTGCTAGTTGTGGTGCAGATAATATTGGACTTTTTGTTCCTTACTTTGTGACTTTAGATCTTGTCGACTTATTAGTTACTCTTCTTGTATTTTTAATATTGATTTTTGTTTTAGTATATACAGCACAAAGATTGGCTAATATTTCAGGTGTTGGTGAAATTGTAGAGAAGTTTAGTCGTTGGATAATGGCTGTTATTTATATTGGTTTAGGATTATTTATTATTATTGAAAATAATACAATTCAAACAATAATATCAATAATATGAATGATACGGGCATTTGAGTATCTGACAAACCTTGCGGTTCGTTGCCCTCTCCCTAACCCTCTCCCACGGGGAGAGGGAATCAAGTTGCTGAAAATCAAAGAGTGCAGGATTGGGAATTAGATGGCAGGTAAACCTGAAAATGTTCAGGCTCGACAGCCCAATTCCCTCTCCCCGTGGGAGAGGGTTAGGGAGAGGGCAAGCAAGCCGAAGGTTTGCTTCTTCAATACAAGATACAACCCTGTCCTCCCAATAAATCTATATCCGAAAGCATCTTCATGCAGAATCAAGCCAAACCATGAATAAGTTTTTCACCCACCCCATGCGGCCGTTTTTCGTCGGTGCAGCGGTGCTTGCCATACTCGGCGCGTTGGTGTTTTTCATCAGCCCCGGTGCCGTCATTTTGCACCGCCAAATCTTCTTAGAACTCATGCTGCCTGCGGCATACGGCGGCTTCCTGACTGCAGCCATGCTCGAATGGACGGGTTATAAAGGTCGTCTGAAACCTGTCGCTACTTTGATGGCGGCATTACTGCTCGCCGCATCTGCCATACTGCCCTTTTCGCCGCAAACCGCCTCGTTTTTCGTCGCCGCCTATTGGCTGGTATTGCTGCTGTTTTGCGCCTGGCTGATTTGGCTCGACCGCAACACTGATAACTTCGCCCTCTTAATGCTGCTTGCCGCGTTTACCGTTTTTCAGACGGCCTACGCCGCAACTGGCGATTTGAACTTACTGCGCGCGCAAGTACATCTGAACATGGCGGCGGTCATGTTTGTATCCGTCCGCGTCAGTATTCTTTTGGGCGCGGAAGCCCTTAAAGAATGCCGTCTGAAAGACCCTGTTTTCATTCCAAATATCGTTTATAAAAACATCGCCATTACTTTCCTGCTCTTGCACGCCGCCGCCGAACTTTGGCTGCCCGCGCAAACCGCCGGTTTTACCGCGCTTGCCGTCGGATTCATCCTGCTCGCCAAGCTGCGTGAGCTCCACCATCACGAACTCCTGCGCAAACACTACGTCTGCACTTATTACCTGCTCCAGCTCTTTGCCGCCGCAGGCTATCTGTGGGCAGGCGTGGAGAAACTGCAAAATCTGCCCTCCTCTGCCCCCCTGCATTTGATTACCCTCGGCGGCATGATGGGCGGCGTGATGATGGTGTGGCTGACCGCCGGACTGTGGCACAGCGGCTTTACCAAGCTCGACTACCCGAAACTCTGCCGCATTGCCGTCCCCCTGCTCTTTATGGCTGCCGTCTCGCGCGCTTTCTTGATGAACGTGAACCCGATATTTTTCATCACCGTCCCCGCGCTTCTGACCATCGCCGTGTTCGTACTGTATCTTTTCACGTTTGTACCAATATTTCGGGAAAATGCGTTTACGGATGATCCGGAATAACACAAAAGGCCGTCTGAAACTTTCAGACGGCCTTTGCTTTAAATAAATGCTTTATTTGTTGGCGTTCAAATAAAGATTAATTAGGCGTGTAGTGGAGCTGTCGTGTTTTTGCACTTCGGTCTCGCCGGTCAATTCGGCAAGAATGGTTTTGGCCAGTTGTTTACCGAGCTCTACGCCCCATTGGTCAAAGCTGTTGATGCCCCAAATAATGCCTTGTACGAAGGTTTTATGTTCGTACATGGCAATCAGGCTGCCCATATTGCGCGGGTTGATTTTGTCCATGAGGATGAGGTTGGTCGGACGGTTGCCGGAGAAGGTTTTGTGCGGAACCAGCTCTTCGATACGCGCTTCGTCCATACCTTGAGCTTGAAGCTCGGCGCGTACTTCGTCGGGGGTTTTGCCGCGCATAAAGGCTTCGGCTTGGGCAAAGACGTTCGCCAGCAGGATTTCGTGGTGGCCGCGCAGGTTGCTGCGTTTTTCAAGGGAGGCAATCAGGTCAATCGGCGTGATATGCGTACCTTGGTGCAGCAGTTGGAAGAATGCGTGCTGGCCGTTGATACCGGTTTCGCCCCAAATAATCGGGGAAGTTTCGTAACCGACCGGTTTACCGTCAAGGGTAACTTGTTTGCCGTTGCTCTCCATATCGAGCTGCTGGATGAACTTAGGCAGGCGGTGGAGATGTTGGTCGTAAGGGGCGATGACGTGGCTGCCGCCACCGTAGTAGTTGATGTACCAGATGCCGATGAGGGCGAGGATGACGGGCATGTTGCGCTCTAGCGGCGTATTGATGAAGTGTTGGTCCATCAGGTGCGCGCCGTTGAGCATTTCGATGAAGTTCTCTTCGCCGAGATACAGCATAATCGGCAGGCCGATGGCTGACCAGAGGCTGTATCGTCCGCCAACCCAGTCCCAAAATTCAAACATATTGGCGGTATCGATACCGAATTCGGCAACGGCTTTTTGGTTGGTTGATACGGCAACGAAGTGTTTGGCTACGGCGCTTTCATCGCCTGCATGATCCAAGAACCATTTACGCGCGGTCAGGGCGTTGGTCAGGGTTTCTTGGGTGGTAAAGGTTTTGGAGGCAATGATGAAGAGGGTGGTCTCAGGGTGGACTTTGGACAATACGTCGCGCAGTTGGGAGCCGTCCACATTGGAGACGAAGTGCATGTTCAAACGCGGATGGCCGAAAGGCTTGAGCGCAGTACACATCATCAGAGGGCCGAGGTCAGAGCCGCCGATACCGATGTTGACGACGTCGGTAATGACTTGATTGGTATAGCCCAACCAGCTGCCGCTGCGGACTTCATGCGCGAACTCGCCCATGCGTTGCAGGACATGGTTGACCTTAGGCATTACATCTTCGCCATCCACGACGATAGGGGCGTTGGTGCGGTTGCGCAGGGCAACGTGGAGTACGGCGCGGTTTTCTGTCGTATTGATTTTTTCGCCGTGGAACATTTGCTGCATCCGTTCCGGCACGCCTGCTTCACGCGCCAACTCGAACAAAAGCGACATGGTTTCGTCGTTGATACGGTTTTTAGAATAATCCAAAGTCAGGCCGCCAACCTGCAGCCAGTAGCGCTCGGCACGTTCGGGATCTTGCTCGAACATTTCGCGCATGTGTTGTTCTTTGGTTTCGTCAAAATGTATCCATAATTTTGACCAAGCTGGTAAATCGTGAAGGTGTTTCATCGGATGCTCTCCTGGATAGTGGACAGTTTTGTTGAGAAAACGGCCGTGAGGTCGTCTGAAACGGGAACGGGATGGTTTCCGTTTTTTGAGGTTTCAGACGGCCTTGATGTGGGTTGGGGCCGTCTGAAAATGTCAGTGAAGAATCAATCTTTATCGTATTCGATGTGTTTGTTATGTATGCTTTTTTTACTTTTTTGCAGTTGCGTGCTGGCAGTGTCACCCAAGCGTAAAGCCAAGCCGATAGCAAGAATGTCGATAACGGCCAACTGCAGAAGACGGGACACCATAGGCGTATAAAGCTCGGCATTTTCCTGAGTAGCAATGCTCAATACACAGTCGGCCATTTGGGCCAACGGTGAATCATTACGGGTCAGCGCGATAACGGCTGCACCGTTTTCTTTGGCGATACTGGCCGCGTCCAACAATTCGATAGATGAGCCGGTATTGGAAATCGCCACCAACACATCCTGCTCGGTCAATACGGAAGCCGCCATCAGCTGGGTATGCGTATCGACATAGGCAACGGTGGACATACCGAAGCGGAAGAATTTGTGTTGCGCATCTTGGGCAACGATGCCGGAATTGCCGACACCATAAAACTCAACGCGTCGCGCGTGCATCAGAATGGCAATCGCGTTTTCCAGTTCGGATTCTTTCAGGAAACGGCGCTCGCCCAAGAGGGAGGCTGCGGCGTTGCCCAATACTTTTTCGACCACGCTGCCCATGTTGTCATCGGCGTTTAATTCTTCATGAACGTAAGGCATGCCTTCGTGGCCGATGCTGGCAGACAAAGCGAGTTTGAACTCAGGCAAGCCTTTGTAACCCAAGCTGCGGCAGAAACGGATTACTGTCGGCTGACTGACGGACGCACGCTCGGCGATTTCCGCCACAGCGGCATGAACGAACCATTTCGGCTCGGCCAGCGCAGATTCGGCAACTTTGCGTTCTGCGCCGGAGAGGTTGGACAATGATTCGCTGATTTTGCTTAACATATACTCTACCCTTTGATTTTTTGACGTTCAGGACAAGGGTTTTTTCCACCCCCTACCCTGCACCGCCGTTTGTGTGTTTAAACGTTATTTAAATGATTGTCTAATGCGACCGCCGCGCCGACGATGCCCGGAAACTCGCTCAATACGACATACACGGGAATGGCGGCAAGATAAGCCTCAAAGCGACCTTTATTTTCAAAGCGGCTGCGGAATGGAGACGTTTTAAAGTAATCCAACACGCGCGGGATAATGCCGCCGCACAAATACACGCCGCCGCGCGCACCCAATGACAAAGCCAAATTGGAAGCAACCGTACCCAGCATGGCGCAGAAAATATCCAAAGTCTGACGGCAAATCGGCGATGTTCCGCTCAATGTCTTATCGGTGATTTCAGAAGGCTTCAGACGGCATTGTTTGATGTTGTCGCGTTTGGCCAATGCTTCGTAAATCAGGCTCAAACCTGCGCCGCTCAAGAAACGCTCGGCAGAAACATGGCCGTATTTGTTTTTAGCGTATTGCCAAATCAATACTTCCATATCGTCAAACGGCGGGAAGCTGGTATGGCCGCCCTCGCCTGCCAACGCCACCCAGCCGGCAGCGCTGTGCACCAAACCGCTGACACCCAAACCGGTACCCGGACCGATAACGGCTTTAGGCGCAAATTCGATGGGTTTTTGACCGCCGATTTGTATCAAGTCTTTCTTATCGGTTTTTGTTACCGCCAAAGCCTGGGCAGTAAAGTCGTTCAACAGAATCAACGTTTCAAAACCCAAAGCCTGGCGGGTGGTTTCGATGGAGAATGCCCAGTGGTGGTTGGTCATCTGCACCCAGTCGCCCAAAATCGGATTGGCAATCGCAAAGGCGGCGTGCAAGACTTTCGGACTGCCTGCGCGTTCCAAATAAGTTTTGGCGGCATCGACAATGGTGTCGTAATCCTGGCAAGGCAAGACTTCAGCCTTTTCAATGACCTGTGGTGCAGTTTCAAGTGCAAAACGGGCATTCGTACCGCCGATATCGGCGACCAAACGAGGATAAGCTTCAGTGTGCATAGTAGACATGGCAGTTAATTCCTTGGTGATTGAGAATCAGACTGGTCGGATATTCGGTATCGGCCCTTGCGGCGGCTTTATCAAATACTGCTTTTTTCTCTGCGCCTTGAATAGCCAAAAATACATTCGGCGTTTTGGCAATCGCACCCAAAGTCATGCTCACACGCTCATGCGGCGCGGTAACTGGCGTAGTATGAATCAATGTCGGGTCATTGGCTTCATTGATTGCTGCCTGTAATTGAGGCGCTTGAGGGAACAACGACGCCGTATGTCCGTCTGAACCCATGCCCAACACCAGTACGTCAGGTTGCTTGTAATGTTTCAATGCATAAGCAACGACAACTTCAGGTTGTAATTCAGTTTCAGACTTTCCGTCTTCAACAACAGGAATCCATGTGGCAACGGCCGCGTTATTTTTGAGCAAATATTCGCGTACCAAGCCTGTATTGCTGTCGGCATGCGTGGTCGGAACGATACGCTCGTCCACCAAAGTAATGCCGACGTTTTGCCAATTTAAATCTTTTTGCGACAAAGCCTCGAAAAATGCAATCGGCGAACGACCGCCGGAAACAGCCAAAACCGCATGGCCTTTCTCATTCAACGCGGTTTGCAATGCGGCGGCAACAGCATCGGCGAGAGCTTGCGCGGCAGTTGCAGCGTTTTCTTGTTCGTGCCAAACAAACATGTTTCGTCCTTTCATGGTTTCAGACGGCCTTTTGTTGGAAAACAAGGCCGTCTGAAAGAAATATTATTGCTCTTCGTGCCACTTGTTGCCGTCACGTGCCAACAGCGCGCGCGCAGCTTCAGGACCCCAAGAATGGGCTTCGTAAGCATGCGGAGGCGTTGTATTGTTCGCCCAGTTTTCCAGGATAGGCATCACATATTCCCAAGCAGCTTCGAGTTCGTCACGACGGTTGAACAAAGCGAGTTTGCCGTTAATCACATCCAGCAGCAGGCGCTCATAAGCCTCGGCACGACGACCCTCTACGGCTGTGCCCAAATCCACGCCAATCGGTGTAACTTCGACTTTGTTGCCTGCACCCGGGGTTTTCACTTGCGTGTAAAGGCGGACGGATTCGGTCGGTTGTAGTTCAATAACCAAACGATTCGGCGCAGGTTGGCTGTTGTCAAAAATATGGTTTTGCAGCGGACGGAAGTTCAACACGATTTCCGCCACTTTTCCTGCCATGCGTTTGCCGGTACGCAGGTAGAAAGGTACGCCTTTCCAACGCTCGTTTTCAATTTCGGCTTTGATGGCAACATAGGTTTCAGTGAAACTGTCTTTCGGTACGTCGACTTCTTCCAGATAGCCGTTCATACCGTTTGCTGCAACATATTGGCCGCGAATAACATTTTCGTTGACGGATTCGATGGTCAGCGGTTTCAGCGATTTGATGACTTTCACTTTCTCGTCGCGTACGGCATCCGCATCCAAGCTTGCCGGCGCTTCCATAGCAGTCATACAAAGCATTTGCATCAAGTGGTTTTGCACCATATCGCGCAACGCGCCGGTAATATCGTAAAACTCGCCGCGTTCTTCCACGCCCAACTGCTCGGCAATGGTCAGCTGTACGCTTTCAATATATTTATTGTTCCACAAAGGCTCGAACATCACATTGGCAAAACGCAAGGCCAGCAGGTTTTGCAGGCTTTCTTTACCCAAATAATGGTCGATGCGGTAGATTTGTTCTTCTTTGAAATAACGGGCCACATCTGTATTGATTTGCTGAGAAGAAGCCAAGTCCGTACCCAACGGTTTTTCCAAAACCACGCGTACGTTATCAGCATTCAAACCGATTTCAGCAAGGTTTTCACAGGCTTGCGCAAAGAATTTCGGCGCAGTTGAGAGGTAGATCACGACATTTTCAGTATTCTTGCGCGCTTTTACCAAGTCGCCCAAGGTAATGAAATCGCCTTTCTTTGTCACATCGACTTTTAAATACTCGAGACGTTGGATGAACGATGCCCACGCTTCATCTGAGAAGTTTTGTTTGACATGGATTTTAGAATTCGTTTCCACTTTGGCCAAAAAGCCGGCAGTATCCAATTCGCTACGGCTTACGCCCAAAATACGACCTTCGGGATGAAGCAAACCGGCTACATGCGCCTGATACAGGCAAGGCAAAAGTTTACGCATTGCCAAATCGCCGGTCGCGCCAAACAACACCAAATCAAAATTTGTCTGTGTACTCATTGTTTCATCTCTCGTTGAGGAAGCTTGCTTCAAAACTTTTGGACTGTCATCATCTATAAAAATTGATTAGAATCAAAAGCCTTTAAGCAATAAGCAGTAAAAAACCAATCGCCTGCACCAAAATTTCAAACAAGCGGGCTAATGAGTAGTAATACTACACATGGCTACACATTTTGTCTATTCTCATTTTTACAAATTGTTTGATTTAACATAAAAGTTTGATGACTTTTACAGCTCATCGTTTTACGAATTGACTATACCTCGATTTAAATCAAATTTCTTCCACTTAGTAAATTATTTTGTAACAAAATTACAGATTTTGTACTATAATATGCGGACGCTTCGAAGAGAAAATCTTCAAATATTCAGACGGCCCATATTATTCATTCCCACAGCTCAAGGCCGTCTGAAAAACACCCAATACAAAAATCAGAAACGCGCAAACAAAATCCCTATCATATCGTTTAGCCAGGAGACCGTACATGAACCCCACTCCTATTCACCCAAAACTCGCCGAAATTACCGAGCGCATCATCGAGCGCAGCCGCCCGACGCGTGAAAAGTATCTGGCGAAAATCCGCAGCGCCAAACAGATGGGACGCTTAGAGCGCAACCAGCTCGGCTGCAGCAACTTGGCACACGGCTATGCCTCCATGCCTAAGAGCATCAAAATCGAAATGCTTCAGGAAACCGTCCCCAACTTAGGCATCATCACTGCCTACAATGACATGGTTTCCGCACACCAGCCGTTTAAAGACTTCCCTGACCAAATCAAAGACGAAGCACAAAAAAACGGCGCTACCGCCCAAGTCGCCGGCGGCACACCCGCCATGTGCGACGGCATCACGCAAGGTTATGCCGGTATGGAATTGTCGCTGTTCTCCCGCGACGTGATTGCCATGAGTACCGCCATCGGTCTGTCGCATCAAATGTTTGACGGTAGCCTGTTTATGGGCGTATGCGACAAAATCGTACCGGGTTTGATGATTGGTGCTTTGTCTTTCGGCCATATTCCGGGAATCTTCGTTCCGGCAGGCCCGATGTCCAGCGGTATCGGCAATAAGGAAAAAGCCCGTACCCGCCAGCTTTTTGCCGAAGGCAAAGTCGGCCGTGATGCCCTGCTTGAAAGCGAAATGGGTTCTTACCACAGCCCGGGTACTTGTACCTTCTACGGCACCGCCAACTCCAACCAAATGATGATGGAAATGATGGGCGTACACCTGCCTGCCGCCGCCTTCGTCCACCCTTACACTGACCTGCGCGAGGCACTGACCCGCTACGCTGCCGGACACCTCGCGCGCGGCATTAAAAACGGTACCATCAAACCATTGGGCGAAATGTTGACCGAAAAATCCTTCATCAACGCCCTGATTGGCCTGATGGCAACCGGCGGCTCGACCAACCACACCATGCACCTCGTCGCCATGGCGCGCGCCGCAGGCGTGATTTTGAACTGGGATGACTTTGACGAAATTTCTTCCATCATCCCGTTGCTGATCCGCGTGTACCCCAACGGCAAAGCTGACGTGAACCACTTTACCGCAGCAGGTGGCCTGCCTTTCGTTATCCGCGAATTACTGGACGCAGGCCTGTTGCACGACGATGTCGATACCGTCGTCGGACACGGTATGCGCCACTACACTAAAGAGCCTTTCCTCATCGACGGCAAACTCGAATGGCGCGAAGCCCCCGAAACCAGCGGCAACGACGACATCCTGCGCAAAGCCGACAACCCGTTCTCCCCGGACGGCGGCCTGCGCCTGATGAAAGGCAACATCGGTCGCGGCGTAATTAAAGTATCCGCCGTGCGCGAAGGCTGCCGCATCATCGAAGCGCCTGCCATCGTGTTCAACGACCAGCGCGAAGTATTGGCCGCATTTGAACGCGGCGAGTTAGAACGCGATTTTGTATGCGTTGTCCGCTACCAAGGCCCGCGTGCCAACGGTATGCCCGAATTGCACAAACTGACCCCACCTTTGGGCATCCTGCAAGACCGCGGCTTCAAAGTGGCGCTGCTGACCGACGGCCGTATGTCCGGCGCGTCCGGCAAAGTGCCCGCGTCCATTCACATGACGCCCGAAGCCCTGATGGGCGGCAACATCGCCAAAATCCGTACCGGCGACCTGATCCGCTTCGACTCTGTTACCGGCGAACTCAACGTCCTGATCAACGAAGCCGAATGGAACGCCCGCGAAGTCGAATGTATCGACTTGAGCGCGAACCAACAAGGTTGCGGCCGCGAACTCTTCGCAAACTTCCGCAGCATGACCAGCAGCGCCGAAACCGGTGCCATGAGCTTCGGCGGCGAATTTGCCTAAACCCTTTTCAGACGGCCTTTTAAAACAATCAGGCCGTCTGAAACCATGTTAACGACCCTATTACGATACAGTCCCCAACGGAGACCTAAAATGTCTAAACTGACCCCTCGTGAAATTCTGACTGCCGGCGCAGTTGTGCCGGTAATGGCGATTGACGACTTGAGTACTGCCGTCGATTTATCCCACGCCCTTGTCGAAGGCGGCATTCCCACCCTCGAAATCACCCTGCGCACCCCTGTCGGCCTCGATGCCATCCGCCTGATTGCCAAAGAAGTGCCCAACGCCATCGTCGGCGCAGGTACGGTAACCAATCCCGAACAGCTCAAAGCCGTCGAAGACGCAGGTGCGGTTTTCGCCATCAGCCCGGGTTTGCACGAATCCCTCGCCAAAGCCAGCCACAACAGCGGCATTCCCCTGATTCCCGGCGTTGCCACTCCGGGCGAAGTCCAACTGGCTTTGGAACACGGCATCGACACACTTAAACTCTTCCCCGCCGAAGTCGTTGGTGGCAAAGCCATGCTCAAGGCACTCTACGGCCCTTATGCCGACGTACGCTTCTGCCCGACCGGCGGCATCAGCCTGGCAACTGCACCCGAGTACTTGGCACTGCCTAATGTCTTGTGCGTCGGCGGCTCATGGCTGACTCCGAAAGAAGCCATCAAAAACAAAGACTGGGACACCATCACCCGTCTGGCTCGCGAAGCTGCCGCTTTGAAACCAAAAGCCTAATCAGGTTATAAGGTTAAAAAAAGCCGTCTGAATATGATTTCAGACGGCCTTTTTATATCAATTAAGCCAACACTTTCCGTGCCGCTTCCACACCCCAATACAAAGCCTCTTCAAATACCGAATAACTGCTTAAGTCACTGTGTGCGAACAACAATCCGCCATTTCGGTTTCTGATTTTTAATAAAGCCTCATCGCTTAAATAGCCGGGTTTCGGCACGCTCATACCATGCCCGCGAACGGTAATGTCAACATGGGAAACGTGCCGCCAAAAGCCTTCGCCGTAAGCGGTAAGCAGATCTTGGGCGGCAAGCTGGAGCAGCTCTTCGTCGCTTGCTTCAAGCAGCTGGCGGCGGACGGCTTGTGGCGTATCGTGGTTGAGCGCGGCGTAGGCAGTAAAAATCGTGCGTTCAGGACGGGCAACCCGAATAAACTGATTGGTCGCAACAACATAGCCCAGCCCTTGGCTGCCATAAACCACATTGTCCCACGCAAGTTCGCTGTTGTTTTTTTCTTTCGGGAAGCTGTGCAGTTCAAAATTAGAAACCAGCCATGGTGCGTATTCTGGGATGTCCAGACCAAATTGTTCGGGAGATTCAATAATGCGGGCGGCAACCATCAGCGGCATGGCGGAGATAACGTGTTGTGCGGTGACGGCAACGGTTTCGCCTTTTGCATTATCACGCAGCCACACTTCAATCCGGCCGTCTGAAAGCGGTTTGATTTTGACGGCGGAAGCATTAATTGAAGCAGGCTTCTCCAAACGGATACGGTTTTCAGACGGCCATTGCCAGCCTTCCTGCAAACCGGCATGACGGCGCAGGTTTTCGGAAAGATGTGCCAAACCTTCGGGCCAAGTGAGGACGGTTTCTGCATTGTTGCGGGCAGCAAAATAATGCAATCCGGCAAAGGCAGACACTTGCCCTATCCCTTGCCCGTAATCATCGCGGCAACAATAATCTAGATACCATAAAAGCTCGGTCGAGTGGTAACCTTCTTGCTCAAGCCATTGTTTAAACGTCAGATTATCGAGTTTGCGCCATGTTTCATCTGTCGATGACAGCGCAATTGGAATGGCAAAAATTTTCTTACCGTCATTGCCGTAAGCTTGTTTTAGACGGCCGATTAAATCAAAAAACCGTTTGGAATCCGCATCTTCTTTCGGCAATAAATGTTCCACCCATTTATCCTGATATAAGAGGCGCGATTCGGGCGCATAGACCAAATCGGTTTCCCTAAAGCTGCCGTCCGACTGCAAAATACCGAAATTCTCCAACATCTCGCGCACATACACGCTTTCTTTCGACGGCAAAGCCAAATAATGCGCACCACTCGGCGCTTTCAGGCCGTCTGAAGACGTATAGGCGGCATTGTTGCCATTACGTTCAAACCCTTCTGCCAACAATACATCGCGGTAATGATGCTTCGCCAAATACCACAACGCCCCCAAACCCGCCGCACCGCCACCGAGTATCAACGTATTGCATTCATAACGACTGGTCGGCGGACTGAGCAATTCCCCGTCGCGCAACAAATGCCCCAACGGCAAGCCGACACGGTTAATAGAAACCGGCGGTTTATGGTTGAGGTATTTGTAAGTCTGCCAAGAAAAAGCAGAAGCAGCGCCAAGCGCGGCGGTATAGCTGAGAAATTGACGGCGGGTTAGCATGTTTTATAAAAAGGTCGTCTGAAAAAATAAAAGTAAAACGGTACAACGAGGTTAATCAGGTCTCGCGTTATTTATGTCCTGCCGAATAACCATGATAGGAACTGCCTGAATGCGATGAGTCGCTGTCTTCCGCTTTGACATAGTTGAACAAGACGGTAAGAAAAATGATGAAAGCAAAGAAAATAATCGTCCCTCCCCGTTCTTCTTCATAATCACGATCGTTTTTATATCTGTCAGAAACCCATATCCATACCAACGCACACAGACTGACCACTATACCGACAGGACTACGTAGATGCGGTGACAGCCAGGCCGGAAGGTTGACGATGATAAGAATCAGCATAGCAATGATACGGGCTACATTATCTCTACTCCCAACATTTCTATTGTCTCCCTTCAGCCAGTAAGAGAGCATCTCCTTAGTATCAAAAGACAGGCCGAATGCCTTTCTCATTTGACGGTAAGACACAGGACTGCTTTTACTCCAGACTATTTCATCCTTGCTCTGCTCAGAACACAGAATGACATTCCGGCCATAACTTTTCTTGCCGCTATATTCCTTGTAATGAAGCAAATCGCCTTGTTTGACTTTCCAATAAAAAGCACCAGCCGCTGCCTCGACCTGCCCGTGGTAATGATCAATCAACATTTCACCGGCAGGATTGCCACTTGAATCAAAGTCCGGCCATGTGTGTAAAGTTTCTGACAGCCGCCAGCGTTTTCCAGACTCAATCAGCCAGGCAAACCCTTGTTGCGTGTTATAAAGTAG
Source organism: Neisseria sp. Marseille-Q5346 (assembly GCF_946902045.1). Next base: position 1,936,682 of record NZ_OX336253.1, on the reverse strand, counting down.
ATATTCCGTCCAGTATTCAGACTGATTTTGGTTATAGGACGATATTTCGGCAAATCTTACAGCCCCGATAATCAGATATTCTGTATCGTTCAGACGGCCTTTCGTACCTATGGAAAGCGTGAACAGGTTTTCTTGTTCTTTCCTTTGGGCATTTGCCTCCATCAACGCAACAGTATCTTTTGTCGTGTTCAAACTGCTGCCGCAAGACTGACACAAAAGGAAAGAAGTAACACCCCTTGGCCAATGAACAGGAGAGCCGCAATGCAGGCAGTTTTCAGAAAGAATCTCTCCTTTCAGACGGCCTGCACTTTCACGGATTTCATCATCACTGCGCTTATTTTCCAGCTTCAAACTGTCCAAACTGACTATGCGTCCGAAGTAGGAGTCCATTGGAAAAGTCGAATAATCCAAGGTCAAAAACAAATTGCCGCGTCGCCAGTCGCAAACCTCGCCTGTCGCTTGATTCCCAGATAAATTGAACGGCAATTCGCCTTGCGCATCAGTATCACGGTAATGTATGGTGCGGACGTCTGACGCAATAAAGGTTTGGCCATTAAAGACCAACGAACTGGAGCCAGCTTTCACCGACTTAAAATTTTTCGGCCCCCGTCTCCTCTTCTGGGAAAGCAAACAAGTCATCGCATATAAATCGCCAACCTCGGAAAGCCAGCCGGTCTGCCCGTCATCAAACAAGACATACCATTCATTCCATGCGCCGACATCGTAATGCACCTGCAATCGCCCAATCAGCGTAAATTTCCGATCATCAAAAACGCCTCTCGTTCCAATCTGCAACGGACTGAAATCTTCCAGCAACGCAGAATCACGCCCTGAATTGACAACAAAATATCCGCTCCTCCCCTTACCGATTCTAGCAACCAGCATACTGTGACAATGGCCACACACCAGCGTCACGGCAGTAGCGGAATACGCCTCCACAGGCGCACCACAGCTTGGGCAATCGGTTTTAAAAAAAGGCGTTTTTTCCATATAACGTCAATATTTCAGTTTAATCAGCACAAGGTTTAAGGCCGTCTGAAAACGGATTGAATATGCTTTCAGACGGCCTGACAGATTTTATTGTTCAACCGATGGTTGTACATCGTCCAGTATGCCTTCGCCACGTTGCACAACCGTCCAAACAGCCCTTGCTGCCGCCAACTCTCTACACAAGATTTCCTTCACTTTTTCCAATTTCATACCGCCGCAGATAAATACGTCTATAGCGGCGAAGCGGTGTTCAGGCCAAGTATGGATACTGATATGGGACTCGGCGAGCAGTAAAACGCCGGTTACGCCGCCAGCGCCGCCGAAGGTATGGAAATGTTCGGTCAATATGGTGGCTTCTGCAGCTTGTGCGGCAGCTGCCAAAGCAGTTTTCAGACGGCCTTCATCTTTTAAGATGGCTTCATCGCAGCCATATAAGTCCAATAGACCATGATTACCGGGGGCATGGGTCATTTATGGCCTCCGGAATAACCGCTGCCGCCGTAATAGCCTCCGGAGTGCATACGCGAGCCGTCGGAGTCGGAAGAGCCGTAGCTGATAATCATGGAGATGACGATGATGATGGTGCTGAAAATGATGTAAGTGATTCTCGACATGTTAATCCTCGTCCTCGTCTTTTTTGCCCATGGCCCACAACAACCAGCATCCTACAAAGATGACGGAAAGTGCAGCAGAGCTGTCGCCGGTCAAAAGCGCAGGGAGATTGACGACAACCAGGATGGCAGTCATTATAATTCTTAATGATTTATCAATGCCGTCCACCGCCATGTTTGCAGTGTAATGCGGAGCTTGGCTGGTCAGATTAAACGCGTCTGCAATTTCCCGATAAGCAATTGGGGCACTTCTAGTCCATGCCATTTCGTGACTGTTTAGTTCGGAGCCAATCTTACGGCTTTGCCCGTCTCGGTAATCGCTGTAATAGTTCAAATCACCGCTTCGAACACGCCAATAAAACGCGCCGCTGGCAATCCTGACCCGTCCGCCATAGTCATAAAGTTTGCCATAGCCTTGCGGTTGGCGGTTGCGGTCGAGGCGCGGCCAATCATTCAAGGTTTCAGAAATATTCCAACCTTCATCAGCTTCAACCAGCCATAAGAAACCCTGTGTAGGGTTGTAAAGCAGATACTCTGTCCACTGCCCTTCTGGTGCCAATGTATGTTTGGCACCTTTAAACAAGTTATCAAATGTTTCCTGCGCATCTGTTTCTAAATATCGGATTGCGCCGATAACATGAAATTCTTTATTTTTCAGGCGGCCTGTCAAGCCGACAGGCAGAGTAAACATCGTATTTTGCGACAAACGCAGATTGTTCGCGGTAATAAGTTCCGCTTTATCTTTGCCGACTGCCAATTCGCTGCCGCAACTTTGACAGTTCAGATGGGAAGTCAGCCCGTTTACCCAATGAATGGATGAGCCGCAGTTAGGACAGTTTTCTGAAGTAATACTGCCTTTCAGACGGCCTGCGCTTTCTTTAATTTCATCTTCGTGGCGCGTGTTTTCCAGCTTCAAATCATCTAGGTTTACCATCCGCCCGAAGAAGGCTTCGGGTGTTTCATTGTTGTAATCGAGCGTGATGAAAAGGTTTTCGCAACGCCAGTCGGAAACCCGATTTTCTGTATCTTCTTTCAAAACAAACGGCAATTCGCCCTGCGCGGCGGCGCGTTTCAAGCTGATTTTGCGGACATCGGAGGCAATATAGTACTTATCTTGGAAAGTCAGCTCGCTAAATCCGGCTCGCGTGTCTTCAAATTTCGGCGGATTATCGATTTCGACCGGCATGGTCATCACATACAAATCGCCCGCCTCAGAAAGCCAACCGGCTCTGCCGTCGTCAAACAGCGCATACCATTCATTCCACGCACCATCGTCGTATTGCACCTGAAGCCGTCCGACCAAGGTAAAACGTTGAGCGACAAATGTGCCGCTGGTTCCGATTTGTAAAGGACTAAAATCTTCCAGCAATGCGGAATCACGGCCAGAGTCGACAACGCCGTTATCTTGCCGTACCAGCATGCTGTTGCAATAACCGCACACCAGCGTCACGGCAGAAGCAGAATGCGCTTCGACAGGTGCGCCGCAGCTTGGGCAGTCGGTTTTGAAGAAAGGAGTGTGAGACATGGGTTTGCTTTTTCAGAATGGGTTGGAGTGTTTCAGACGGCCTTAGCGTTTCTATCAACTGGTTTTATCCATGATTTCAGATTAGAAACAAACCAAATCGCCGAACGGACTCAATCAAATGACTAGAAAGGCCGTCTGAAACCTTTTCACAGAAGCAGCTCAACGCTTCTTTTGAATGATATTTTTCAGACGGCCTTCATTTGATTAACCAATCAGCTGCTTCAACACTTCAGCCTTGGCTTTATCAAAATCTTCTTGCGAAATCAAACCGCCATCCAGCAAAGACTTGAGTTTCACCAATTTCGCCTGCGGATCTTCGGCAACCGGCTGAGCATTTTGCTGAGCCTGTTGCGTATTCGGCTGCATCATGCTAGACATGGCACCTGCCATCGCCTGACCAATACCGGCACCCACGCCCAAACCTGCACCGATTCCGGCAAGTCCGCCTTCATTTTGTGCCGCAAGCGGGATAGATTCGGCGGTTTGATATTGGGTGTAACGTCCCAAATCGCCGATAACACCCATCGAAATTTTCTTATCCAACGCAGCCTGAATAGTCGCAGGCAAGGTAATGCTTTCAACAGTGAAGTTTTCCAGCGCCAAACCCAGCTTGGCAAATTCAGCGCCAAGCAATTCGCCGATTTTTTGCGACAGCAAAACTTGGTTCGCCGCCATATCCAAGAATGGGATACCGGAGCTGCCAAACGCGGCCGCCAATTGGGTGACTGCAATATTACGTAGCTGGTTTTCCAAGTCTACACCGCTGTATTGCGCCGCCACGCCGCTGACTTCTTTGAAAAATTTTGCCGGATCGCTGATGCGGTAAGAATACATACCGAACGAACGCAGTTGCACCGCACCAAACTCGGCATCGCGCACAGTAACTGGTTGGAATGTACCCCATTTTCGTGCGAGCTGTTGTTTAGTATTGAAAAAGTAAACATCTGATTTAAACGGAGACTCAAAAAGCTTGTCCCAGTTTTTCAAGTTGGTCAGCACTGGCAGTGTTTGCGTATTGAGCGTGTAACGCCCCGGACCAAACATGTCGGCGGTCACGCCTTCATCGACAAACATCGCCATCTGCGCCTCACGCACAGTCAGGCTCGCACCGTTTTGGATCTCCTCATCGGCAATCGGAAAACGCCACATCAGCAGGCTGTCATCGGGATTCGGCCATTGAATGACGTCGATAAACTGTTTCTTGATAAAGTTGAACATTTCAACTCCTTATAAAATAAATCGGGATACAAAATTCAAGGTATGGGTATTCAAGTCAAGCAAGCAGCGTTCAAAATGCCAATCGAGATGGACACTGCACCAAACAACGCGCCGACGGCAACATTGTTGCCGATGAGTTCTGCGGTAGCGCCTTTAATCATCATTGTCGCAGCGAAATAGACAAAAATCTGAATTACGGCTGCGGCAAGGGCCCACAGGATAAAATCGATGAAGCTGACGCTGTGGGCAATACTTGAAGCCAGTGTCAGACAAAAACCGACCAAAGCACCGCCAAACGACAAGGCGCAGGCAAGGTTGCCGTTTTTAATCAGGCGCAATTCTTCAACGGGTGTAATCCGCAGATATACGGCAGCAAAAACAACGGTCATGGCGATACCTGCCAACATGTATTGCAGGTAGAGCAGATATTGGGACAGAGAAATACTCACGATAAGATTCCTTGGTTTGCAATAAAGTGATTATGCCATATTTTTGAAGATAAACCCTTCGGAAAATATGGCATTTTTAGAAGCACTTCAGGCCATCTGAAACGGTCTGATTTTTAATTCATGTTTTATTGTGATAATTGTTGACGATTTTTGTATGTTTATGTAACTATTGCGCACCGCTATTTATTAGAGCAAAGAGGAGAATATGAGCATACTCGCTGCCATCCGCCCTAAAGAGCCTTTGCGCCATCTGCGCTGGTTTGACATGCTGATTGTGACCGCTATCCTGTTCGGTCAATTTGCCTACCGTTCTACCCAACTTTATATTGCCAGCCTGATGCCGCAAGTGGAAACAGCCGCTGTTGCCGAAGAGGCGCGCGATACTGCGGTAACCGGCGTGGCTTATTCTGAAAACATGAGCCTGCAGTTGACGCTGCTTGCTATTGCTCTGATTTACCTCGTTATCCGCCGTTTCGACTTTAAGCAGTTGCCAATTCGCTTTAATTTAGGCGTATTGTTTTGGACGCCTGTGATTTTTATCCTGATGGGCTTAACTGCCGATGCGGTAACTTCATTAAGCGGCGGCTACAATTACTTTACCACTGAAATCTTCCAATACATCAAACCATTATCCATCTTCGATAAATTCGCTGCCCTTGCACCGATGGCCATCCTCTACGGCCTTTTAAACGGCTTTTATGAGGAATTCTGCTTCCTCGGCCTTTTGACCTGCGTGAAAGACAAATACAAATGGCAGGCATTGGCCTATTCGACCTTGGTGCGCATCTCCTTCCATACTTATCAAGGCATGCTTTGGGCGACCGTTATCGGCGTTGTTTTTGGCTTGATGTACTACTTCTTCTACAAATACAAAGTCAAAAACCTGCTGCCGTTTTTCCTGATTCACGCCTTGGCAGATATCTTCGGCTCCGGCTTCATCTATTTGATTTGCGCTTAATGGCAATGGCTGACTGAATAAACAAGGCCGTCTGAAACATCATTTTTCAGACGGCCTTTTATCATCTATCGGTTTACTTAATCAAAGTAATTGCCACATCGGCATCTTCGGTTGCAACGGCCTCAATCACTGCATCGCCGCCAAACCGCAAAACCGAGCCTGCGCCGACAGTATGTTTTTCAGTCTGATTCAACGTCACGTCAAAACTTCCTTTTCCAACGGCAAAAATCAGTGTTTTAAAACCCGGATGATCGTGCGGCTTAATCTGTTCCCCTTTTTTCATATCTTTCTTAACGACCATGTAATTTTCGCCGCTGAAAATCTTACCGTTTTCGGAAGAAACCTCTCCCAAAGGCGCGGCAGAAACAGCAACGGAAAACAAAGCGGACAGCAATACAGCAGAAATATTGGCAACTTTCATGACAAGCCTTTCTTAAAAACAGAACCCTCATTCTATAAAAAACCACTTCATTATTCAATAATAATTCTTATTTCTAATAAAAAGGCCGTCTGAAACCCAACGATATTTTTCAGACGGCCTGATTGACCTGTATAATATTTTCTTATTAATAAAATCGCTTTACACACCCATCAAATGGAAACCGTCAGAAAAGATCCGCTCGGCTCGGCATGGATGGTTATTGCCGCGCTCGGCTTTACCGTCATGAACCTCTCCATCAAAGCCGCCTCAACGCAATTCGGCTTTTCCAGCGGCGAGCTGGTCTTTTGGCGCATGCTGGTCTCCACCCTGTTCTTAGGCATCATAGCCAAAGCGCAAGGCAACACGTTTTCCACGCCGCATTGGAAAACCCATCTCAACCGCAGCGTCATCGGCACGCTTGCCATGATGTGCACGTTTTATTCCGTCATGCACCTGCCGCTGGCAACAGGCGTCACGCTCAACTACACGTCTTCCATCTGGCTGGCTATTTTCTCATTTTTCATTTTAAAAGAAAGAATTACGCTTTATACCCAAGCCATTTTGGTTATGGGCTTTATCGGCGTTATCCTGTTGCTCAACCCATCTTTTCAAGGCGGACAGGAATTTGCCGCGCTGGTCAGCTTGGCAGGCGGCTCCATGTCGGGCTGGGCGTATTTACAGGTGCGCGAACTCTCGCTTTTAGGCGAACCGGGCTGGCGCGTGGTGTTTTACCTCTCGCTTACCGGCCTGATTATGGGCGCAGTCTGGAGCACCATCACAGGCTGGCATCCGCTGACCGTCTCTTCCCTGCCCTATCTGGCCGGCATCGGCATCTCCGCCATGATTGCACAATTGGCCATGACCCGCGCCTATAAGGTCGGCAAGAAATTTACCGTTGCCTCGCTTTCCTACCTGACCGTCGTTTTCTCCGCCCTATCCGGCGTACTGCTTTTCGGCGATAAAATCACTTGGCAGGAAGCCGCCGGCATGGTTATCATTGTTGCAGGCGGCGTGTTCAGCAGTTTTACTCCGGCCTCAATCAAAAAATTTCTGATGAAGCAATAATTTAACAAGGAGAACACCATGATTTCCATCCGCGAACAATCTTACGGCTTAAACGTAGCGCTGTACAACGAGTTCACTTTGGACGATTTCCGCCAATTGGAAGAAGCCTTGTTGGCCGCAAAACAAAAAGTCCATCTGCCCGACATCCTGTTGGACTTGTCCATGCTGAAAGACTTCACCATCGATATGGCGGTCGAACAAATCAAATTCCTCAACCAACATGAAACCGACTTTGGCCGCGTTGCCGTCATTACCGACGACATCTGGATCAAACTCGGCGCGCGCCTTTCCAGCCTCTTGACCAACCAACATCCCAAATATTTCAGCAATGCTACCGAAGCACAGGCTTGGTTGTTGGCAAGCAATTTGAAATAAAGACAAGGCCGTCTGAACGCATTACCTGAGCAAATTCAAAACCGCTTAGGCTCAAAATCAACGGTATCACAATATTTTTCAAAGCGTCAAAAAGGCCGTCTGAAACCTTGCAACCTGCAAAGTTTCAGACGGCCTTTCATCGTTTTTATTCAAAAACTTACATCACATCCAATACATCAATGCCCAGCAAATCCAAGCCTTGTTTCAGCATGTCGCCGGTCAGCTTCGCCAGTTGCAGTCGGCTGTTGCGGGTTGCACCTTCTGATTTCAGGATTGGGCAGGCTTCGTAGAAACGGCTGAACAAGGTAGCGATTTGATAGAGGTAGGCGGCGAGGTAGTGCGGATACGCAGTATCTGCCACGCTTTGCAGCACGTCTTCAAATTTCAGCAACTCGACGGCCAGTTGTTTTTCCAAAGGTTCGGTTAAAACGGTTGGCGCATTTGCGTCCCATTCGCCTGCTTTGCGAAACACGCTTTGTACGCGTGTGTAGGCGTATTGCAGGTAAGGGGCGGTATTGCCCTCAAACGAAAGCATGGCGTCCCAGTCGAACACATAATCGCTGGTTCGGTTTTTGCTCAAGTCTGCGTATTTGACCGCACCGATGCCGACGGTTTTGCCGATTTTACCTGCCTCGTCTGCACCCAATTCAGGATTTTTCTCTTTCACCAAAGCGGTGGCGCGCTCAACGGCTTCAGTCAGCAGATCAACCAGTTTTACGGTGTCGCCGCTGCGTGTTTTGAACGGTTTGCCGTCTTTGCCCATCATGGTACCGAAGCCGATAAACTCGGCTTTTACATCTTCCGGCAGATAGCCTGCTTTGCGGGAAGTGGTAAAGAGTTGCTCAAAGTGCAGGGCTTGGCGGTGGTCGACGACATACAACAGGCGGTCGGCATGAAGCGTACCGACGCGGTAGCGCAAACACGCCAAGTCGGTGGAAGCATAAAGGAAGCCGCCGCCTTGTTTTTGTACGATAAATGCGGCAGGTTCGCCCTCTTTGTTTTTAAACTCGTCCAAGAACACGACTTTCGCGCCGTCGTCTTCGACTGCCAAACCTTTTTCGACCAAATCATCGACTACGGGTTGCAAATCGTCGTTGTATTTAGATTCGCCCGCCACGTCTTCAGGGCGCAGTTTCAAGCCCAGCGTGTCGTAAACGGCTTGGGCATGCGAGAGCGAAATATCGACAAACTGTTTCCACAACGCCAAAACGGTTTCATCGCCGCCTTGCAGTTTCACAACGTATTCGCGCGCGGTGTCGGCAAAGGCAGGATCTTCGTCAAAGCGCACTTTGGCGGCGCGGTAAAACTGCTCCAAATCCGCCAGTTCAAATGCAGCATTGTCTTTTTGCTGCTCGACCAAATAAGCGACCAACATGCCGAATTGCGTACCCCAGTCGCCGACGTGGTTTTGACGGATAACAGTGTTGCCCATAAATTCCAACACGCGTGAAATGCTGTCGCCGATGATGCTGGAACGCAGGTGGCCGACGTGCATTTCTTTGGCCAGATTAGGCGAAGAATAGTCGATAACGACGGTTTGCGGTTTGTCGGTTTTCGCTACGCCGAAACGCGCGTCGTTCAAGGCCGTCTGAATGTTTTGCGCAAGGAATTCAGGGCGCAGGCGCAGGTTGATGAAACCCGGACCGGCTACTTCCGCGCTTTCAATCACGGCGTTGTCTGCCAATGCTTCGGCAACCTTTTGCGCCAACTCGCGCGGATTTTGTTTGGCTTTTTTCGCCGCACCCATTACGCCGTTGATTTGGAAATCGCCGAAGTCGGGATTTTTTGCCGCCTGCAATACGACGGGGCTGTCGGACAAACCGGCAGCGGCAAAGGCTGCTTGGGCTTCACGTTCGACGGTTTGGTATAAATTCATGTTGTCGGTCTCTATCAATTCAAATCAGGCGGTATTTTAAAAGAATTTCGGGCTTTAAAACAGGGCAAGCTGCAATACTTTTCCAGCGGCTTGTTATATGATTGCATTCTGATTCAACGATTTTGCTGTAAAGGCCGTCTGAAAGGAAAAGCCATGAACCCCAAAAATACGCTTTGTCTGATTGTCGATATTCAAGAACGCCTGCTGCCCGCCCTTTCCGGCACGGACAAAATGTTGGAACGCTGCCGCCTGCTGATTCAAGGTTTGACGGCTTTGGACGTACCCTCTGCCGTAACCGAACAATATCCGAAAGGTTTGGGCAACACCGTATCCGCCGTATCGCTGCTGTTACCCGAAGGTACGCCTGTTGTCGAAAAAACCCAATTCTCGGCGTTTTTGCCCGAAATTCAGGAAATATTACGCAAAAACGACATCAAAAACGTTATTTTGGTTGGAGCGGAAGCGCATATCTGTATGCTTCAGACGGCCTTGGATTTGAAAGCGCAAGGTTATACTGTGTTCCTGCCTTTTGAATGCACCGCCTCGCGCACAACGGCCAACCGCGACAATGGTTTGGCGCAAATGAGCCGTCAAGGCATTATCGTTTCCAATGTCGAAAGTATTTTGTTCCAACTGCTCGGCGATGCCAAACATCCGGCCTTTAAGACTATCTCCAAACTGATTCAATAACAGGCCGTCTGAAATGCAATACACCATCCGCCCTGCCCTGCGCCAAGACTTGCCCGCCATCGTCGATATTTACAACAGCACTGTGGCCACGCGCCAATCCACGGCCGATTTGTCGCCGACCACGGTTGCCGAACGCGAAATGTGGTTTGCCGCACACACGGACAAACGCCCGATCTACGCCCTTTACGATGCCGACGGCACCGTATTGGCCTGGGGCAGTTTCAGCGACTACTATCCGCGCTACGCCTACCACATCAGCGCGGAAGTCAGCATTTATGTCCGCCACGATATGCGCGGCGCAGGCGTGGGCAAAATCCTGTTGCGGCACATGCTCGAACGCGCGCCGTCCTTAGGCATCCACAACGTCATCGCGCTTGTGTTCGGCCACAACTATCCGAGCCTGAACCTGTTTCACCGTTTCGGTTTTGAAGAATGGGGGCGGCTGCCGCAAGTCTGCGATTTGGAAACCATGTTGGCAGACGTGGTGATTTTGGGTAAAAAGATTGTGGATTGATTACGACAAAGGCCATCTGAAAACTGAATTCAGACGGCCTTTTTACGGCAAAACCTTTATTCCGGTTTCTTCGCCAGCATGGTAACGAATTTAAACTGAATCGGATTGCCGAATTCGTCTTTCGCGTGCATCGAACCCAGCTCTTCCTTGTATTCCACCAATTCCCAATCCTTATAGTATTCGCGCAGTTCGTCCTCGCTGAATTTGAACGGGAACGGCATCGGGCAAGGGAAATCTTCCGTATCCATCGCAGAAACGATCAGGTTGTAGCCGCCGGGGTTGGTGTGTTCCTTCATATTGGCAATCACGTCAGGAACGTAACGCGGCATCAGGAACATAAACACCACAGTTGCCACCATATAATCGAAGTTTTCCTGAATATTGGCGGCATTGAGGTCGTATTCAAACGCGCGGACATTCAACTCTTCAATACGCGCCAGCTCTTCCACGTTTTGAACCGCGTTCGGATTATTATCGACAGCGGTAACGTCAAAACCTTTCAAACCCAGATACAGCGCATTACGGCCCTGACCGCAGCCCATATCCAAAACCTTGCCGACGGGCACGATGCCTTCGGCGGCACGGACGGCCGAATGTGTCGCGCTCATGCCGTATTTCTTATTGAAATAGTCTGCTGCCTCGCAGTAAAACGACAGTTGGATTTCCGTGTCTTGCGTTTGCGGCGCGATAAAATGCCATGCTTGCGGATGGATAATCCAATCGCCGCTCTCAGGCGTCAGCTCGTGCGTGGCCGTAATATTGCCCGCTTCGTCCAATTCATTGAAGTTCAGACGGCCTTGGAGGACATTGAGGCAGCCCCAAGTACCGGCGGCGGTATTGTGTTTGGACAACAAAGCTTCGGGAATCTCGTCCGCCGTCCACACCGGCATCTGTTTGTAACAAAACAATTCTTGCTGTTCGCTCATCATATTTCCTTTCTATTTTGACGGTTTCAACACAGCTTCTGCCAAGGCTTTTTGAATGGCAATCACGCTCTTGTCGCTTTTAAACTGCAAGGTTTCAGTCGGCACTTCGCTGGAAGAAACCCAAATCTTCAGCTCGGCATCCAAATCGAAATGACCCGAGGTTTCCACCGAAAAGCGCGATACGGAACGATACGGAATCGAACGGTAAGACACTTTCTTGCCGGTCAAACCCTGTTTGTCCACCAACACCAGCCGATATTCGGTAAACACAATCAAATCGCGCACCAGGCTGAATGCCATTTTTACCTGTTCGCCATCAATCAGGATATTCGCCAAATCGCGTTCCACCGCATCGGCGTCTTTTTGCGAAGCATTGCCCAAAAGGCCGCTGAACAATCCCATATCTGCCTGCTTTCTATACGAGTGATAAGTGCAGGGTATTTTACACGTGCAAACCGTATTTGCCGATATTTCAGACGGCCTTATGTTATGATACCGCCTTATTCGACAAAGACATGCCCATGGATAAACCCGTTTACCTCTACACAGACGGCGCATGCAAAGGCAACCCCGGCGCAGGCGGCTGGGGGGTATTTATGCGCTACGGCACACACGAAAAAGAATTGTTCGGCGGCGAAGCCGAAACCACCAACAACCGCATGGAGCTGACCGCCGTCATTGAAGGCCTGAAATCCTTAAAACGCCGCTGCCAAGTCGTTATCTGCACCGACTCGCAATACGTCAAAAACGGCATGGAAAGCTGGATACACGGTTGGAAAAAAAACGGCTGGAAAACCGCCGCCAAAAAACCGGTTAAAAACGACGATTTATGGAAAGAGCTGGATAGTTTGGTTCAACAGCACGATGTCCGCTGGACGTGGGTAAAAGGCCATGCCGGACACCCTGAAAACGAAAAAGCCGACGAGCTTGCCAACCTCGGGGCGGCAAAATTTGCATAACACTTCGTCCATGACTGTACTCAAACATCTCAAACCATTCTTTTGGATTGCTATCATTGCATTGGTTTGTGTGACGCCAATGGCACTTAATGTTCGCCTATTCGCCGTTTCATGATGTCAATGATTTTTTTTTAGCTTTGGCTTGTGTGATCACGTTAAGAGTGCCGAAGAATGTGCCGACTGAATCACGCCCGCCTATTTATTTTGGTGGTTTATAACTGAACCGTGGCTTTTCGCATTCATCACGCTGACTGCCATTTACCTCATTCTAAAAATCCTGATTGAAATCATCCGATTCCTATTCAGACTGAGAAAGAAAAACCCATGACCTGCCCCATCTGCACTGCCGACAACGAAGACATTTTGCTGCAAACGCCCAATCTGCGCGTTATCGCCGTCCACAACGAAGCCGGCGCACCCGCATTCTGCCGCGTTATTTGGAATGACCATGTTTCCGAGATGACCGACCTTTCCCCTGCCGAACGCAACGAAATCATGGAAATGGTATATCAGGTTGAAGCCGCAATGCGCCAAGTCTTCTGCCCGGCCAAAATCAATCTGGCCAGCCTCGGCAATGTTGTGCCCCACCTGCATTGGCACGTCATCGCCCGTTTTGAAAACGACGCCAACTTCCCCGCGCCGATTTGGGCTGCACCCCTCCGCGAACACGGTATGGCCTTGCCTGAAAATTGGCCGCAACAAATCAAAAACTTAATCGCTTAAGCTTTCAGACGGCCTCTATAATTCGATACGACACGCCTCAGGTCGTCTGAACATATAACGAAAGGAAAACCTCAATGAACTCTACCACGCGCCGCCATTTCCTACGTACCTGCTCTGCCGCGGCAGGCGCAGGGTTGTTGCAAGCCTGCGGCACAGGCACAACCACCACGCCGCAAACCAAAACCACTTCTACCACCGCGAAAGCCAAAACCGTGCAACCTAAGCAACCCCATCCGCCACGTTCCGGCGACAACCTCCTGCGCGTTGTTGCGCCGTCAGGCTTCGCCGAAGACCCCAACCGCGTGACCACCGGCCTGACCCGTCTCTACAACGCAGGCTTTACCGTGACCAACCAACAAGCAGGCAGCCGCCGTTACCAACGCTTTGCCGGCAGCGATGCCCAACGCGCCGCCGACTTCCAAGACGTTGCCAACGGCCGCGTCGAAACGCCTAAAGTCTTGATGGGCCTGCGCGGCGGCTACGGCGCGGCACGCATCCTGCCGCAAATTGACTTTGCCTCACTCGGCGCCAGAATGCGCGAACGCGGCACATTATTCTTCGGTTTCAGCGACGTGTGCGCCGTCCAACTCGCCCTGTTGGCCAAAGGCAATATGATGAGCTTTGCAGGCCCGATGGTGTACAGCGAATTCGGCAAAGCAGACCCCAGCGTCTTTACCATGGATTCTTTCATTCGCGGCACGACCAACAACGTCAACATCGTTGATGTTCCGACCATCCAACGTGCCGATGTCAACGTCGAAGGCACATTGTGGGGCGGCAACCTCAGCGTTCTCGCCTCCCTTGCCGGTACGCCTTATATGCCTGATATTCAAGGCGGCATCCTCTTTATCGAAGACGTCAGCGAGCAACCCTACCGCATCGAGCGCATGCTCAACACGCTTTATCTGTCAGGTGTTTTACAAAAACAACGCGCCATCATCTTCGGCGATTTCCGCATGGGCACCATCCGCGACGTGTACGACTCCAGCTACGATTTCTCCGCCGTCGTCAACCACATTTCGCGCACCGCCAAGATTCCTGTGTTGACCGGCTTCCCATTCGGCCACATCACCAACAAAACCACTTTCCCGTTGGGCGCGCATGCCAAAGTCCGCAATACCGGTAACGGCGGTTATTCCGTAACCTTCAGCAGCTATCCTACGCTGAACCCGTCCGCACTGACACTCGACAACCTGCTGCCGCCTCCTGTTCCAACTTACGACAGCACCATCTACCGCGACAGCATTACTGAAGAAGTCACCGAATAAGGCTTGTTCAAATCAAAAGGCCGTCTGAAACCCAGTTTCAGACGGCCTTTTTATATCTTCATCTTAACCGTAACGCCGTTGAAAATCTTTCATAAAGTCGGCCAACGCGTTCACACCTTCAAGCGGCATCGCATTGTAAATGCTGGCACGCATACCGCCGACGGTTTTATAGCCTTTGAGCAGGCACAAGCCCTGCAACTCGGCTTCCAACACAAAACGGCGGTCCAAGTCTTCGCTTGCGGTTTTGAAGACCACGTTCATTTTGGAGCGTGCATCAGGATGGATATCGTTGATGTAAAAACCGCCGCTGCCGTCTATCGTCTCGTACAAGGTTTGCGCCTTTATTCGATTGACCGCTTCAATTTTTTTCACACCGCCCTGTGTTTGCAGCCAGCGGAACACCAAGCCCGACATATAAATCGCATAAGTGGAAGGCGTGTTGTACATACCGTCGCGGTTGATATGCGAACGGTAGTTGAACACATCGGGAATATCGTTCGGACAACGTTCCAGCAAATCCTCGCGGATAATGACCACGGTCGCACCGGCAGGACCGATATTTTTTTGTGCGCCGGCATAAATCAAGCCGTAATCGGACACATTAAACTCACGCGACAAAATCTCGCTCGACATATCGCACACCAGCGGTGGCAGGCCGTCTGAAAGCTTGGGGACGTTTTGATACTGCAAGCCGTTGACGGTTTCATTAATCGCAAAATGAACAAACGCGGAATTCGGGTTGACATCCCAATCCTCCACCGCAGGCAGGTTTTTATAGGCATATTGCTCGCCGCCATGCGCGGCCAAACGGATTTCGGCATTACTCAAACGGCTCATCTGTTCATAGGCAATGCGGCTCCAGTTGCCCGTTACCACCGCGTCAGCAGTCGCAAAACCGTGCGCCAAATTCATGGCTACCATATTGAATTGCGTGGTCGCGCCGCCCTGTAAAAACAAGATTTTATAGTTGGACGGAATATTCAAAAGCTGGCGCAAGTCTTGTTCGGCATGATGCAGAATACTCAAAAACATATCCGAACGGTGGCTCATCGCCATCACGGGGAAACCCGTACCGTTGTAGTCGAGCATTTCCTGTTGCGCGGTACGCAATACCGCTTCCGGCAATACGGCAGGACCGGCGGAAAAATTGTAAATTGGGTGTGCGGACATGGCGGCCTTCTTTCTTATTCGGTGGGTATGAAGAAATTGTAGAACCGCCTTGCACATTGTGCAAGCACGAAAAATCAGGAAATCCAAGACCGTCTGAAAACAAAGTAATGCCAATCCTTTGTTTTACAAAATAATTTCAGAAACACCATATCAAAACTTGTCAACAATTTCCTTTTCAGACGGCCTCACCCCTATCCTTCCATTTACGCAATCACTTCAAAAAATCCACGCCAAATCAACACTTTTCTTTTATCTTGAAAACAGTTATAATAGGCCAATTTTTCAAATCACACGAAAAATGGCCGCGCGGCCATTTTTTTGTTTATGTACTTCTGGAGAAGCATGGATATTCAAAGCATTCTTGATAAAACCCTGCCCGGCTTGGGCTACGAGCTGGTCGATTTCGAACTGACCGCACAAGGCGATTTACGCATTTTCATTGATAAAGACGGCGGCATTACCGTCGAAGACTGCGCCACTGTCAGCAACCATCTGAGCCGCGTATTCATGGTTGAAGACATCGACTACAAACGCTTGGAAATCTCCAGCCCGGGCCTTGACCGACCGTTGAAAAAAGCCGCCGATTTCGTGCGCTTTGCCGGCCAGAACGCCAAAATCAAAACACGCCTGCCGATTGATGGTCAGAAAAACTTCATCGGCCGCATCGAATCTTGCGAAAACGACATCGTTACCGTCTCTTTCGACGGCAAAACCGCCCAAATCGAATTGAGCAACATCGACAAAGCCCGTTTGCGCCCCGAATTTAAATTTTAAAAACCGATTACTTGGAGATTCTAGAAAATGAGTCGCGAAATGTTACAGCTGGCCGAAGCGCTGGCAAGTGAAAAAAATGTTGAAACGGAAGTCGTATTCAAAGCCCTTGAATTCGCCCTCTCTACTGCCGCCAAGAAAAAAGCCAACCGCGAGCACATGGACGTGCGCGTCGAAATCGACCGCGATACCGGCGAATACCAAACCTTCCGCCGCTGGCTGATTGTTGCCGATGAAGACTACACCTACCCCGACGTAGAAAAAACCATCGAGGAAATCCAAGAAGAAATCCCCGGCACCACCATCCAAATCGGCGAATACTACGAAGAGCAGCTGCCAAACGAAGGCTTCGGCCGCCAAGCAGCGCAAACCGCCAAACAAATCATCCTGCAACGCATCCGTGATGCGGAGCGCGAGCAAAACCTGAACGAGTTCCTTGCTTCTAAAGAAGACATTGTTTCCGGCACCGTAAAACGCGTCGAGCGCCACGGCATCATCGTTGAAGTCGTCGCGGGCAAACTTGACGCCCTGATTCCGCGTGAAGAAATGATTCCGCGCGAAAACTTCCGCAGCGGCGACCGCATCCGCGCCCTCTTCCTGCGTGTGGACGAAATCGGCAATACCGGCCGCAAACAAGTCATTTTGAGCCGTACCAGCGGCGACTTCTTGGCCAAACTCTACGCCAACGAAGTGCCTGAAATTGCAGACGGCCTATTGGAAATCCGCGAAGTAGCACGCGATCCAGGCCAACGCGCCAAAGTTGCCGTTAAAGCCAACGACCAACGCATCGACCCGCAAGGTACTTGTATCGGCGTGCGCGGTTCCCGTGTTAACGCCGTGAGCAACGAATTGTCCGGCGAACGCATTGACATCGTATTGTGGTCTCCAGAGCCTGCCCAATTCGTAATGAATGCGCTGTCTCCTGCCGAAGTGAGCCGCATCGTGATTGACGAAGACAAACACGCTGTTGACGTGATTGTTGATGAAAACCAACTGGCGCTGGCCATCGGCCGCGGCGGTCAAAACGTCCGTCTGGCTTCCATCCTGACCGGCTGGCAGCTGAACATCATGACCGTTGAAGAAGCAGACGAGCGCAATGCCGCCGAAGACGCGGTTATCCGCAACCTCTTCACCACCCACTTGAACATCGACGACGAAACCGCCGATATCTTGGTGGAAGAAGGTTTTGCCACTTTGGAAGAAGTTGCTTACGTTCCAGCGGCAGAATTGCTCGCCATTGACGGCTTTGACGAAGAAATCGTTGAAACCCTGCGCAACCGCGCACGCGACGCGATCCTGACCATTACCATCGCCGCAGAAGAAAAACTGGGTGAAGTGTCTGAAGACATGCGCAATTTGGACGGCGTAGATTCCGACATGTTGCGCAAACTTGCCGAAGCCGGCGTTACCCAACGCGATGATCTGGCCGAATTGTCTGTTGACGAATTGGTCGAAATTACCGGTGTTGACGAAGAAGAAGCCAAAAAAGTGATTTTGGCTGCACGCGAACACTGGTTTACTGAAGAAAACAACTAAGGGGGTACTGAATGAGTAATACAACCGTAGCGCAATTTGCCGCCGAACTAAACCGCCCCGTCGATGATTTGCTTAAACAATTGAAAGAAGCCGGGGTCAATAAAAACAGCGGTAATGACAGCATAACCACTGACGACAAACAACTGCTGACCGCTTACCTGCAAAAGAAAAACGGCAGCAACAGCGGCACCATCAGCATCCGCCGCAAAAAAACCGAAGTCAGCACCGTTGACGGCGTAAAAGTAGAAACACGCCGCCGCAGCCGTGCCGTTACCATTCCTTCTTCCGAAGAATTGGCAGCGGAAGCCAAAGCCAAAGTAGCAGCGGAAAACCAAAAAGCAGAAGCAGAAAAAGCAGCCTCCCAAGCTGCCGAAGAAAAAGCCAAAGCTGAAGCAGAAGCTGCCGCCAAAGCCGAAGCCCGTGCCAAAGCAGAGGCCGAAGCAGCCAGACTGAAAGCAGCCAAAGCCGCACCAAAAGCAGAAGGCAAACCTGCCGAAGCCCAAAAAGAAGAAACCAAACCGGCTGAAGCCGTAGAAGCTAAGGCCGAAGCAAAAGTTGAGGCTAAAGCAGACAACAAGCCGTCTGAAAAATCCGTTGAAGCCAAAAAACCTGCCAAAGCCAAACAAGACAAAGGCAGCAAAGGCAAAGAAGCAAAAAAGGCAGCCAAACCTGCCGCTCCTGCCGTACCGCAACCTGTCGTCAGCGTGGAAGAACAGGCTCAACGCGATGAAGAGGCCCGTCGTGCCGCCGCCCTGCGTGCGCATCAAGAAGCTTTGTTGAAAGAAAAACAAGAGCGTCAAGCACGCCGTGAAGCCATGAAACAACAGGCCGATCAAGACTCAAAACCTACGAAAGAAGCCAAATCAGGCGAACGCAACAAACCTGCCGAGAAAGCAAAAGCGGCATCCGGCGAAGGCAAATCCGAACACAACGCGCGCGGTAAAAAAGAAGACCGTCGTGACCGTGACGAAGAAAACCAAGGCCGTAACGCCAAAGGCAAAGGCGGCAAAGGCGGCCGTGACCGCAACAATGCACGCAATGGCGACGACGAGCGCGTACGCGGCGGTAAAAAAGGCAAAAAACTCAAACTTGAGCCAAACCAACACGCCTTCCAAGCGCCGACCGAACCTGTCGTACACGAAGTTTTGGTACCTGAAACCATTACCGTTGCCGACTTGGCACACAAAATGGCCGTTAAAGGCGTCGAAGTGGTGAAAGCCCTGATGAAAATGGGCATGATGGTAACCATCAACCAATCTATCGACCAAGACACTGCTCTGATTGTGGTGGAAGAACTCGGCCACATCGGTAAACCTGCAGCCGCCGACGATCCTGAAGCATTCTTGGATGAAGGCGTTGAAGCAGTAGAAGCCGAAGCATTGCCGCGTCCACCGGTTGTTACCGTGATGGGTCACGTTGACCACGGTAAAACTTCCCTGCTGGACTACATCCGCCGCGCCAAAGTGGTACAAGGCGAAGCAGGCGGCATTACCCAACACATCGGTGCATACCACGTTGAAACCCCACGCGGCGTGATTACCTTCTTGGATACTCCGGGTCACGAAGCGTTTACTGCCATGCGTGCGCGCGGTGCGAAAGCAACCGATATCGTGATTCTTGTGGTTGCAGCCGACGACGGCGTGATGCCGCAAACCATCGAGGCAATTGCCCACGCTAAAGCCGCGGGTGTACCGATGGTGGTTGCCGTCAACAAAATCGATAAAGAAGCCGCCAACCCAGAGCGTATCCGCCAAGAGCTAACTGCACACGAAGTTGTGCCTGACGAATGGGGCGGCGATGTACAGTTTATCGACGTTTCCGCTAAAAAAGGCCTGAACATCGATGCATTGCTCGAAGCCGTCTTGCTCGAAGCTGAAGTTTTGGAACTGACTGCCCCAGTCGATGCACCTGCCAAAGGTATCATTGTTGAGGCACGTTTGGACAAAGGCCGCGGCGCGGTTGCCACATTACTGGTTCAAAGCGGTACGCTGAAAAAAGGCGATATGCTGCTGGCCGGTACTGCATTCGGTAAAATCCGTGCAATGGTTGACGAAAACGGCAAAGCCATCAATGAAGCCGGCCCGTCTATCCCTGTCGAAATCCTCGGCTTGTCCGACGTTCCGAACGCAGGCGAAGATGCAATGGTATTGGCCGACGAGAAAAAAGCGCGCGAAATCGCTCTCTTCCGCCAAGGCAAATACCGCGATGTACGCTTGGCCAAACAACAGGCCGCGAAACTGGAAAACATGTTCAACAACATGGGCGAAAACCAAGCCCAATCCTTGTCCGTCATCATCAAAGCAGACGTACAAGGTTCTTACGAAGCCTTGGCTGGCAGTCTGAAAAAACTGTCCACAGACGAAGTGAAAGTGAACGTGTTGCACAGCGGCGTTGGCGGCATTACCGAATCTGATGTCAACTTAGCTATCGCTTCCGGCGCATTCATCATCGGCTTTAACGTCCGTGCAGATGCTTCCGCACGCAAACTGGCTGAGAATGAAAATGTGGAAATCCGTTACTACAACATCATTTACGATGCCATCGACGACGTGAAAGCCGCCATGAGCGGTATGCTCTCTCCGGAAGAGAAAGAGCAAGTAACCGGTACGGTCGAAATCCGTCAGGTTATCTCCGTTTCCAAAGTCGGCAACATTGCAGGCTGTATGGTTACCGACGGTGTGGTCAAACGCGATTCCCATGTCCGCCTCATCCGCAACAACGTGGTTATCCATACCGGCGAGCTGTCTTCTTTGAAACGCTACAAAGACGACGTCAAAGAAGTCCGCATGGGCTTTGAGTGTGGTCTGATGCTTAAAGGCTACAACGAGATTATGGAAGGCGACCAACTCGAATGTTTCGACATCGTCGAAGTTGCTCGTACTCTGTAATCAGACAGGCCGTCTGAAAAATCAGAAGCAGGTTTTGCAATGCGAAACCTGCTTCTTTTTTTCAGACGGCCTTTTTACAACCATTCATAGTTTGAAACTATAGAAATCAATGTGTGGTATAGAAGGCACAAAACAATCAAACAAGGCAAAACCATTTAGTAAAAGAAGGGACGGCAAACACGGCCCTACAAGGCTCTCTAATTATTGTCATATCTTAACGTTTCTGTTGTTTTTCTCAAATTTCGGCACTAGTATATACAGCCTAAACACAATACAAATTAAGCAATACCGGCCATATGCCGGATACGTTTACTTCCTTGTTACTCTCATCAATATCTAAAGAAAATATCATGACAACCGAAAAAGCAATGCGCATCCGCAATGCGCAATTTGAATTACGACATTTAGAGCAATTGCAGCCATCTCCCCTTGCACAAGCAACAACAGGCACGTCGGGAGATGACGTTTATTATGTAACCCGCAGCGACGATAAAATCATTGAAAACCCAAATGGTGGCGATGATACGGTTTACAGCAACGTCAGCTATACCCTTCCAAACCACGTTGAAAACCTTGTTTTGACGGGTACAGCCAACATCTTCGGTGCAGGCAACAACAGCAACAACATCCTCATCGGCAATGAAGGCCGCAACCGCCTCAACAGCGGCCGCGGAGACGACATCGTTTACGGCGGTGGCGGCAACGATTTCATCAACGGCGGCGAAGGCGACGACCGTCTTTTCGGCGAAACAGGCAATGACACCCTCAACGGAGAAACAGGCAACGATGTGCTTGAAGGTGGCGAAGGTGACGACACCTACCTTTTCTCTGCCAAAAGCGAGCAAGACACCATCATCGACAACCAAGGCCACAACAGCATCCGCTTCCATACTGACCTGAGCCTTAACGATTTAACCGTTGAAGTCCGAAACAATGAAACCGGCGGTCATGACTGGCTGATTGCCGTGAAAAACAGCAACGCCGTTTTAATCATCAAAAACCAATACACTCAAAACGGTATAACACCGGCAGTCTCCCAATTCATCATCGGCACACAAAAACTGGATGTAAACAGCTTTGCCAAATATTTCGATATTTCCCTGACTGAGCATACCGAAAGCGGTCAGACCATCGATGGCAGCGACGGCAATGACCACCTGATCGGCACATCCGGTGATGATATTATCGACGGCAAGGCCGGTTCCGACATTATGGAAGGAGGGGACGGAAATGACACTTACTACGTTGATGATGTAAAAGACGTGGTGATTGAACAAGCTGGCGGCGGCGAAGATACCGTATTCAGCAGCATTTCCCATACTGCCGCTACCCACGTCGAAAATGTTACCTTAACCGGCTCGGCCAATATTTTTGCCGCCGGCAACAACAGCAATAACATTCTGACCGGTAACGAAGGCCGCAACCGCCTCAACAGCGGACGCGGTGATGATACCGTTTACGGCATGGGTGGCAACGACAACCTCAACGGCGGCGACGGCAACGATTATCTGGATGGCGGCGACGGCAACGATGTCATCAATGGTGATGCAGGCGACGACATTTTGGTGGGCGGCAAAGGTAAAGACATTCTGAAAGGTGGCGCCGGAAACGATACCTATATCTACGGCAACAACGATACCATTATCGACAACCAAGGCATCAATACCCTCAAGTTTTCAGACGGCCTGAGCAATGCCAAGTTCAACCTGAAGACCATTCATAAAGATGATGGCAGCCAAAGTTGGGAAATTACTTCGGAACAAGGTTCAGCCCTGATTCAAAACCAAATCGGCGCGGATGGCAGTATTTCCATCGACCGTTTCCAGTTCAACGACCAAACCTACACTGCCGCGCAGTTCCAACAGGCCTTCCAAACTCTGAAAGCCGAAACCATTAAATTTGTCGGCACAAACGGCGACGATACCTTGCATGGCAATGCAGGCAACAATGAAATCGATGGTGGCAACGATGGCCATGACACACTATACGGCCACGATGGCGATGACATCTTGCGCGAACACAGCGAAACCTATTACGGTAACGAACCTGCTTCCGACGATAAACTCTACGGCGGTAACGGCAACGATAAACTCTATGCCCATGTAGGTGCCGACCTGCTTGACGGCGGTACAGGCAATGATTACATGGAAGGCGGCGAACACAACGATACCTATATCTTCGGCAAAGGTTACGGTCACGACACCATTTTTGACTTCAACTTCGGTTTTGATAGCGAGACAAGCCTACACAGACTCAACGCTAATGTCGTTAAATTTACCGGCGGCATTACCCTTGACGACCTTGAAATTACCGTTGAAAAAGGTTACGACAAAACCGGGATTGCCGACATGCCCGACAGCAACCAATTTGTATCCAATCCCCTGTTGGATGGCGATACTTGGCATATCCGCATTAAAGGCACAGACGATGTTTTAACCATCAAAAACCAAAGCGGTATTTATGGTGCGATTTCCGAGTTTCAGTTTGACGGCAATACCTCATACAGCACCGGCGAGCTAATCAACCACTTTAAACTGTCTATCCCGTACATGATCGGCAACACAAACATCGTCCAATACACCGGCCAACCCGTTGAAGAACTCAACCGCGATGTGTACAACAACTTCAACCACACCATCCACGCCGACAGCGACAACAGCGATTTAGATTTGTCGCGTTACACTTCTGTTGTCGAATACAGGGGCAACCGCAGCGATGAAACCATTACTTTGGGCCGAGGCATCAACATCGTCGATACAGCCGGCGGCAACGATACCATTACCGACCCGGGTGCCGACAACACCGTTATCATGTTTGGCAGAAACAGCGGCAACGACACCTTCAATCCGTATGGTGGCAGCGATACCCAAGTCCTTTTCAAAGAAGGGCTTACGCTGAAAGATTTACAGTTGAAAACCGGAGATGATTGGATCTTAACCATCAAAGATACAGGCGACACCCTGACCATCCATGACATTGCCAACAATAATGTCGACAGCTTTGTATTCGGAAACGGTAAGAGCTACACCGCCGACGAAATTAGCAAAGCACTGATTACTGAAAATACACAAAACAACGGTATCCTGTAAAATCCAAAGGCCGTCTGAAACCTTAATTCAGACGGCCTTAATCCTTTGCTGATTTATTTATCTTTCCGCTATATAATTATTCTCATTCTAGTTCACAAGAAAGACTAAAAATGGATGCCT
Source organism: Neisseria sp. Marseille-Q5346 (assembly GCF_946902045.1). The sequence goes on along the minus strand of NZ_OX336253.1, from coordinate 1,912,540 downwards.
TAAATCTCCTCACCACGCGTCGCTCTTCCAAAAAACTGACTGCTCCGGCACCCAATGCCGAGCAACTGGAACAAATGCTGCAAGCGGCAACGCAAGTTCCTGATCACGGCAATATGCGCCCTTTCCGCTTTACCGTTATTCAAAGCGAAGCCGGCTTGCAACGTTTCCGCGAGCTTTTGAGCAAGACCGTTACCGAGCTCAACTTCGGCGATGATGCCATGAAAAAGGCCGAACGCGTCGGCAACATGGCGCCTATGATTATCGGCGTTACATTCGTGCCGAACCGTGAAGTAGCAAAACCCAAACCTGAATGGGAACAAATGTTGACTGCCGGCTGCGCCGCCTATGCTTTACAACTGGCTGCTTCTGCTCAAGGCTTCGACAATGTTTGGATTACGGGCATGTGGGTCAACAGCCCATTGTTGCGCGAAGCATTTGAGTGTGCCGACAAAGACAAAATCATCGGCCTGATGATGATTGGTTCGCCGACCGAAGAAGGCGGCGGCCCGAAAAATACCAACTTAGAATGTTTTACAACTTATTGGTAAAGCCTGAAAATACTAAGGCCATCTGAAAAACCTGATTTAATGGTTTTCAGACGGCCTTTTTATGTCTCTTGTCAAAATATCAAGCAGGATTCATAAACGCTTCAACTTCTTCCAAAGAAATATCCGCCGTCGCGCCATGACGTGAAGCCACCAATGCACCCAGCGCACAAGCAAAAGCAATGGCTTCTTGAGGAGGCGCATTGTTCAGCAGTTTGTAAGTCAAACCGGCAAGGAAGCTGTCGCCTGAGCCGACAGTATCCACCACTTTGACGCGGAAACCGCAATGACGGTACAACTCTCCGTCCTTATACAAAACCGCGCCATGACTGCCCAAAGTCACGCAAAGGATTTTGACGCCGGTCAGCTCAACAAGGTAGCTGATATTCTGCTCGATACTGTGATAAGGAGAGCCATAAGCCGCAGCCAATTCATACAACTCATCATCGTTGAGTTTGACCATATCGGACTGTTTCATGGTCTCCAGCAAGCGGGCAATATCGTAATGCGGCTTGCGCAGATTAACGTCAAAAATTTTGAATTTGGCTTCTTTCAGCAAAACTGCCAAGCTTTTACGCGAAACTTCATCACGGGTTGCCAAGCTGCCAAAAACGAAAGCATCGGATTCTGCCACACGTTTGATTGCCGCATCATCAACCGCAATCCTATCCCACGCGCAAGGATAAACAATCTCATAAGACGCACTGCCAGACTTGTCCAAGTGTACTTTCACCAAACTGGTCGCACATTCGTGGCAAACCTGCAAATAATCAGTATTGACGTTTTTACTTTGAATTTGACATAGCAATTCTTCGCCATCGGCATCATCGCCGCGACGACTGATGATGGCAGCATCGATACCCAAAGACTGCAAACGGACAGCAACATTTAGGGGTGCACCACCCAATACCTTCCCGTTTGGAAAATCGTCCCACAGCACTTCGCCGAAACTGGTTACTTTCATTCTTGGCCTTCCTTTTTTGAGGTTGATTGGCAGGGTCTGCGCACCCGACAGATTTTTTGCAAATCATGTACTTGTAGTAAAACTCCAGCATCGGGGGCAAAAGTATTATGTTTTAAAATATTGGGACTGACAAGCAATTAAGGGGATATCAGACAATAAACTTGATTCATCACAAAATTATATTGTTCCTATTTTTTCTTTTTCTTTCACGTTTATCCCCTCTCATTTCATTAAAACAAAACATTCTGAAATTTAAATACAAAAGGCCGTCTGAAAACTGATTCAATCAATTTTCAGACGGCCTTTATCGAATTATTGCAGCGATTAAACTACAACTTCTTCTTTTTTCTTCACTTCTTTGGCAATGTTCTCACGACTCAAGCCAAACATCAGCAAGAGCGGGCTGGCAACCAATACGGAAGAGTAAATACCGAACACGATACCGATGGTCAGCGCCATAGAGAAACCGTGCAAGGCTGCACCGCCGAACACCAGCATAGAAACAACCATTGCCTCGGTCGAACCGTGGGTAATGATGGTACGGCTCATGGTGGCGGTAATCGCGTTGTCGATGACCTCCGGCACAGTGTGGCCGCGCATATGCGGCTTACGGAAGTTTTCACGAATACGGTCAAACACAACCACAGATTCGTTCACGGAATAACCCAAAACTGCCAAAATACCTGCCAAGACAGTCAGAGAGAATTCCCATTGAAAGAAGGCGAAACAGCCGAGAATAATCACAATATCGTGCATATTCGCAATAATCGCGGACACTGCAAAACGCCACTCAAAACGCATAGACAGATAAACAATGATACCTGCCACCACGAAGCCCAATGCCATCAAACCATTGGTAACCAATTCTTCACCAACCTGAGGGCCGATGAATTCAACTTGGCGCAAAGTAACGTCAGGATTGTCTTTTTTCAGCAAATCCATTACTTGGTTGGACAGCTGGGCAGACGTTACGCCTTCTTTGTTCGGCAGGCGAATCATAATGTGTTTATTCGTGCCCAATGCCTGAACCTGTACATCACCCATTTTCAGCGTATCGAGGCGTTCGCGTGTTTTATTCACATCCACGCCCTGCTGATATTGGACTTCCATCACCGTACCGCCGGTAAATTCGACGGAGAAATTCAGACCCTTGGTTACCAAAAAGAACACGGCGGCGATAAACGTAACCAACGAAATAAAGGTCGTCAGTTTGCCGTAGCTCATAAACGGAATATCGCGTTTGATTTTAAATAATTCCATGTTTTACTCCTTGCCTTCTGCCATTTCAGCTTTCGGCTTCCACACCGCACCAATGGAAATATTCCGCAATTTGCGACGGCGGCCGTACCACAAGTTAACCAAAGCACGGAACACGACCACAGATGAATACATCGAGGTCAGAATACCGATACAGTGCACAACGGCAAAACCGCGTACAGGGCCGGAACCGAATACCAACAAAGCGATACCGGCAATCAGAGAGGTCAAGTTAGAGTCGACAATGGTTGCCCAAGCGTGTTGGAAACCGAGGTTGATGGCCTGCTGCGGTGCGACACCGGCACGCAGTTCCTCACGGATACGTTCATTAATCAACACGTTGGAGTCAATCGCCATACCCAAGGTCAAAGCCAAGGCGGCAATACCCGGCAAGGTCAGCGTTGCCTGCATGGCAGACAAAATACCCACCAAAAACAAGATATTGGTACTCAAGGCAATGGTAGAGAAGAAACCCATCAAGCGATAGTAAATCACCATGAATGCAGCAACAGCGGCAAAGCCCCACAAGGTAGAGTGGAAACCTTTTTCAATGTTTTCTTTACCCAAAGACGGGCCGATGGTACGTTCTTCGACAATCTGCATCGGCGCGGCCAGCGAACCGGCACGCAGCAACAATGAAGTATCGTTGGCTTCGGCTGTCGTCATGCTGCCGGAAATTTCTACACGGCCACCGGTAATGGCGGCGCGGATAACAGGCGCGGTCACGACTTCGGATTTACCTTGGTCGATCAACACCATAGCCATACGTTTACCCACATTGGCCGAAGTCAATTCGCCAAAAATGCTGCCGCCTGCACTATCCAGGCTCAGGCTCACGGCAGGCGCGCCCATTTGGTCAAAGCTAGGTTGCGCATCGTTGATGTTGTCGCCGGTCAGTTCAACTTGTTTGTTGACCAAGATAGTTTCCGGATGATCGCCACCGCTTGACAGCAATTCGTAACCGGTCGGCACATTGCCGTTCAAAGCTTCTTGCAGTTTGATCGGATCGTCTTCCACCATACGCACTTCCAAAGTCGCGGTACGGCCGATAATGTCTTTGGCTTTGGCAGTATCTTGCACGCCCGGCAGCTGTACAACAATGCGGTCAAGGCCGGATTGTTGGATAACCGGTTCGGCTACGCCCAATTCGTTCACACGGTTGTGCAACGTATTGATGTTTTGTTTAACTGCATCAGAACGTACTTTATTGATTGCCTCTTCAGACAAAGTCAGCACGATATTGTTGCCATCCGGCAGCAGCGTGGCTTCAGGGAACAATTTTTGCAACTGAGGTAAGGCTTTTTGTACATCGGCAGCATCTTGCAAAGGCACGGTCAGACCGTTTTCAGTCTGATGCACCGTGCCGGTACGGATTTTTTCGCGGCGCAATTCGCGGCGGATATCGCCGGAATAACGTTCAAACGTTTTCTGCATCGCGGCTTTCATGTCCACCTGCATGGTGAAATGCACGCCGCCGCGCAAGTCCAGACCCAGGAACATCGGATTGGCTTTGATTTTCGCCATCCACTCAGGACTGTCTGCCAACAGGTTGAGCGCGGTAATATAGCCCTCGCCCAAAGTATTTTCGATGACGTCGCGCGCTTTCAATTGCGTTTCGGTATCTTTGAAACGCACTTTCAGCGAGTTGTCGACGATGAACATACCATCAGTCTGAATACCTGCCTGTTTCAGCGCGGCATCCACTTTAGACTGGGTTTGATCGTTGATCACGATGGCTTGTCGGTTGGTCGATACCTGTACGGCAGGCGTTTCACCGAAAAGGTTGGGCAGCGAGTAAACAGCCGCAACCACAATCGTGAACGCAATCAGCAGGTATTTCCATAAAGGATAACGGTTCATGGTAAACCTTTGCTTTATTTATAAAGGCAAACAGCCGCGCTCGGAAAATGAGGCGGCTTTTTGCAAAAAAACGGATTATTCGGCTTTCGCGGCAATCGCGTTGCGCTCAACTTCCACTTCGATTTTCGCACCTTGACCGATGTCGACAGTGTAGAATTGCTCGCCGACTTTGGTCACGCGGCCTTTGAAACCTGCCGCCAAAACGACTTTATCGCCGACTTTCAAAGCGGCCAACATCGCTTGGTGCGCTTTGAATTTCTTTTGTTGAGGACGCATAATCAGGAAGTAGAACACCACCATGATCAGCACTAAAGGGGCAAATTGAGCCACTGCTTGATTCATAATATATCCGTTCTTTCAAGTTTTAGATTAAGTAAAAAACTGCACACTGCAATTAAACACATTGGTTGGACTGCAAAATTGAGCTATTCTAAAGGCCGTCTGAAAAATTTCCAAGCATTTCCGTATTTATTAACCATATTTAGCAGTCCGTGCGACTCGTTCGAGACACACTTTCCATGCTTAAAAAAATCATTTGGCGCGTGCGTACCCTGCTGCGTCGACTACTTGGCAAAAATGCCCGCACCGTATGGATTTCCCATCCGATATTTCTGCAGCACCAGCCAGGCACCAACCACCCCGACAAGCCAGAACGCATCAGCGCCATTCAAGCCGCCTTAAAAACGGAAGGCATTTGGCGTCATCTGCAAACCGCTGAAGCACCCGAAATCAAAGATGCACAACTGGCATTGGTCCACTCGCGCAACTATCTGCACGAGTTGGAAGCCGCCCAGCCGCTCCCCGGCAAAATCCACCGCATCGATGACGATACGGTCATCTGCCACGACTCCCTTCAAGCCGCCCGTTTTGCGGCCGGAGCCGTTGTCAAGGCAGTCGATATGGTGATGAATAAAAAAGCCTGGCATGCTTTTTGCGCCATCCGCCCGCCAGGCCACCATGCCCACAGCAACAGCGCCGGCGGCTTTTGCCTGATCAACAACGTTGCCGCCGGCGTGATGCACGCCATTGCCCAATACCGCTTGCAACGCATCGCCGTCATCGATTTCGACGTCCACTTCGGCGATGGTACAGCGGAGATTCTCCGAGATGATCCGCGCGTGATGTTTTTCAACCTGTTTGAAACCGACATCTTTCCCTTCCCTCAGGCGGAACAATACGCCGGCAATAAGAATATGCTGCATACGCCCCTAAAACCGGGCACAGGCAGCCGTATCTTCCGCACGACCATCCGCGAACAATGGCTGCCCAAGCTCACGGCTTTCCGCCCCGAGTTGGTGTTGCTTTCGGCAGGTTTTGACGGGCATAAACAAGACGAAACAGGCCGTCTGAACCTGCATGAAGCCGACTTTGCCTGGCTGACGCACAAAATCGTCCAAGCAACGGCAAGCTGCCAAGGACGTGTCGTTTCCGTACTGGAGGGCGGCTATACCTTGGAATCCATGTCCAAATCCGCCGCCGCCCACATCCGCGTATTGGCGGGCTTAAGCAAGGCCGATTACGTCATCGCCTACCAAAAGCATCTGAAGCGCGGCAAAAGTAACAATCCTACACCATAACGCATTCAAACTATTGCCCCAGGCCGTCTGAAAACAGATTATCCATTTCAGACGCCCTTTTTTTCATTTACAAACTTTAATTTGAGCAAAGACAAACCATTTCCATATTATCAGTAGTAAAATAACAAACATAAAACATATCAATAAAAATATTTCACACGCCACACTGCTTCCCTTTCCCCAATTGACCGTCTTTTTCAGACGGCCTCCACTTTAAAAAAAGGAGCGTTACAATGAAAGCAGCACGTTTTTACAACAAAGGCGACATCCGCATCGAAGACATTCCAGAGCCAACCGTAGCTCCGGGTACTGTCGGCATTAATGTTGCGTGGTGCGGTATCTGCGGTACCGACCTGCACGAATTCATGGAAGGCCCGATTTTCATTCCGCCTTGCGGCCATCCACACCCAATCTCCGGCGAGTCTGCGCCAGTTACCATGGGTCACGAGTTCTCCGGCGTGGTTTATGCCGTAGGCGAAGGCGTGGACGACATCAAAGTCGGCCAACACGTTGTTGTCGAACCCTACATCATCCGCGACGACGTACCGACCGGCGAAGGCAGCAACTACCACCTCTCCAAAGACATGAACTTCATCGGCTTGGGTGGCTGCGGTGGCGGCTTGTCTGAAAAAATTGCCGTTAAACGCCGTTGGGTACACCCTATTTCCGACAAAATCCCATTGGACCAAGCTGCTTTGATTGAGCCTCTGTCTGTCGGCCACCATGCTTATGTACGCAGTGGCGCGAAAGAAGGCGACGTCGCGTTGGTCGGCGGCGCAGGCCCAATCGGTTTGCTGTTGGCTGCCGTATTGAAAGCCAAAGGTATCAAAGTCATCATCACCGAATTGAGCAAAGCGCGTAAAGACAAAGCACGCGAATCCGGCGTTGCCGACTACATCCTCGACCCATCCGAAGTCGATGTCGTCGAAGAAGTGAAAAAACTGACCAACGGCGAAGGTGTAGACGTTGCATTCGAATGCACCAGCGTCAACAAAGTGCTGGACACCATGGTCGAAGCGTGCCGTCCGACTGCGAAAGTCGTCATCGTATCCATTTGGAGCCACCCCGCTACCATCAACGTCCACAGCGTTGTGATGAAAGAGCTGGACGTGCGCGGCACCATCGCCTACTGCAACGACCACGCCGAAACCATCAAATTGGTTGAAGAAGGCAAAATCAACCTTGAGCCTTTCATCACCCAACGCATCAAACTGGACGAATTGATTTCCGAAGGCTTCGAGCGCTTGATCCACAACAACGAATCCGCAGTAAAAATCATTGTTAATCCTAATCTTTAATCCTAAGGCTTAAAGAATAAACAGGCCGTCTGAAACTTTTCAGACGGCCTGTTTACTTGATAATTTCCCGAATGGCCCAATTCTCTGCCAACCATTCACTTATCAAGAGCAAAATCTCATGAATCCAAAATACGCCCCACTCTTCCAAACATACACCCTCAATAACGGCGTAACCATCAAAAACCGCCTTGTCGTCGCCCCCATGACCCATTTCGGCTCACAAGCCGACGGTTTAATCAGCGACCAAGAGCGTACTTTCCTCAGCAACCGCGCAGGCGATATGGGCATGTTTATCACTGCCGCCACTTTGGTTCAAAAAGACGGCAAAGCCTTTCACGGCCAACCTGAAGCCACAGGCGAACACTGCCTCGACAGCCTGAAAGAAACCGCACAAATCCTGCAACAACAAGGCGCAAAAGCGATTTTGCAAATCCATCACGGCGGCTCCAAAGCCATTGATGACCTCTTGGACGGTCTCGACAAAATCAGCGCTTCCGCCAGCGAAGCCGAACACGCACGCGAAGCGACCGCAGAAGAAGTCGAAGCACTCATCGCCTCTTATGCGCAAGCCGCCGATTTGGCGCTTCGTGCAGGTTTTGACGGCGTGGAAATCCACGGTGCCAATACCTATTTGCTCCAACAGTTTTACTCTGCCCAAAGCAACCGCCGCAACGACCAATGGGGCGGCGGCTTGGAAAACAGAATGCGCTTCCCGCTGGCCGTTGTCGATGCCGTGGTTGCCGTCCGTGAAAAACACCAGCGCAACGACTTCATCATCGGCTACCGCTTCTCCCCTGAAGAACCGGGCGACGACGGCTTAACCATGACCGAAACCGGCGCACTGATTGACGCATTGGTACAAAAACCGCTGCAATATCTGCACGTTTCCTTGTGGGAATTTGATAAAAAAATCCGTCGCGGCGGCGATACCGCCCAAACCCGTATGCAGTTCATCCACGAACGCATCAACGGCAAACTGCCGCTTATCGGCGTGGGCAACCTGTTTACCGCCGACCAAATTTTGGCCGCCTATGAAACCGGCTGGGCAGAATTTATCGCATTGGGCAAAACTGTGATGATTAATCCGCACATCGCCACACAAATCCGTGAAGGCCGCGAAGATGAAATCGAAACGCAACTCGACCCGACGCGTGCCGACCATTACGGCCTCCCCGACACCTTGTGGGGATTTGCCTCCAGCGGTACGCAATCATGGCTGCCGCCGGTGAAAGGCGCAGAATGGAAACCGATGGATATTTAATCATCGATTCATAAACAAAGGCCGTCTGAAACTTTTCAGACGGCCTTTGTTTTGGTACAAACATTGAATTATCAAGCATTTTTTTGTACAATTCCGCATCTTTCAATCTATTGCAGGGCGTGTTGCACACGCCCTTATTTTAGCCTGTTTTCCAACACCCATATCCTTCAGGCCGTCTGAAAAAACGGCCTGAACCTTTTTGCAAAGAAAACCATGTCCCAAGAAATCCTCGACCAAGTGCGCCGCCGCCGCACGTTTGCCATCATCTCCCACCCTGACGCGGGTAAAACCACGTTGACCGAAAAACTGCTGCTGTTTTCAGGTGCGATTCAAAGCGCGGGTACGGTGAAAGGTAAGAAAACCGGCAAATTCGCTACCTCCGACTGGATGGACATCGAGAAGCAGCGCGGCATTTCCGTGGCATCAAGCGTAATGCAGTTCGACTACAAAGACCATACCGTCAACCTCTTGGACACGCCGGGACACCAAGACTTCTCCGAAGACACCTACCGCGTATTGACCGCCGTCGACAGCGCCTTGATGGTCATCGACGCGGCAAAAGGCGTGGAAGCGCAAACCATCAAACTTTTGAACGTCTGCCGCCTGCGCAATACGCCGATTGTTACGTTCATGAACAAATACGACCGCGAAGTACGCGATTCTCTGGAATTGCTGGACGAAGTGGAAAACATCCTGCAAATCCGCTGCGCGCCCGTAACCTGGCCGATCGGCATGGGCAAAAACTTCAAAGGCGTGTACCACATCCTGAATGACGAAATCTATCTCTTCGACGCAGGTGGCGAACGTCTGCCGCACGAGTTCGACATCATCAAAGGCATCGACAATCCCGAATTGGAACAACGCTTTCCGCTGGAAATCCAGCAGTTGCGCGACGAAATCGAATTGGTGCAGGCTGCTTCCAACGAGTTTAATCTCGACGAATTCCTCGCCGGCGAACTCACACCCGTGTTCTTCGGCTCTGCGATTAACAACTTCGGTATTCAGGAAATCCTGAATTCATTGATTGAATGGGCGCCCGCACCGAAACCGCGCGACGCGACCGTACGCATGGTCGAGCCGGACGAGCCGAAATTTTCCGGATTTATCTTCAAAATCCAAGCCAATATGGACCCGAAACACCGCGACCGTATCGCCTTCTTGCGCGTCTGCTCTGGTAAATTCGAGCGCGGCATGAAGATGAAACATCTGCGCATCAACCGCGAAATCGCCGCCTCCAGCGTGGTTACCTTCATGTCCCACGACCGTGAGCTGGTAGAAGAAGCCTACGCCGGCGACATTATCGGTATCCCGAACCACGGCAACATCCAAATCGGCGACAGCTTCTCCGAAGGCGAACAACTGGCGTTCACCGGCATCCCATTCTTCGCGCCCGAACTGTTCCGCAGCGTCCGCATCAAAAACCCGCTGAAAATCAAGCAACTGCAAAAAGGCTTGCAACAGCTTGGCGAAGAAGGCGCGGTACAGGTTTTCAAACCGATGAGCGGCGCGGATTTGATTTTGGGCGCGGTCGGCGTGTTGCAGTTTGAAGTCGTTACCTCGCGACTGGCCAACGAATACGGCGTAGAAGCCGTGTTCGACAGCGCATCTATCTGGTCTGCGCGCTGGGTATCGTGCGAAGACAAGAAAAAGCTGGCGGAGTTTGAAAAAGCCAATGCCGGCAATCTGTCGATAGACGCAGGCGGCAACCTCGCCTACCTCGCGCCTAACCGCGTCAATCTGAATCTAACACAAGAACGCTGGCCGGATATCGTGTTCCACGAAACACGCGAGCATTCGGTTAAACTGTAAAACACAAAGGCCGTCTGAAACATTCAGACGGCCTTTTTTCATTCGATATCAACCCAATAAATCCCAAGCAAACTTTCCAATGGTCAGGCACAGCAGCAACATAAATCCGTAACGCAGCAGCTTGGTTCCGCCGCGCATTGCCAAGCACGCGCCGACCACGCCGCCGCATAAATTCGCCAGTGCCAACGGTATCGCCCATGCCCACACGACATGGCCTTGCGGGATAAAAAACGTCAGCGCGGCAAGATTGGTGGTCGAATTGATGACCTTTGCCGAGGCGTTGGCCGCTAAAAAATCATAGCCGTAAAAGCGGACGAACACAAAAGCCAGTAGACTGCCCGTCCCCGGCCCGAACACGCCGTCGTAAAATCCGATTAACGCGCCGAAAAATAAGCCCCATAAAGTTTCGCGACACGTCAGCTTTTCAGTGCGCACTGTCTGCCCCAAGTCTTTTTTCAAAAAGGTGTACAGACACATGGCAATCATGATGACCAGCATTGCCGGTTTCATGTATTGCACGGGGAAATACACCACCGTTTTTGCTCCCAAATATGAAGCGGCAAATGCCAACGCCGCGGCAGGCAGCAGCATTTTCCACGGCACGGGGATTCGGCGCAGGTATTGCCCCGTCGCAGTCAACGTGCCGCAGCAGGAAGCAAATTTATTGACACCCATCACCGAGGCCACAGGCGTGGCGTTTGGCAATAGGTTGAACAATCCGGGAATCTGCAACAGCCCGCCGCCGCCAACGGCCGCATCCATCAGCCCGGCGGCAAAGCCGACCAACACCAGATAATAAAAAAACGAATCTGCAAGCATAATGTCCATCTCTAAAAAGCAAAGCGATTTTGCGCGTGTTTGCTTGTCCTGACAACCTACAAGGCCGTCTGAAAACAAGAAACCATATTCTGTTTTCAGACGGCCTTCTTTTTCAATTCAGTCGCTCAAATTGCAGCTTAAAAATTTTTCCATTAAAATGCCGCCCCTTATCTTCCCTACATACAACACATTTTATGGAACATTCCACCCCGACCAAGCGCACAGCCCACGAACGAATGGGTATCTTCGCGCATTTCATTTTCGCCAGCCGCTGGCTGCAACTGCCGATTTATATAGGCTTGATTATCGCCCAAGTCATTTATGCCTGTAAGTTCCTCAAATCCTTGTGGCACTTGGTATCCAATTTCAGCATCATGGATGAAAACACCATCATGATCGCCGTATTGAACCTGATTGATGTCGTGATGATTGCCAATCTGCTGACCATGGTCATTGTCGGCGGCTACGAGACCTTCGTCTCCCGCCTTCACGTTGACGAACATCCCGACCAGCCCGAATGGCTCAGCCATGTCAATGCTTCGGTTTTGAAGGTTAAGCTGTCGATGTCCATCATCAGCATTTCCTCCATCCATCTGCTGCAAACCTTCCTCAACGCCGCCAATCTGTCGGAAAAACAAATCATGTGGCAATGTATTACCCACATCTGCTTCCTAATTTCCGCGCTCGCCATGGCTTTAACGGACAAAATCGTGTACAGCACGACGCATAAAGCGCATTGATAAAAGGTAATCAAAAGGCCGTCTGAAATGTTTCAGACGGCCTTTTGTTATCTGGCAATGTTTACCGGCTTATTGCTTACGCTTGTCCCACCAGGCAAATAAGTTGCCCAAAATCGTTCCTGACACAGAGTGCCAAACGCAGGCAACGGCGGCGGCAACGGCAGACTCAGCATTACCGGGGAAGAATTTAGCACTCAAACCGGTGGCAAGTCCGGCATTTTGTACACCGACTTCGATGGCAAGGGTGCGTTTTTTGGCAGTGTTCATGCCGGTCAGTGCGCCGCTGTAATAGCCGAGGATGTAGCCACCGATATTGTGGGCAGCGATGGCAAGTACCATAACGAAGGCGGACTCGGCGAAACGATGGCCGTGAACGGCAGCAACGCCGCCGACAATACAGGCAAATGCGACAACGGCAACAGCCGGCATAATCGCGCGCACGTCTTCAAACCAGTGTTTTCTATGTAGCAAGATATTGGCGGCAGAACCGATAACGACGGGCAACAGGGTAACGAGCAGCATAAATTTGAACATACCCCAGCCGTCCATTTCGACGGTTTGACCAACCAAATAAGTCATCCACAACGGCGTCATCACAGGCGCGATGACGGTGGAGACAGTCGTCATGCCAACCGAAAAGGCAACATCGCCTTTAGCCAAAAAACTCATAATATTGGACGAAACGCCGCCCGGGCAGGTACCGACCAAAACCAGACCCAGCGTCAATCCGGGCGAAAGGTCAAAGGCTTTGGCAATACCGATGGCGAGCAGGGGCATAATCGTGTATTGGGCGATGGCGCCGATAAAAATATCGAGCGGACGTTGTGCCAGAATTTGATAATCTTCTTTGCCCAAAGTCATGCCCATACCCAGCATGATAATGCCGAGTACGACGACTTGCGTATCGCCTTTTACCCACGAAAAAGTGGTAGGTTCGATAAAGGCGATGATGGAGGCAAGGACGATAATCAGGGCGGTGAAGCGGGTCATTTGCCGACTGATAGCGGTCAAAAAGTTCATATTTTTACTCCTTTGTATGTTTTTATCATGACAATAATTGCCATAATTTAACGGATATTAACTTTTATATACAGCTCTGGCAATAACCACGTTTGATATTTCAAACATGAATGACCTACCCCGCCCTTTATAGCCATAAAACTGCAGGGTGAATAAACTATTTTTCTCGCTCCTTTTTCAATCTTTCATTCCGCCAACGATACCATTCTTCAGGACTCATTTTTTTCCTCATCGGTCATATTTCCCGAACAGGCGATAATGGTGAAATCTATGACATGCCCATCGTCACGCTCGACAGTAGCAGAAAAAACTTCTTTACCTTGATAGCATAGTGGCCACTCGCCTCGAAGTTGTCCAGTACCGCATTGCGCATGATGCGGGCAAGTTACGTCATCAATGGTTGGGTATTACTTGTACGCTGTGCAATAGCATTTAAGCTTTTTGCAGAGCATCTATGTTGATTTTTATCTTGACCATCAGTATATTGTCTTTAACAAAGCCGTAAAGCATGGGTTACCAAATGGAAAGGGAGCGGTGGCACAAGCCCCCGTGTGATCCTGTTCGAATCAGGCAAAATGCTTTACGGCTTTTTCCATAACAGTTCAATCGCATTCAAACTTATTATCCGGTTTGGGTCATCAACATTAACTATATTGGTTAAGAATTTCTCTTTTTTGCCAATAAGCGGATTTTGTGCCTCCGCTTTATAATCCATCGCAAAAATCAGCTTGCCTTTAATGATCATGCCTGAATCTCTTTGTTTACTTGGAATTGATTGATAAAAGGCCGTCTGAAAACTTTTTCAGACGGCCTTGTTTTATCCGTTCATTATCAATTTATTCGATATTTTGAACCTGTTCGCGCATTTGCTCGATCAAGACTTTCAGTTCAACCGACGCTTGCGTGCATTCGGCGGCGATGGCCTTGCTGCCCAAAGTGTTGGCTTCGCGGTTGAGCTCCTGCATCAGGAAATCCAAACGTTTGCCTACGCTGCCCTTGCCTTCGGTAACGATGCGGCGCACTTCGGCGATATGGGTGCGCAAACGGCTGAATTCCTCATCCACATCGGATTTTTGGATGAATAAAGCAAATTCCTGTTGCAAACGGTCGTTGTCGATATTGCCGACGGCTTCTGCCAAACGGGTTTTGACTTTGTCCATATGCGCCTGCAGTAGACTTGGGAACAATTCGTTCAAAGCATCCACAATCTCTTCCATGCCGTCCAGACGTTGCAGCAGGTGCTCACCCAGTTTTTTGCCCTCGCGTTTGCGGGCGGCTGTGAACTCTTTCAAAGCGCTGGTCAATAAATCTTTGACACCTTTCGCCAAGGCCTCGGAGTCTTCGCTCTGACCTGCCAAAACGCCGGGGAAACGCAAAACGTCGGCCACGCTCAGCTTGCCGAAATTGTGTTCCTTGCGCCATTCTTTGTTCAAATGCGCCAGTTGTGCGACCAAATCCTGATTGACTTCCAAAGCCTGTCCGCCCGAAGCCGCATCTTGCAGCTGAACGCGGCACTCCAGTTTACCGCGCGCCACAGCTGCGGCAATCTGTTCGCGCAATGCGCCTTCCAAATAGCGCAACTCTTCCGGCATACGGAATTGGACATCCAAATAACGATGGTTGACTGCGCGGATTTCCAAATTAATCCGCTTGCCGCCACATTCGCCTGCGGCATTGGCAAAGCCGGTCATGCTGTGGATTTGAATAGTTCGTCTTGTAGCCATGGTTTTACTCCGTTTCCAAATACGAGTGAAAGTATGGACACTATAACACACCCGACCGACGATTTTCAGACGGCCTTTGATGCCAAATTCCTCTATAATTCAAGGCAACCTATTTTTCATTCCGCCCCAAAGGATCATCATGAGCGACTACACCCGCACCGGCCGCGCCGCCGACAGCCTGCGCAACATTAAAATCACCCCCAATTTCCTCCCCCACACCGACGGCTCCTGCCTCATTGAGTGCGGCAACACCAAAGTAATTTGCACCGCCTCCATCGATGAAAATGTCCCACCGTTCCTGCGCGGTAAAGAACAAGGCTGGGTGACTGCCGAATACGGTATGTTGCCGGCATCCACCGCCTCCCGTATGCGCCGTGAGGCCGCCGCAGGCAAACAGTCCGGCCGCACACAAGAAATCCAACGTCTGATCGGCCGCTCGCTGCGCGCCGTTGTCGATATGGAAAAACTTGGCGAACGCCAAATCCTGATTGACTGCGACGTCATCCAAGCCGACGGCGGCACGCGTACCGCTTCCATTACCGGTGCCTACGTTGCCCTGCAAATCGCCGTAGACAAACTCCTTTCAGACGGCCTTATCAGCGAAAATCCCATCCGAGAAGCCGTTGCCGCCGTTTCCGCCGGCGTGGTGGGCGGTGTACCACTTTTGGATTTGGACTATCCCGAAGATTCAGGCTGCGACAGTGATGTCAACATCATCATGACCGCATCCGGCAAAATCATCGAAATCCAAGGTACGGCCGAAGGCGCACCGTTCAGCATCGAAGAATTGGGCAAGCTGATTGCCTTGGCACATAAAGGCATTGCCGAATTGGTTCAACACCAGCAGGCTGCCCTTTTGGCCCTATAATCAGCAAGGCCGTCTGAAAGATTTCAGACGGCCTTTTTTAACCAAACCCCTTTATGCGTATTTACTCAAAAAAGCGCGTTCTATCCTTGAATTCCATGTAAAAAATAGTAATAATAACCCTTTTTCCAGCAAACCAAGCTGCCCGACAAACCCCACAAGAAAGCACGAAACATGGCGTTAATCGTACATAAATACGGCGGCACATCAGTAGGCTCGCCAGAACGCATCAAAAACGTAGCCAAACGTGTCGCCAAAGCCCGCGCCGAAGGACACGACATCGTAGTCGTCGTATCCGCCATGAGCGGCGAAACCAACCGACTGGTCGCCCTGGCGCACGAAATGCAAGAACATCCCGATCCGCGCGAGCTGGACGTCGTCCTTGCCACCGGCGAACAAGTGACCATCGGCCTGCTGGCCATGGCGCTGAAAGACATCGGCGTTGACGCCAAAAGCTACACCGGCTGGCAAGTCGCCCTCCAAACCGACACTTCCCACACCAAAGCCCGCATCGAAAACATCGACGACGAAAGAATGCGTGCCGATTTGGCCGCCGGTAAAGTCGTTATCGTAGCCGGTTTCCAAGGCATCAGCAGCGAAGGCAATATCTCAACCCTCGGCCGTGGCGGTTCGGACACCTCTGCCGTTGCCATCGCCGCAGCCCTCAAAGCCGACGAATGCCAAATTTACACCGACGTGGACGGCGTTTACACCACCGACCCGCGCGTCGTACCCGAAGCACGCCGCATGGACACGATCACATTCGAAGAAATGATCGAATTGGCCAGCCTCGGCTCAAAAGTTTTACAAATCCGCTCCGTAGAATTCGCCGGAAAATACAAAGTGCGCCTGCGCGTACTCAGCAGCCTGCAAGATGGCGGCAACGGCACCCTGATTACCTTTGAAGAGGACGACAACATGGAAAGAGCAGCCGTAACCGGTATCGCATTCGACAAAAACCAAGCACGCATCAACGTACGCGGCGTACCTGACAAACCCGGCGTTGCCTACCAAATCCTCGGCGCAGTTGCCGATGCCAACATCGAAGTCGACATGATCATCCAAAATGTCGGTAGCGAAGGCACAACAGACTTCTCCTTCACCGTTCCACGCGGCGACTACAAACAAACCATCGAACTCCTGCAACAACGCCAAGACAGCATCGGCGCAGCCTACATTGACGGCGACGACACCGTATGCAAAGTCTCCGCAGTCGGCTTGGGCATGCGTTCACACGTCGGCGTAGCCGCCAAAATCTTCCGTACCCTCGCAGAAGAAGGCATCAACATCCAAATGATTTCAACTTCCGAAATCAAAGTATCCGTCCTGATTGACGAAAAATACATGGAACTGGCTACCCGCATTCTGCATAAAGCATTCGACTTAGGCAACTAATTCCAGCCTATTAAAAAGGCCGTCTGAAACTTTATTGTTTCAGACGGCCTTTTTTATTCCTTTCGCATTAATCAAAAACATCTTAATAAAAAAATCTACTTTAGCTCAAAACAGTGTATCCTGGCTTATTATTACCCTTGTTAATTTTATTATATGTTCAATATTTTACAACCATCCACCTTCGCCGTTTAATTCCAAAAACATACCACTTAATCTAATTTGAGAAAAATAAACAAATCTGTAATAAAATAGAACAAAAGTACAAACAATTATCTACGCTCATCAATAAAAACAAATTCCCCCCAATTTTCTCCTAACTTAAGAAGGAATCCTAATATGAACGTATTCAACAAATTCGGTATGCTGATCTTGACCGCTTCCTTGCTGGCAGCCTGCGGCGACTCCGGTAATAAAGGCAGCAGCGACAAACCGGCAGAACAAGTTGCCCAAAGCGAATCTAGCTCTGCCAACAAATACGAAAAAGCTCTGAGCGAATTCCCGGAAGCAGATCCTAAACTGGCCGAACCTATCGTCATTTCCGATAAAAAATCTCCAGACGGTCTTGCCGAATTGCAAAAATTCATTCACTTCACCACTGGTGAAGAAGCTCAAAAAATTACTCAGCTAGGCCTAGAATTGCAAAACTTGGCTAACCAAAATAAAGAAAAAGAAGCTTTGGAGCAGATGAACAAACTGACTGCCGCACTGGAACAATTCCATCAGAGCGCAGCTGCCCTCGACATCAAAGATCCTGAAATCAAAGCAGTTCTGGATCGTGCATTACAAGTCAGCAGTGCTGCCAACAACATGATGATTTATGCAGGCAAACATGCTTCTGAGCTGACTATCAACGGCAAAGATAAAGATTCGCTCAAATTTGCCAATGATTTCCAAGCAAAATCTCAAAAATTGCAAGAAACCCTGCGTGCAGCCAATCAAGAATTACAAAAAGCAGCCGAAGCTTTAGGCAAAAAATACTCCCAATAAGCCTATCGCTTCCGATAAATAATGGGGTGGTATCAATAACATCGATACCACCTTTCCAAACCCTAAGTCAGATTGAATACAATGAATAATCTAAACCCTTCACTCCCCTGCCCACACTGCCATGCCCCAATCCAAGGTGGATTGGTTAAAGGTTTGGCCGCAGTCAAAGAATGTCCTTCCTGCCATAAAAAAGTCAAATTCAAAAAGCCGCCTGTTGGCGAATATTTCAAAGCTTTGCTGAAACCTTTCGCTATTTTTGTAGTAGTTGTCTGTATCGTAGCGGCAATACTGATTAGCCTGTTTGGTACATTCCCCCCATATATCAGTACGGCATTAGTTATAGGCTTTCTTGTCTACTACATTATTCCGATTCAAAACAAACTTTCATCTTTTGAAAAAGACGAATAAACATATACGTTGCCCATCCAATCTACTTTACCGGATGGGCAATACCTTATACGGCCCAATAAAAAAATAATGAAACCATCCCCATTCTCTTGTCCTCATTGTTCCAATCCGATTCGGGGTATTGCATTCAAAGGACTGAAAATCATTAAAGAGTGCCCGACCTGCTACAAAAAAGTCCGCTATAAGCAACCGACTGCAAAAGAAATCCGCCAAGCGACATGGAAAAAGAGCGTTATTTTCCTTTCCCTGCTAACCTTATACCTTGCCTTTCTGATTGCACTATTTCGCGTAGATATTCCTTTTACGTATCTTATCCTCCCTATCATGATCTATTTGGTTGCAGTCTTCCAGCCTGCCATTATCAAGCTTTCTTCATTTGAGAAAGACGAATAGCCTACTTTCAGACGGCCATCGCCTTCAATGACAAGGTTTGGCCGATACCGATTCTAATCCTTATCCCCGATATTCTATCCAAGGCTTTTATTACATGAAACGTCCAGTCCCTGTTACCATCGCCACCGTTCTCTATTTCATCCTAACTACCCTTGTCTGCTTTACCACTGTTGCTCTTGCGATTTATTCGGGCGATTTACTGATAGAGGTTGCAGCCTTGGCATTCCCTTTCCTGCCTTGGTGGCTGTCTATGCCCCTATACTTCATCCTCCTTTCCTTACCAGTATTTATTGCTGTCGGCCTGCTTTCAGGCAACCGTTCTGCCCGTTGGCTGGCTGTTGTGTTGGCAGCCGCTTCACTGATCATGGTGTATAGCGATATGGCGAGCTATAGTTCTCAACAAATCATTATTCAATCCATTCTCCACCCTGTTTTGCTGCTCCTTATCTTCAATCCGGTATCCAACCACTATTTCGCCAATGCGGCCTCAAAAACCGAATCCTGAACCATCGGATTTTGACTTCAAAAAACTTAAAGCCGTCTGAAACCCTTGCCCTTACGCAAATCTTTTTCAGACGGCCTAAAATAGAATGGCCTTTTCAGACTGTCTTTTCCTAAGGTTCCCCTTCATACAATCAATAATGCGTTTCCCTTAGCGGCTTTAAATACCAAACTGTAAGCAAACAAACCCATGAAATCCGTTTTCCCTATTTTCTTTATCCTGCTCAACTTATTCTTCATCCTTTATTTGCCACGCAAACTATCCATATGGGTCCGTCTTGCGCTTTACCTATCTATCGGTGGGCTGTTTTATTTATGGATGTCCAACAAATCTGCCCTGACCTCCCTATTTGCACACACCCTGTCATTGCAGCCATTCGACGTATTTCATGAGACAATCGGTTTTTCATTATTGGTTACAGTCTTCCTCAATCTGTTTGACTTGCTTGCCGTACCTTCAATTGTCCGTTTCCCCAACTTAATCCTCAAAAATCCCCAACACCACCATCAGTCTGTTCAATGGTATCTTGCCAATACCTCCCTTTTTGAACGCTTTTTCCACTATTTCTACTCTTTCTGCTGTTGCCTCATATTTTATGGCATATGGCACGAAGCCTTCCGATAATCAATCTAAAAAACAAAGGGACATCATCAAAATGTCCCTTTGTTTATATTCAGACGGCCTTGAATATCTTCAACACTCAATCCTTCCCTTCTCTCGAAAAATGCTCAATCTCAAATCCGCTCTGACGATAAGCTCGGAAACGGTCTCGGGCTTCGGCCAAATCTTCTAAGCTATTTCCCACAATTTCAAGGATACGGTTTGGAATGGCCGGGGCTTGACTCCAGAAATCAGCAGACAGGTTCAAAACCGTGCAATCTTGCGGAATATTCGGCAATGCATTTCCAAACGCAAGCAATACCGGCGTTTCAGACGGCATGGGGTCAGTAGGCAGCCAAACTTCATGCGGAATAAAGCTTTCGGGAATCTGCTGCCACAAATCAACGTCTAGTTGCTGCATGGCTGCAGCAGAATCCGACCACACCAAAATCTGCCCGCCATCGCGTATGGCGCGGGCAATCAGGCGGCAGGCAAAGGCGGCCGGCTGGGCGACGTGTGTATAAAAAGTGGCTTTAGGCATGGCGTATTCTTTCATTTAGGCAATGGATTTGCCGTTTTCAGACGGCCTTTTTGGTTTTCAACAATCTCAAGGCATTGCCCAACACCAGCAGCGAGCTGAAACTCATGCCGAGCGCGGCGATCCACGGGGTAACGTAACCAAACACGGCCAGCGGAACGGCAACCAGATTGTATGCGCTCGCCCAAGTCAGGTTTTGGCGGATGATTTGATGGGTACGGCGTGCCTGTTCCATCATCACGGGCAAAACGTTCAAATCATCATTGAGCAAAACCACATCGGCCCCGTCTCGCGCCACATCGGCACTCGTGGCCACTGCGGCCGATACGTTTGCTTGGGCAAGGACGGGGGCATCGTTAATCCCGTCGCCAATCATCATGACTTTACGTCCTTGTTTTTGCAGATTTTTCACATAAGCCAGCTTGTCTTCCGGCGTGGCTTCGGCACGATAGGCATCCAATCCCAGCTCCTGCGCGACTTGGGCTACGGCAGCTTGACGGTCGCCGCTTAAAAGGTGCAGACGGATGCCGTGTTGTTTCAGGTTTTGCAACATTTCAGCGGCGCTGTCTTTGATTTGGTCTTCCAATAAAAAGGCCGTCTGAAAACCGCTTTGATTGCCCAAGAAAATAATGCCGCCTGTGTGGTCGATATGGGCAAATGTTTCAGGCAGATTACCGGCAATTTCCGAAACAAACGCCGCTTTGCCCAAAGCCCAAACTTGGGTTTCGCCATCAAATTCGATTTGCGCGCTGACACCGTACCCAATACGGTTGACCCGTTGCTGCACTTTCACATCAAGCGCGGATACAGGGCCGTCTGAAAGCGTATGGTTCAAAATGGCACGGGCGATAGGGTGCTCGGATTGCTGTTCCAATGCCTGGGCGATAGCAAGGGCTTGGACTTCGTTCAGACGGCCTGCACGCAGTATACGACTGACGGAAAACTGCCCTTTGGTCAGCGTACCGGTTTTATCGAACACGACATCGTCAATTTGGGCAAGCGTTTCCAGGCTTTGTTTGCCGCTGATGAGAATGCCGTCTTTGGCAAGCGCACCGGTAGAAGCTGCCAGCGCGGTCGGCGTGGCAAGCGACAAGGCACACGGGCAGGTAATGACCAGCAGGGCAACGGTAATCCACAAGGCAGTGTGCGCATCTGCATACCACGCCCAGCCGATAAAAACAGGAATCGCAAGCAAAAGTTCGCCAAACACAAAACTGGACGCGTATTTTTCGGCCAACTCGGCGGCTCTCGGTTTTTGCGCCAGCGCGCGGTCGAGCAGTTTGACGATATGGGACAGGCGCGTGTTGCCGCCGGTATGGTCGGTGCGGATGATTAAAGGGCTGCTGGTGTTGAGCGTGCCGGCGGTTACTTTTTCAGACGGCCTTTTCACAATGGGCAGGCTTTCGCCGGTCAACATGGCTTCGTTAACTTCACTTTCGCCGGACAAAACCGTACCGTCCACCGGAATGACTTCGCCGGGCTTCACAACAATCGTATCGCCGATATTGAGGCGGACGACTGCGGCTTCCTCGATGGCTTCGCTTTCAGGATAAGCCGGCAAACGGTGGCAAAATGCCGGAACCAGTTTGACCAACCGCTCCGCCGCATCGCCTGCTTTACGTCGAGCAATCTGTTCCATAAAACGCCCGCCCAACAGGAAAAACAGCAGCATGGCGATGGATTCAAAATACATGCCCTGCCCTGCGTTGGTAGCCAGGCTGTAAATACCGGCGATAAAGGTCATCACAATGGCAATGGCTATCGGCGTATCCATGCCGACACGGCGGTTTTTCCAGTCACGCCATGCGCCGCGGTAAAACGGCAACGCGCTGTAAAACACAACGGGCAATACCATCAAAAAGCCGCCCCAATGCAGGATTTCCAAATAAAGCGGCTCGATGTCGCCGCCGTAAAAATAAGTCGGCAGGGCGAACATCATCGTCTGCATCATACCCAGACCGGCCACAGCCAATCTGACGATAAACTGTTTGCGCTCCTTCTGCGCCTGCACTTCAATTTTTTGCGCATCATAAGGCGCGGCGGTATAACCGGTTTGGCGGATTTTCAGCAAAATGTCCGACAATTCAATGTGGGCGCTGTCCCACACCACTCGGCAGCGGTGGGTACTGTAATTCAAATCCACGCGCACTACGCCCTTCATACGCAACAACTGCTGTTCAATCAGCCACACACACGCGGCGCAGGTAATGCCGCCCAGCATCAACACCGCCTCGCGTTCATCCCCTGCGCCGACCTCGACAAAATCCGCCTGCACTTCGGGCAAATCGTACAGCTTTAATTGCGACAACACTTCCGGCGGAGGCAATTCGGATTTTTTCGCGTCTGCAGTACGCTGTTTGTAATAATTGCCCAAACCAGCATCGATAATACTCTGCGCCACTGCTTGGCAACCGGCGCAACAGGTTTCGTGTTCTTCGTCTTCAAAACGAACCGTCAAATGCAGATGATCCGGGACTTCAAGTCCGCAATGGAAGCAGTTTTTTTGGGGATGTGTGGAAGATGTCATCATGTGTTCGATTTATTTTTCAGACGGCCTGAAACAACCGTCTCAGGTTGTTACATTTTAGCAAAAAGCGTTTTCCCGCCTCTTTTCATTCAATTTTGAATTAACAGGCTGTCGGAATTTGTAAAAAATATGGAAAACAAAGTATTGACCGTTCATCAAACGATGAACGGTAATATATAAATACCGTTTATCTTTAAAAACTTCCAATTATTTTAATGTAAAAATGGAACTTTTTTAAAAATCCTAATACATTTTTTATTGACCTCAATCCATTTAAGCAGCATACTTTAGGCATTCCGCGAAGACGGAAATCAAAAAACACACATTTACTTATAAAACTAACTTATTGGGAAACCTCACCATGATTGATCGCCTTATGCCTATCTTCGCCGTTATCGGCATTTTGTCCAGCACCGTATACCTGAGCCTCGCCGCTTGGATGCTTTACGAAAACGTGTTCAAAAAGAAAAGCCCTCTGTCGGCATAATCCTCAGATTTAGAATTTTACGGTAAGGCCGTCTGAACATTCAGACGGCCTTGTTTCATTCCATACCATCAAGCACTTGGCTGTACGGCCAATTCAATCATCGCTTCGCGCAAACTGTCCAAACCCAAACTTTCAGCAACGGAAACATTCACGCCGACGGCATGCCCGGAATTGTCGCGCAAAATGCCTGCTTCACGCATACCCGACGGCAGCAAATCGATTTTGTTGTACACCACCAATTGCGGAATTTCATGTGCGCCGATTTCTTCCAAGACTTCGTTGACATCGTCCATCTGCCGTTCAAAATCGGGATTGGAGGCATCAACGACGTGCAGTAGCACATCCGCCATCGTCGTCTCTTCCAAGGTAGCGGAAAACGCCGATACCAGCTTGTGCGGCAAATCGCGGACAAAGCCGACGGTATCGGTCAAAATCACGCTTGCCTCATGCGACAGGAAAAGCCGTCGCGCAGTAGTATCCAAAGTGGCGAACAACTGGTCTTTCGCCAATACGTCCGCTTTGGTCAAGCGGTTGAACAGGCTGGATTTTCCGGCATTGGTATAGCCGACAATGGCAAAGGTTTTCAGACGGCCGCTCATGCGCGATTTGCGGCGTGTGGCGCGTTGCTTGCGGACATCGGCAAGCTGTTTTTTCAATGCCGTGATTTTCTGTCCGATTAAACGGCGGTCGGTTTCCAACTGGGTTTCACCCGGCCCTTTCAAGCCGATACCACCCTTCTGACTTTGCAAATGCCCATAACCGCGCACCAGCCGTCCGCTCAAGTGATTCAACTGAGCCAGCTCCACCTGCAACTTACCTTCCTGCGACTGGGCGCGTTTGGCAAAAATCGCCAAAATTAAACCCACTCTGTCGAGGACGCGGCATTGAAGCTCTTTTTCCAGATTACGCTCTTGTGTCGGCGTGAGTTCGTGGTTGAACACGACCAGCCCGACATCATGCTGCTTGACCACTGCCGCCAACTCTTCCGCCTTGCCCGTACCGACAAACAAAGCCGGATGCGGTTTATCGCGGCGTGAAGTTTCGATAGAAACCAAATCACCGCCGGCCGCACCCACCAATTCTGCCGCTTCGATCAAAGCCGTCTGAAAGCCGCGCTCACGCGTTTCGTTTGCACCGGAATAGTCCGCCGTCAGCATCACACCGACCAAGAGGACGCGTTCGGGCTTTTCCAAAGATTTATCGACGGAAAACAGATTGCGCTTGCTCAAAAAATTTCCTTTCAGACGGCCTTATGGCCGGGGCAAAGTGCTGATTAACGGTTTTTCAAAATATCGGCAAAATATTCGGTCACTTCCGCCAAACGTCCGCCCTGCTCGGCATAAGGCTGCATGACGGCCACCAGTTGCTCCAACACTTCACGCGTTTCTGTTTGCGCGTGTTCGCGGTAGAGCCACATATTTTGCATAGTCACCGTGGTCAATGCCTCGCGTACATTCAGCAAGAGCAAGTGGCGGCAAGACTCATAGCCTTGGCGCAAATCGCCGGCCGCATAGGCGGTAACCGACAATTCATAGTCGATGTCCAACTGATAAACATTGCTTTGGACAAAAAGAATATCGTCTTTCGGGAACGGGATACGTTTCGCCATCAGGCCGATTGCATGGGAAATACGGTATTTTCCTTCCTGACGCAGCATGGTTTGCGCAAGGTAGAGACACTCGGCACGGCGCGGGTTGTAATCGTAGCCTGCCAACCAAGTCGCCAAGGCTTCATCGCGTTTGCCCATTAATTTGTAGCACTCGCCCAGCTGTTGGTAAGAAACCGTCACTTCCTCGATCCAACCGCCCAACTCGATGCGTTTTTTAAACCATTCGCTCGCACGCTCGGGCATATCAGAATCCCAATAAGAACGTGCCGCATAAAAGGCGTAACGCGGTTTCAGATCTTCATCTTCAGGGCTGTAAAACGCTTTTTCCAAGGAAACGGCATCAAGCAGGTATTTGTTCGCCATATTGCTGCGTGCGCCGAAACGGCCGCTGAGGACTGTATAGTCGCCATGAAGCGTGGCTTCGCTGGTATCTTGTTTGTCGGTTTCGATAAACTCGTGCAACACGCCGCGCCAGTAGAATGTACCGTCATTGCGCAACAGCAGTGGTCGGTAATAAACCACGCTGCCCATGGCATTTCTCATGCGGAGGCGGTAACGGTCGGCGGTCAACTCGGGCAATTCCAATTTGCCTTCAAAGCGGTCGTCCGCATCAAAAATCAACACGTAATCGGTTTTGCCTTTTGCGTGTTTCAACGCTTGATTGCGGTTGTATGCAAAATTTTGCCAACCATCATGATGAATCTCGCCTGCGATGCCCTTCGCATCGAAAAAGCGGCGGATCACGCCGGCGGTATCATCGGTCGAGCCGGTGTCGCTGATGACATAGTAGTCAAGTTTGATGTGGTCGGTGATGTTGGCCAGTGTTTCTTCGATGATTGCCGCTTCGTTTTTGACAATCATATTCAAGCAGATGGTTTGGGACATTTTCAATAGCCGCATTAGTTTGGAAAGATATTATTTTACTTTAGCATTTTGTTTTTTGCACACAAAATACTCAGGCCGTCTGAAGATTGCCTTTCAGACGGCCTGAAGTTTATTTTGCCTTATCTTTTTTCCTGACGGCGTATCAGATACACCGCCAACAGTGCAAACAAAACCGTCGGCAATGCGCCTGCCAAAAACGGTGGCACGCCGTACAATTGGCTGGTAAAGCCGAAGAGCCGTCCGGCAAAGTGGAACAGCAAACCGAGGCAGATACCGCCGAAAAGTTTCAAGCCCATATTGCCGTGGCGCGTGGTTTGCGGCGTAAAGGCGAAGGCAACAAGCGCCATCACCCATGCAGCAACGGGATACACCAGCTTGCGCCACCATGCGATGGCATAGACTTGGGTATTTTGGTTGTTTTTTTCCAGATGGTCGATGTAGGTGGTCAATTCGCCGACAGACATTTGGTCGGGCTTGACGAGCAATACGTCCAGCAGGTTGCGTTTGACAGAAATCGGCCAGTTTTCTTCAGCCGCAGTAGAGACCTCGACTTTATCTTCGCCCAATATGCTACGGCGGATATTTTTCAGCTGCCAGCTACCGTCTGGATTCAAAACGGCTGATTCGGCTTCCGCGGCTTGAGTCAGTTCGTTTTTATCGTTGCGCTGCCAAATTTTGATGCCCAAAAGCGTATGGTCGGGCAACATTTCGCGCACGTTGATAATGCTGTTTTTTTCTTTCAGCCAAAGGCCGGTATTGCCGGTACTGATTTTGCCGTTGATGGCGGCGGCTTTGATGTTTTCGGCTTTTTGGCTCAGCGTGGGGGCAACCCATTCGCCAAGTGCGACGGTGGCAATGGCGAAAATCAGTCCAAATTGCGACAGAATCAACAGCAGCTTTTTGGTGCTCATGCCGCTGGCTTTGATAACGGTCAGCTCGCTGCCGGAAGCCAGTTGGCTGAGAGAAATTAGGCCGCCGATCAAAACGGCAAGCGGCATCAGTTCATATGCGCGCGCAGGCATCTGCATTAAAACATACTGCCCCAATTTTGCGCCGTTATAGCTGCCTTTTCCAAGATCGCCGACTTCGTTGATGATTTCAAAAAAGCTGTACAAAGCGAGGAAGGCAAGGAGGGCGTAAACCGCCATAACCGCCATTTGACGGATGATGTAACGTGAAATCAGGTTCATTTTCCGCCTTTCAATGTCAGACTTTTGGCAACCGCCTGCCAGAAGGGTTGGCTGGGCATACTGCGCACACGCAGCAGGACGACGGCAATCATAAGCATGATGATGTGCATAGGCAGCAGTCCGAGCCAGAAATGGATTTTGCCGTCTTCCACAGCATTGCGCAGGAAGGTCAGTCCGTTTTGGTAAACTAAAAACAAACCGATGGCAATCAGGATATTATAGGTATGGCCGCTGCGCGGATTGAAATAGGAAAGCGGCACGGCAAGCAGGCACAACAGCAAAACGCTGACGGTCAAGGAAATACGCCACATCAATTCCGCTTGGTGTTGGGGATTGCTGCTGCCAATCAGTTGGGCGGTCGGAATGGTTCGGCGGTGTGAAACAGGGTCGATGAGTTTGGGCGTGGTGCTGATAATCAGGCTGAGATGTTGGAAAGAAACGCGGTTGTAATCGGCTTTGCCGGGCGTACCGCTATAACGGTAGCCGTCGCGCAATTCAAGCGTACGTTTGTTGTCGGTCAGCGAAAAATTGCCCTCTTTGGCAAAAACGATGTTGTCGTTGCCGTTTTTGTCCTGTTCGCGTAGGAAGAGGTTTTTCATGATGCCGGATTCGGTATCGAAGGTTTCGACAAAATAAACCCTACCGTTGCGCTTGCCCAGGCTATTGAACTCGCCGGCTTCCACCAAAGACAATTCCTGCTTCTGCTTCAAGATTTCGGCATATTCGCGGCTGCGCAACTCTGCCCACGGCATTACCCAAAGCTGCATGACGGCAATCAAAATGGCAAACGGCACGGCAAACTGCATGACCGGGCGTATCCATTGTTTCAATGCCAATCCGCAGGAAAGCCAGACCGACATCTCGCTGTCGCGCCAGTAACGGGTCAATACGGTCAACGTACTGATAAATGCGGTCAACACCAGCAAAAGCGGGGTCATGCCGATTACCCAGAAGCCGACCAAGGCCAGCACGGCATCGATGGCGACACGCCCGTCGGCTGCGCGGCCAAGCAGGTTGATGGCCTGCGTGGACACCAATACCGCCAAGAGGACGACAAAGATGCCGACGGCGGTAAAGGAAAGTTCTTTAATAAAGTTTCTTTGGTAAATCATAAGATTGAGCGTGGTATACGGTTTATGGGAAACCTATATTTATTAATAAGGCTTCAGACGGCATGACACAAATGGAGTACAATGATTTTCATCTGTTCGGACGGTTGGTCACAGGCCGTCTGAACAACCGACAACCGTTCCAATCAGGAGAATAAACGTGAAATTTAGCACAAAAGCCGAAACTTTGCAGGCTCAACAGGCAGGTGCGCAATTATTTGTCTGCGCCGAAGCATCACAACTGAGCAACCCGACTGCCCTCGCCCTCTTCACTTCCCTTGAAGAAGGTCAAAATTTCGCCGACACCAAAATCCCGACGGACAACGGTTTGCAAGCCATTGCCATCGCCCGCCTCGAAAAAACCGACCGCGCCGCATTGAACAAAGCTGCAGCCGAAGCCGCCAAATGGGCGCAAAATCAAGAAACGGTCAATGTGGACGTTTATGCCTTTGAAGAAGCGCAAGCGGCAGCCGTTGCCGAAGCGTTTGCGATTGCGTTCGGCAATACCGCCTACCGTTTCGACCGCTACAAAAAAGAAGCCAAACCGGCTAAATTTGCAGAAGCCGTGTTCCACAGCGCGCACGAAGCCGCCGTCAAAGAAGCCCTGCGCGTTGCCGAAGCGCAAGTTTACGGACAAAGCCTCTGCCGCGATTTGGGCAATGCCGCACCGAACGAATGCACGCCTGAATTCCTCGCGCGTACCGCCAAAGCCGAAGCCGAAAAACTGGGCGCACACGCCAAAATTATTGAAAAAGACTACATCAAAGAAAACATGGGTTCGTTCTGGTCTGTCGCCAAAGGCAGCGTCGAAGACCCATATTTGGTCGAACTGAGCTATTTCGGTGCGGCCGATAAAGAAGCCGCGCCTGTGGTATTGGTCGGCAAAGGCATTACCTTCGACACCGGTGGCATTTCCCTCAAACCCGGCCTGAACATGGACGAAATGAAGTTCGACATGTGCGGCGCGGCAACCGTTATCAGCACCTTCTGCGCCGCCGTCAAACTGCAACTGCCGATCAACCTCATCGCCGTCGTCGCCACTTGTGAAAACATGCCTTCCGGCGCAGCCAATAAACCGGGCGACGTCGTAAAAAGCATGAAAGGCTTGACCATCGAAGTATTAAACACCGATGCTGAAGGCCGTCTGATTTTGTGTGACGCGCTCACTTACGCCGAACAATTCAAACCTAAAGCCGTTATCGACGTCGCCACCCTGACCGGCGCGTGCATCATCGCCTTGGGTCATGACGTCAGCGGCGTGATGGGCAACAATCAAGATTTGGTCGACAGCCTGCTGGCCGCTTCCCGAAACGTGGACGACAAAGCATGGCAACTGCCGCTCTTTGAAACCTACAAAGACCAACTCAAATCCAACTTTGCCGACATTCCAAACATCGGCACGCCGGGTGCAGGCACGATTACCGCCGCCACCTTCCTGTCTTACTTCACCGAAGACTATCCATGGGCACACCTCGACATCGCGGGTACCGCATGGAAATCCGGCGGTGAAAAAGGCGCGACTGGCCGCCCTGTTCCTTTATTGTTGAACTATCTGCGCAATGTGAAATAAAACTTGGGGGAAGCCTGCAGGGTTACACATTTCAACCCTGCAGGCCGTCTGAAAACGGAATCCGCATTATCTGACTCAACCTGACAAACGGAGAACCACCATGAAACCACTATTTGCCGCATTATCTGTCGCCCTTCTGCTCGGCACATCCATAAGCGCCCAAGCTGCCGAACAAACCACCCCCACCGACCGCAGCATCCAAGTGTACAAAAAAGCCGACTTAGCTGAATGGAACCGCGAAAACGCAGCCGGAGGCCAAGGCCCATTGCTCGGCAACTTTGCCTTCACGCGCCATCAAACCGCCGACCAAGACGCATTCAAAGAAATCGGCTGGCTCACATTACCGCCAGGCGCTTCCATCGGCCAACACAAACATACCGGCAATGAAGACGTTTACATCATCGTATCCGGCAAAGGACTGTTTACCGATAGCGAAGGCAAACAAACCGAAGTCGGTGCCGGAGACATTACCATCGCCCGCCCCGGCCAGTCCCACGCACTCAAAAATATCGGCAAAAAGCCGTTAGTATTCCTTGATCTGATTGCCGAGACCGCTGGCGCTAAAGCCGCCGAAACCAAGTAATGCTTTCAATGAAAGCAAACAATCTGCCATAACTTTCTGCCTTACCCAAACCAGGCAGTAGAGAGATTGTTCCGTTTTCATTTAAACCTACATACAAGCTAAAGGCCGTCTGAAAACCACGCTTCGTTTTCAGACGGCCTTTTTCTCAAAAATCTTATCATATACATGATGAAATGTTATATAATAACAGCCTTTCAAAATATGATGAGAAACTAAAATGACACAAACCACACTCAAGCCCATTGTTTTATCTATTCTTTTAATCAGCACCCCCATCCTCTCCCAAGCGCATGAAACCGAGCAGTCGGTGGACTTGGAAGAGGTTACCGTTGTCGGTAAAAGCCGTCCGCGCGCCACATCGGGGCTGTTGCACACTTCGACCGCCTCCGACAAAATCATCTCCGGCGATACCTTGCGCCAAAAAGCCGTCAACCTAGGCGATGCTTTAGACGGCGTACCGGGCATTCATGCCTCGCAATACGGCGGCGGCGCGTCCGCTCCCGTTATTCGCGGTCAAACAGGCAGACGGATTAAAGTGTTGAACCATCACGGCGAAACGGGCGACATGGCGGATTTCTCGCCCGACCATGCCTTGATGGTGGACAGCGCCTTGTCGCAACAGGTCGAAATCCTGCGCGGCCCGGTTACGCTCTTGTACAGCTCAGGCAATGTGGCCGGTTTGGTCGATGTTGCCGATGGCAAAATCCCCGAAAAAATGCCTGAAAACGGCGTATCGGGCGAAGCCGGATTGCGTTTGAGCAGCGGCAATTTGGAAAAACTGACATCCGCAGGCATCAATATCGGTTTAGGCAACAACTTCGTGCTGCATACCGAAGGCTTGTACCGCAAATCGGGCGATTACGCCGTACCGCGCTATCAAAAAGAAGAAGGCCGTCTGAAACGACTGCCCGACAGCCATGCCGATTCAAAAACAGGCAGCATCGGGCTGTCTTGGGTTGGGGATAAAGGTTTTCTCGGCGTAGCGTACAGCGACCGTCGCGACCGCTACGGCCTGCCTGCCCACAGCCATCTCTACGACGACTGCCACGCCGACATCATCTGGCAGAAAAGTTTGATTAACAAACGCTATTTGCAGCTTTATCCGCACTTATTGACCGAAGAAGACGTCGATTACGACAATCCGGGCTTGAGCTGCGGCTTCCACGACGACGATAATGCACACGCCCATGCCCACAACGGCAAACCGTGGATAGACCTGCGCAACAAACGCTACGAACTCCGCGCCGAATGGAAACAGCCATTCCCCGGTTTTGAAGCCCTGCGCGTACATCTGAACCGCAACGACTACCACCACGATGAAAAAGCAGGCGATGCAGTAGAAAACTTCTTCAACAATAAAACACATAACGCCCGTATCGAGTTGCGCCACCAACCCATAGGCCGTCTGAAAGGCAGCTGGGGCGTGCAATATTTGGGACAAAAATCCAGCGCGCTTTCCGCCATTCCCGAAACCGTCCAACAACCGATGTTGATTGACAACAATGTGCGCCATTACAGCTTTTTCGGTGTAGAACAGGCAAACTGGGACAACTTCACGCTTGAAGGCGGCGTACGCGTGGAAAAACAAAAAGCCTCCATCCAGTACGACAAAGCATTGATTGATCGAGAAAACTACTACAACCAACCCCTGCCCGACCTCGGCGCGCACCGCCAAACCGCCCGCTCGTTCGCTCTTTCGGGCAACTGGTATTTCACGCCACAACACAAACTCAGCCTGACCGCCTCCCATCAGGAACGCCTGCCGTCAACGCAAGAGCTGTACGCACACGGCAAGCACGTCGCCACCAACACTTTTGAAGTCGGCAACAAACACCTCAACAAAGAGCGTTCCAACAATATCGAACTCGCGCTGGGCTACGAAGGCGACCGCTGGCAATACAATCTGGCACTCTACCGCAACCGCTTCGGCAACTATATCTACGCCCAAACCTTAAACGATGGACGCGGCCCCAAATCCATCGAAGACGACAGCGAAATGAAGCTCGTGCGCTACAACCAATCCGGCGCCGACTTCTACGGCGCAGAAGGCGAAATCTACTTCAAACCGACACCGCGCTACCGCATCGGCGTTTCCGGCGACTATGTACGAGGCCGTCTGAAAAACCTGCCTTCCCTACCCGGCAGGGAAGATGCTTACGGTAACCGTCCTTTCATCGCACAGGACGACCAAAACGCGCCTCGCGTTCCAGCTGCGCGCCTCGGCGTCCACCTGAAAGCCTCACTGACCGACCGTATCGATGCCAATTTGGACTACTACCGCGTGTTCTCCCAAAACAAACTCGCCCGCTACGAAACGCGCACACCCGGACACCATATGCTCAACCTCAGCGCAAACTACCGCCGCAATACGCGCTATGGCGAGTGGAATTGGTACGTCAAAGCCGACAACCTGCTCAACCAATCCGTTTACGCCCACAGCAGCTTCCTCTCTGATACGCCGCAAATGGGCCGCAGCTTTACCGGCGGCGTGAACGTGAAGTTTTAAAATCGGACAGGCAAACAAAAAAGGTTTTCAGACGGCCGTCTGAAAACCTTTTTCTTGTTTTAGCCAATCATTTAAAACTGACTATTAATCTTTCAACACATCTTGCACAGCCGCTTGAATTTTAGCCGCTGCTGCCTCGATT
This sequence comes from Neisseria sp. Marseille-Q5346, assembly GCF_946902045.1. The sequence goes on along the minus strand of NZ_OX336253.1, from coordinate 1,879,370 downwards.
TGCTGCTGTTCGGTAGATTGGTTTGCCACGGTTTCAACCGGAGCAGCTTGAGAAGCCGGAGTCGCTTGTGAAACTGGCGTGGCTTGTGGAGCTGCGGCTTTAGGATCAGATTCAGCTTGCGGCGCAGTCAGCGGCAAACGCGCCAATACAGTGCTAACGCCGGTAACTTTATCGCCAATCGCCACTTGCGCCTGCGCATCGACAGGCAGATACATATCCACGCGCGAACCAAAGCGGATAAAGCCATAGCGTTCGCCGCGAGACAGTTTCGCACCTGCTTGGGTGTAGCACAAAATACGGCGTGCCACCAGACCGGCCACTTGAACAAAAGTAATTTCACGACCAGAAGCCGTAGTTGCCAAAACCGCATTACGTTCGTTTTCCGTGCTGGCTTTGTCCAAATCCGCATTCACGAATTTGCCTTTGTTATAGACCACTTTCGTTACCGTACAATCGGCAGGCGATTTTTGCGAATGCACGTTGAACACGTTCATAAAAATACTGATTTTCAAAGCATCGACATCACGATACGGGTCGCGTGCGCGCTCGACCACCACGATACGGCCGTCAACAGGGCTCAACACCGCTTCAGGATTTTGCGGAATCTCACGCGCAGGGTCGCGGAAAAACTGCAAAGCAAATACAGTAAACACCCAAAACGGCAAAGACCACCAGCCGCAACACATCGACACCAGCAGGCTCAAAGCCAAACCGCCGCCGATAATCGGCCAGCCCTCACGGGCGATAATCGGGTGGGGATACAAACGGTTCATCACTTATCCTTCATTTAATAATTTCAAAATTGCCGCCATTATATCTGAAACTCCAAACATTGAGGCCGTCTGAAATGTTCAGACGGCCGGTGTCTTTTGTAAAAAATACTCAACATAGATAAAGTTTCAGTTTCGGCAACACAATGACGCAGCGTCCTCAACAAGCGGCTCACACGAGCCAACAACTCGCCGCAAATATCATTTTGACCAAACCTCCGCCCTCGATTATCTCGACAAGCCCAGTATGACCGCCAATACCAGCCAAATCCAATGCCGACGGCGCGATGTAGAAAACAAAGCACGTTGAGACAGCAAACGCGTTTGACTCAACTGATACGCCACATCGGCCAACATTACCAAGCGATTAGTCTGCCGAGCATTACCTTCTTCCGCTTTACGCAGTTTCAAATTTTCCGCTTCAATCCGCAGCCGCACCAACTTGGCTTCCAAAAGCAGCAGCTCGCGCGCTTCTTCATACTCCTGTTGCTTCATCGTCCGCATCCTTGTCTATCTCACCGCGCAAATACGCAATGTCCGATCGAATATCCTGCAAGGTTTCAGCCACACGGCTGCCCTGCTCCCGATAGTCCGCCGATACTTTACGGAACAATACAGCAATAATCAGCAGGCTTACAAAGAAAATGCCGAAAAACACCCACAACGCCGCCACATCCGACAGCACGCGGTTCAAGCCGAACAGCAAACCGACCAAGCCCACCATCAACAGCGCGCCGGACAACACCAACCAGATCGCCAACCGGAACACATTCTCCGCCTGACGCGTCAAATCCAAGCTCAATACCTGCAAACGCAACAGCAGCAAATCCGCGCCCTGATTCAACAAAGCCTTGCCATGTTCAAAACGCTGGCGAATTCCCATCTTAACTATCCTTTTTTTCAGGAAAACATAAGGCAGAGGCCGTCTGCACGGCGCAATGAAATCCATGATTTCATGTGCACGCCTATTCAGACGGCCTTAACATATTCACATTAACGACGGTTCAACAACACACCGACAACCAAACCGGCCAATGCGGCAAAACCCATCGCATAATATGGTTTTTCATGCACCACTTCATCAGCTTGTTTGGCACCGCGTTTCAAACGCGCACCTGCATCGGCTTCAAATTCGGCAAAACGCTCTTTGCCTTCTTTAAAACGTTCCTGAGCCGCTTCTTCAAACTGCTCGTATTTTTCACGCGCACGCTCGGCATGATGGCGCAAACGCTCGCCGGCCTCTTCTTCAAAACGGTTCAAACGCTCTTTGGCCACAGCCAATTTCTCTTCCAATTTAGCTCGGGCTTTGCTGCCCTCTTCCGAACCGGCTTCAACACCATTGCGGTACAATTCTTCCACATCATCCATCACTTCTCGGATGTCTTTCAGCAAAGCCTCGCGACGTGCTTCAAAATCGTGTTTTTTCATGCTTCTCTCCTTGATATAGGTTGATATGGTTACAGAATATTTATCTGTTAATAAATTATAACCGTTTATTCTAAAATAAACGTTAATTTAAATAAAATTAAGTCCTTATTCTGAAAACAACCCAATGGAATTTAAAAAAGGCCGTCTGAAAACTTCAGACGGCCTTTTCAATTCAGCTTAAAGACTTAAGTCTTATGCCAAACCTTTTGCTTTCAACACTTCCAGCATGGTAGTGCCCAACTCGGCAGGGCTGCGGGTGTAAGCGATACCGGCTTTTTCGAAAGCGGCGAATTTTTCTTCGGCAGTACCTTTACCACCAGAGATAATCGCACCGGCGTGGCCCATACGTTTGCCTTTAGGAGCGGTAACACCAGCAATGTAACCGACAACAGGTTTGGTTACGTTGGATTGGATGTATTCGGCTGCTTCTTCTTCCGCAGTACCGCCGATTTCACCGATCATGATGATGGCGTCGGTATCTGGGTCTTCTTGGAAGAGTTTCAGTGCGTCGATTTGGTTCATACCAGGAATCGGGTCGCCGCCGATACCGATACAGGTTGATTGACCCAAGCCCAGTTTGGTGGTTTGTGCCACGGCTTCGTAAGTCAATGTACCGGAACGGGAAATAATACCGATGCGGCCCGGAGTGTGGATGTGGCCCGGCATAATACCGATTTTGCACTCACCCGGAGTAATCACGCCAGGGCAGTTAGGGCCGACCAAGCGGGTACCGTTGCCGTTGGTTTCCAAGTAACGTTTGGCTTTGAGCATGTCCAGAGTTGGCACGCCTTCGGTAATCACAACGACCAAGCCTACGCCTGAATCAACTGCTTCAACGATAGAATCCAAAACAAACGGAGCTGGAACGTAAATTACAGACGCGTCAGCGCCGGTTTCTTTAACAGCTTCTTTCATGGTGTTGAATACAGGCAGGTTCAGGTGGGTTTGACCGCCTTTGCCTGGGGTAACGCCGCCGACAACTTTAGTGCCGTAAGCCAGAGCTTGTTCGGAGTGGAAAGTACCGTTTTTACCGGTGAAACCTTGAACCAATACTTTGGTGTCTTTATTAATCAATACGCTCATTCTTTTCTCCTTAGGCGTTTACGGCTGCAACAATTTTTTCGGCTGCGTCATTCAGGCCGTCTGCAGAAGTCAGTTTCAGACCTGATTCGTTCAGGATTTTCGCGCCGAGTTCGGCGTTGTTACCTTCCAAACGAACAACGACAGGAACGTTGACGTTGATTTCTTTAACGGCTGCCACGATGGCTTCCGCAATCATGTCGCAACGTACGATACCGCCGAAGATGTTGATCAATACGCCTTTAACGGATTTGTCTTCCAGAATCAGTTTGAACGCTTCAACCACGCGGTCTTTGGTTGCGCCGCCGCCAACGTCCAAGAAGTTGGCAGGTTGGCCGCCTTTGAGTTTGATGATGTCCATAGTGGCCATCGCCAAACCGGCACCGTTAACCATACAGCCGATGTTGCCTTCCAGGGCAACATAGTTCAGGTCGAATTCAGAAGCTTTCAGCTCACGTTCGTTTTCTTGAGATTTGTCGCGCAATTCAGCGATTTTTGGCAGGCGGTAGAGCGCGTTGCTGTCGATACCGATTTTGCCATCTACGCAAGCCAGCGCGCCATTTTCGCGAACTGCCAATGGGTTTACTTCAAACAGGGCGAAGTCGTTTTCGATAAACGCTTTGTACGCACCGGTCATCAGTTTGACGAACTCGTTGATTTGTTTGTCTTTCAAGCCCAGTTGGAACGCAACTTCGCGAGCTTGGCAAGGTTGCAGGCCAACCAGCGGATCAACGGTTACTTTGAAGATTTTTTCTGGAGTTTCGGCAGCAACTTTTTCGATTTCCACGCCACCTTCGGTAGAAGCCATGAATGTAACGCGGCGGGTAGAACGGTCAACCACTGCGCCCAAGTACAGCTCGGTTTGAACCGGATACATGTCTTCGCAAACCAAAACGCTGTTGACAGGTTGGCCGTTGGCATCGGTTTGGTAAGTTACCAAGTTGGTGCCAATCAGGCTTTCAGCCACTTCTTTAGCTTCTTCGCGGCTTTTAACGACTTTTACGCCGCCCGCTTTACCGCGGCCGCCGGCGTGTACTTGTGCTTTGACAACAGCGAATTTGCCGCCCAATTTGTCGTAAGCTGCAGCGGCTTCTTCGCCGTTGTGTGCCAAAATACCGCCTTGTACGGGCAAACCGTAGCTAGCCAGCAGTTCTTTAGCCTGATACTCGTGTAAATTCATGGATTTCTCCTTAAGGTGAGTGGGTTTTAGGAATCGCCCTTCGGCCAATCCCATATTTTCAGACGGCCCTACTATTTACTGAAGGGCAACCACATCCGCGCAAGCAGATACATGGTTGCGCCGCCTCCTCCGAGAATAAAAAAGACAATGCCTTTTTTACGCGAATTCGGGCAGAGCAGATAAACGGCAAGGCTGAAACTGATAAACAACAATGCCACGCGCCAAACCAATTCTTTATCTTTGAAACGGTTGAGCGTATAAGTTTCGGTCATCATCACATACATTTGCCACAATGCGGCCATACACATGCTGATGATGCCCATCGGTATAAAGAAAATACCGACTATTTCTTTGTTCATAATGAATGTAAATGCTGTTTGTTTGTCTGACGGAATTATAAATCAGAAAACGGAGCTCTCGAAACATTCAATTTGTCGGAGGCCTTAAGGCCGTCTGAAAAGTTTCAGACGGCCTTAATGTCTATCAACCGTGCAAAGCGCGTTTGTCGGCCGCCAATGCAGCTTCGTGAACCACTTCGGACAAGGTTGGGTGGGCATGGATAATGCGTGCGATGTCTTCGCTGCTGGCGAAGAATTCGAGCGCAGTCACGCCTTCGGTAACCAATTCGCTGACAACCGGGCCGATCATGTGTACGCCCAAGATACGGTCGGTTTTGGCATCTGCCAATACTTTAACCGTACCTTTGGCTTTGCCCATTGCCAATGCGCGACCGTTTGCACCGAAACCTGAAGTACCTTTTTTGTACTCCACGCCTTCGGCTTTGAGCTGCTCTTCGGTTTTACCCACCCAAGCGATTTCAGGGTCGGTATAAATCACGAACGGTACGTTGTTGAAGTCGATATGCGGTTTTTGACCGGCAATGCGCTCGGCAACGGCAACGCCTTCGTCGCTGGCTTTGTGTGCCAACATCGGGCCGCGAACCACGTCACCGATTGCCCATACATTAGGCAGGTTGCTACGGCATTCGCCGTCCACTTTGATAAAGCCGCGTTCGTCTTTTTCCAAGCCGACAGCTTCGGCGTTCAGGCCTTTGGTGTTTGGAATACGGCCGATGGCAACGATCAGTTTGTCGAATACTTCGGTTTTGGCTTCGCCGGCAGCAGTTTCGTAAGCAACGGAAACGCCCTTGCCTTCAGATTTGATGTCGCCGATTTTCACGCCCAATTCGATGTTCAAACCTTGCTCTTTGGTAAAGTATTTGAAGGCTTCTTTGGCGATTTGTTGGTCGGTGGCGGCCAGGAAGGTCGGCGCAGCTTCAAGAATGGTAACTTCCGCACCCACGCGGTTCCATACGGAACCCATTTCCAAACCAATCACGCCGGAACCGATCACTCCGAGTTTGGCAGGTACTTCGGTCAGGTTCAATGCGCCTTCGTTGTCCAATACGTTCACATTGTCGATAGCGACTTGTGGCAGCGGACGCGGTACGGAACCGGTTGCTACGATGACGTGTTTGGCTTCGATAACGGTTTTCTCGCCTTTGTTATCGACTTCGATTTGGTAAGCATCGCCATTTTTACCGGCAAAAGAAGCAGTACCGAACAGGCTGGTTACTTTGTTTTTTTGGAACAGGAATTTCACGCCGCCGGTCAGTTTGGTCACGATGGCATCTTTGCGCTCAATCATTTTGGCCGCGTCGAATTTCACGTCGCCGACAGTGATGCCGTGTTCGGCAAACTCGTGTTGCGCTGCGTGGAAATGTTCGCTGGATTGCAACAGGGCTTTGGAAGGAATACAGCCTACGTTCAAGCAAGTACCGCCCAAGGCAGGGGCATCGCCAGCTTTGTTGACGCCTGCATCGACGCAAGCGGTTTTGAAACCCAGTTGCGCGGCACGGATGGCGGCAACGTATCCGCCCGGGCCTGCACCAATCACTACTACATCATATTGAGACATCGTGTCATCCTTTGCTTTTGGCAGTATCTCAAAATAAAAACGATACTTTGTGTTTCTTTTTTATTTTGAATGACTGCGTTTTGATGGTTTTAAGAAAAGGCCGTCTGAAAGTCCATATCTGCCGATTCATTCGAATCAAATGTTTCAGACGGCCTCAATCGTTCGTTGAGCCTATTGTAGCACGATACTACATTACGCTACATCTAAATAAAAATTCAGACGGCCTTTTCATTAATAAATAAAAGGCCGTCTGAAACGATTACAGATCCAACAACAGGCGAGCTGGGTCTTCCAATGCGTCTTTAATGGCTACCAAGGTCAATACAGCTTCGCGGCCGTCAATGATACGGTGGTCGTAAGACAGAGCCAGATACATCATTGGACGGACAACAACTTGGCCGTTTTCAACCACAGCACGCTCTTTAGTGGCGTGCATACCCAAAATCGCAGATTGAGGCGGGTTGATGATCGGGGTGGACATCATAGAACCGAAAGTACCGCCGTTGGTAATACTGAATGTACCGCCGGTCAGATCTTCGATAGCGATTTTGCCGTCTTTGGCTTTTTTCGCGTAATCAACAATTGCTTGTTCGATGTCGGCAATGCTCATTTGGTCGGCATCGCGCAAGATAGGTACAACCAAACCGCGTGGGCTGCCAATCGCGATACCGATGTCGAAGTAGCCGTGGTACACGATGTCTTTGCCGTCAACGGAAGCATTCACAACCGGATATTTTTTCAGGGCGGCAACAGCGGCTTTAACGAAGAAGGACATGAAGCCCAGTTTTACGCCGTGTTCTTTCTCGAATTTTTCTTTGTACTTCGCACGCAAGTCCATGATTGGTTTCATGTTGACTTCGTTGAATGTAGTCAGAATGGCATTTTCTTGTTGAGAAGCCAAGAGGCGTTCTGCAACACGGGCACGCAGGCGGCTCATTGGTACGCGTTCTTCAGGACGTGCGCCGGCAGGAAGTGCAACAGCAGGAGCAGCGGCTGCGGCAGGTTTGGCAGCGGCATTTTGTACGTCTTCTTTCAATACGCGACCGTCACGGCCGGAACCTTGCAATGCGTTCACGTCAACACCGGTCTCGGCAGCCAGTTTGGCAGCGGCAGGCATAGCGGCGTTGTTTTGTGCAGCAGCAGGAGCAGCAGCTGGGGCAGCTTCGGCAGGAGCGGCGGCTGGTGCTTCAGCAGCGGCAGTAGCAGCTGTATCGATGCGTGCCAAAACTTGGTCGGCAACAACGGTTTCACCGTCTTGAGCTACGATTTCAACCAATACGCCGGCTTGTGGAGAAGGTACTTCCAAAACCACTTTGTCAGTTTCGATATCGATCAGGATTTCGTCACGGGCAACTGCTTCGCCAACTTTTTTCTTCCATTCCAAGAGCGTGCCTTCAGATACGCTTTCAGACAGCATAGGTACTTTTACATCAATAATCATTTTGTGTCTCCAATGGCCCTTTCAGACGGCCTGTTGTGTGTTTTTAATTCTGCATATGGGCATTCCGCCTGAGCAACCTCAGACGGAATGCTACTTGATTTACAACGCCAAAGCGTCTTCAACCAATTGTTTCAATTGAGCAATGTGTTTGCTTGAGTAGCCCACTGCAGGCGATGCGCTGCTTGGACGACCGGCATAAGACAGTTTTTGCTCTTCACTGATAACGTCTTCGATACGGTGGCGGATTTGGTAGAACGCGCCTTGGTTTTTCGGCTCTTCTTGCGCCCAAACCACAGATTTTGCGTTCGGATATTTCGCCAGTTCAGCTTTAACCTCATCGTATGGGAACGGATACAGCTGCTCAACGCGGACGATAGCAACATCATCTTCCAGTTTACGCTCGGCACGACCAGCTTCCAAATCATAGTAAACCTGACCGGCACACAATACCACGCGTTTCACGCTGTCATTGCTTGCACGTTCTGCGGTATCGCCGATAACCGGACGGAAAGTCGAACCTTCGGTGAAGTTTTCTAGCGGGCTCATTGCACCTTTGAAGCGCAACAGGCGTTTGGACATGAAAACCACCAGTGGTTTGCGGTATGAACCCAAGACTTGACGTTGCAAGAGGTGAAACATTTGCGACGCTTCAGACGGCATGATAACTTGCATATTGTTCTCAGAACACAGTTGCAACCAACGTTCCACGCGTGCAGAAGAGTGCTCAGGGCCTTGACCGTCGTAACCGTGCGGCAGGATGGTGGTCAGACCGCACAAACGACCCCATTTGGTTTCGCCTGAAGACAGGAATTGGTCGATAGTTACTTGCGCGCCGTTGGCGAAGTCGCCGAATTGAGCTTCCCAAATGGTCAGCTTGTCAGGAGCGGAGCAGGCAAAGCCGTACTCGAACGCCATCACGGCTTCTTCGTTCAAGATAGAGTCGATAACCAGGAACTCGCCCAAGCCTTCGCCCATGTTGCGCAGAGGAACATAAGTACCGTCGTCCCATTTTTCGCGTTTTTGATCGTGCAATACTGCATGACGGTGTGAGAATGTACCGCGGCCGGAGTCCTCACCGGAGATACGCACGCCATGACCTTTGGTCAGCAGGCTTGCGTATGCGAGGGTTTCGGCCATACCCCAGTCGATGGCTTGTTTGCCGGATGCCATGGCTTTACGCGCTTCGATCACACGTTTTGCAGTCGGATGCAGAGCAAAGCCTTCCGGTACGGCGGTAAATTTCTCGGTAAGGCGCTCGATGTCGGCGGCAGGCAAACCGGTTTCGATTTTTTCGCGCCAATCTTTGCCTTGGTATTTGCTCCAGTCGATTTGTGTGCGTTGGAAGTTGCTCAAAGTTGTTTGTTCAACATGTTCGCCTTTGTCCAAAGCATCACGGTAGGCTTGGATGTAGCCGTCAGCCTCAGCTTGGGTTACCACGCCTTCGGCAATCAGTTGTTCGGTGTACAAAGCACGCGCACCCGGGTGTTGCGATACTTTTTTGTACATCATCGGTTGGGTCAGGGTCGGATCATCGCCCTCGTTGTGGCCCCATTTACGGTAGCAGACAACGTCGATCACGATGTCTTTATGGAATTTTTTGCGGTAATCCAAAGCGGCTTGGATAGCAAAGCAAACGCGTTCAGGGTCATCGCCGTTCACGTGGATAACCGGAGCGGAAACCATTTTCGCGATATCGGTACAGTATACGGTAGAACGGGTATCGCGGGTATCGGAAGTGGTAAAGCCGATTTGGTTGTTGATCACGATGTGAACAGTACCGCCGGTGGTATAGCCGCGTGTTTTAGACAGGTTGAATGTTGCTTGGTTAACACCCAAACCGATAAATGCGGAGTCACCGTGAATCAATACTGGCAAAACTTTATCGCGGCCGTTTTCGCCCAAACGTTTTTGTTTGGCGCGCGCAGAACCTTCCACTACTGGGTTAACAATTTCCAAGTGTGACGGGTTAAATGCCAAAGAAACGTGCATTGGGCCGTGCGGAGTGGCGATGTCGGAGCTGAAGCCCATGTGGTATTTCACGTCGCCACTAGGCAATTTGATTTCGGCACGGCCTTCAAATTCAGCAAACAGATCAGCCGGTTTTTTGCCCAAAATGTTAACCAAAACATTCAGACGGCCACGGTGTGCCATACCGATGATGACTTCTTCCACGCCGTCTTTACCAGCGTTTTGAATCAGGTAATTCAAACCGGCAATAGCGCTTTCGCCGCCTTCTACACCAAAGCGTTTTTGACCGACATATTTGGTATGCAGGTAGCGTTCCAGAGTTTCGGCAGCAGTCATTTCTTTCAAGATACGGCGTTTCTGTTCAACGTTGTAGCTTGGCGTAGACAGTACGCTTTCAAAATAATTGCGAACCCAGCGGCGCTCTTCGGTATTTGGAATGTAGATGTACTCTACCGCGATATGGCCGCAGTAGGTTTGTTTGAGGTTGCTGATGATTTGGGACAGAGGCAGTTTGCTCTGACCGGAAAAATCGCCCTCACCCATATTGAACTGAAGCGCCATATCGGCATCTGACAGACCATGGAATTTAGGATCGAGAGCTTCGATATTTTGAGGAGGAATACGTTTGAGCGGATCAAGTTGGGCTGCACCCACGCCTTGGATACGATAAGCAGAAATCAGTCGCAAAACGCTGACTTGCTTTTTCATCATCGCCTCATCCACACCGCCTGCGACGGCTGCGGCAATTTTCTTTTTAGCCAAAGTGGCAAATGATTCACGAATCGGTGTATGGGCAACATCGACAGCGACTGCGCCCGGCTGTTTACTCAAATCGGTAAAGTACTGTTTCCATTTTTCATCGACAGATTCCGGATTATCCAGAAACTTTTCATACAACTCCTCGATGTATGGCGCATTAGAACCAAACAGATAAGAGAAATTGAGTTTTTCGTCCATCATGGCGTGAGCTCTTTTCTTTAAAATATAAACAAAGGGTAGAATCCCGTGTTCTCCGAACGGAATTCAGGCCGTCTGAAATGACACTTTATTCTACCCTATTTCAAATCAAATTACCTGCTATCAACTTAATTAATTACGACCAACCTCATTGAAAACAGCAATTCGATTTTTTCAAACGACTTTTCAACAATATATTAATGTATTGTCTATTAGCGTTTATCTACCGGAACGTAATCGCGACGCTCTGCACCGGTATACAGTTGACGTGGGCGACCGATTTTCAGTGCCGGATCGCTAATCATTTCATGCCAATGAGAAATCCAACCTACACTGCGCGACAATGCGAAGATAACGGTAAACATTTCAGTTGGAATACCCAATGCGGACAAGACAATACCGGAGTAGAAATCGACGTTTGGATACAGCTTGCGCTCAACAAAGAATGGATCTTTCAGTGCAATTTGTTCCAATTCCATCGCCAGTTTGAATTTAGGACTGTCTTCCAAGCCTAATTCTTTCAAGACTTCATAACAGGTTTCGCGCATGATGTTGGCTCGTGGGTCCATATTGCGGTATACGCGGTGACCGAAGCCCATCAAACGGTATTTGCGTTGTTTCACACCTTCCATGTATTCGGCAACATTAGACACATCGCCAATTTCGTCCAGCATCTTCAACACAGCTTCGTTTGCACCGCCGTGTGAAGCACCCCACAGACAGGCGATACCAGCAGCGATACAGGCAAATGGGTTCGCGCCTGAAGAGCCAGCCAAACGCACGGTTGAAGTTGACGCGTTTTGCTCGTGATCGGCATGCAAAATAAAGATGCGGTCGAGCGCGCGGGCCAATACTGGATTAGGTTTATATTCTTCACATGGTGTGGCAAACATCATGTGCAAGAAGTTTTCAGCATAGGAAAGGTTATTTTTAGGATAATTGAACGGCAGACCGTTGGAATAACGGTAACACATTGCCGCAATGGTCGGAATTTTGGAGATTAAGCGGTAAATCGCGATTTTGCGGTGCTCAGGATTGGCAATATCCAAGCTGTCTTGGTAGAAAGCAGACAAAGCGCCAACCACGCCAACCATCATCGCCATTGGGTGCGCATCGCGACGGAAACCGCGGAAGAACCAAGTCAGCTGTTCATGCAGCATAGTATGGCGACCGACTGTAGCATCAAATTCTTTTTTCTGTTCGGGCGTAGGCAGCTCGCCGTAGATCAACAGGTAGCAAACTTCCAAGTAATCAGATTTTTCGGCCAGCTGCTCGATAGGATAACCACGGTAATACAACAGACCTTCATCGCCATCAATATAAGTGATTTTAGATTCGCAACTTGCAGTTGAAACGAATCCGGGGTCGAAGGAAAACAGACCTGTATTTTTAGTCAAAGTACGGATATCAACCACATCATGGCCGATACTTGCTTCCAATACTGGCAGTTCCAAGGTCTCTTGATTTGGGGTGGTGAGCTTGACTGATTTAGACATTCTTAAACTCCTTTGTAGGTTGGGGCTTTCGTTGCCGTCTAAGCGGCACGGTCTTTTTTCAGACGGCCTCCGTATGGAAAGAGCTTGTTCGGATCGGTATCGCAAACAAGCTCTATAACACATCATGCCTGTCTGATTTTTTCAAGCATGGGAATCAGGTGCTTCTTGTCCGTTGCCGAATGTCCGTTAATCAAGGCAAGCAATTCTTGGTCTTGAAATTCGAGGATTTCGGAAAATTCGGACAATTCCTGATCACTCAGGTGCTCGAATTCTTTTTCCATGAACCTGCCGAAGATTAAATCTAATTCCAATAATCCCCGGCGGGTTTGAAAACGGATTTTCCGTTTGGCAATATCGTCAAAAACCATCATTTCTTAAACGGCTCGTTTCAACATAATCTCTTTAATCTTACCGATGGCTCGGGTCGGATTCAAGTGTTTAGGACATACGTCTACGCAGTTCATAATGGTGTGGCAGCGGAACAAACGGTATGGGTCGTTCAAATTGTCCAAACGTTCATTAGTAATGGTATCGCGGCTGTCCGCAATGAAGCGGTAAGCATTCAGCAAACCGGACGGACCGACAAATTTATCAGGATTCCACCAGAATGACGGGCAGGCAGTCGAGCAGCAGGCACACAAAATACATTCGTACAAACCGTCCAACTCTTTACGCTCTTCCTGAGTTTGCAAACGCTCTTTGTCCGCATCAATCGGATTGTCGTTGACAACATAAGGTTTGATGGAATGATATTGTTTGAAGAATTGGGTCATGTCCACAATCAGGTCGCGGATAACAGGCAGACCCGGCAGAGGACGGATTTTGACCGGCTGTTTCAGGCTGCGCAAATCGGTCAAACATGCCAAGCCGTTTTTGCCGTTGATGTTCATACCGTCAGAACCGCAAATACCTTCGCGGCAAGAACGGCGGAAAGACAATGTATCATCTTGTGCTTTCAGGCGCACCAAAGCGTCCAAAAGTTTAACGTCGGTTGGTTCCAATTCCAACTCGTAACGTTGCATATAAGGCTTGGCATCAACGTCCGGGTTGTAACGGTAAATTTCAAAACTCATTTTTTCCATGAGAAGTGTTCCTTTTCTCATAAACTGCCCAATGATTTTGTATTATGGATTCAGGCAGTTCAATGTGGGTATGGTTAGGTTTCAGACGGCCTCCAAGATAAAGGCCGTCTGAAAACTCATCAATAAACGCGTTTGGCCGGTTTGATGTATTCCACGCTCAAAGGCTTGGTATGTACCGGTTTGTAGGACAAGGTGTTGGTATCTGAATGATACAGGGTATGTTTCATCCAGTTTTCGTCATCACGCTCAGGATGGTCGTCTGAAGCGTGCGCGCCGCGCGATTCTTTACGTGCTTCGGCAGACACCAAAGTCGCTTTCGCTACTTCAATCAGATTATCCAATTCCAAAGCTTCGATACGCGCGGTATTCCACACTTTGCTCTTATCTTTGATTTCAGTACGTTTCACACGCTCGGCAATCGCCATGATTTCTCGAACGCCTTTGCTCAGAATCTCATCGGTACGGAACACGCCGGCGTGCAGCTGAACAGAACGTTGCAGCTCGCGACGCAAGGCATCAACGTTTTCACCGCCTGTTTGATTGTCCAAACGCTCGATACGTTGACGGGTCAATTCGCCGGCATTAGCAGGCAGAGGTTTCCAACCGCTTTGCTCTTTGATGAATTTAATCATGCTGTCGCCGGCAGCTTTACCAAATACCACCAAGTCCAACAGGGAGTTGGTACCCAAGCGGTTCGCACCGTGTACGGAAGCACAGGCGCACTCACCTGCGGCATACAGGCCTTTTACAGGCACTTCGTATTCGTCGCCTTGAGGAACGACAACTTCGCCATGATAATTGGTCGGAATACCGCCCATCATGTAGTGGGTAGTCGGCACGACAGGAATCGGGTCTTTAATCGGGTCGATACCGGCAAACTGAATGGAAATCTCACGGATGCCCGGCAGTTTTTCCATAATTTTTTCTGCACCGATATGGTCGATTTTCAGCAATACGTGGTCTTTGTTTTTGCCGCAACCGCGACCTTCGTAGATTTCCATTGCCATTGCACGGGAAACCACGTCGCGGGAAGCCAAGTCTTTTACGGTTGGGGCATAACGTTCCATAAAGCGTTCGCCGTTGGCGTTCAACAAAATACCGCCTTCACCGCGCACACCCTCGGTAATTAACACGCCTGCACCGGCCACACCGGTCGGGTGGAATTGCCAGAATTCCATGTCTTCCAACGGAATACCTGCACGGGCACAAATACCCAAACCATCACCGGTATTCATATAGGCATTGGTAGAAGAAGCATAAATACGGCCGCCACCACCGGTAGCAAACATCACGGCTTTAGCATGGAAAATATAAACTTCGCCGGTTTCCATTTCCATGGCGGTTACACCGACGACATCGCCGTTTTCATCACGAATCAAATCTTGAGCAGTCCATTCCACAAAGAATTGTGTATTGGCACGGACGTTTTGTTGGTACAACGTATGCAACATCGCATGACCGGTACGGTCGGCAACCGCGCAAGCACGTTCTACCGCGCGTTTACCGTGTTCGGCAGTATGGCCGCCAAAAGGACGTTGGTAAATTTTGCCGCTTTCTACGCGGTCAAAAGGCATACCCATGTGTTCCAACTCAATCACCGCTTCAGGCGCGGCGCGACACATAAACTCAATCGCATCTTGATCGCCCAGCCAGTCGGAACCTTTCACGGTATCGTACATGTGCCAATCCCAACGGTCTTCCTGCACATTACCCAATGAAGCAGAAATACCGCCCTGAGCCGCCACGGTATGAGAACGGGTCGGGAACACTTTAGACAAAACAGCACAATTCAAACCAGATTTAGACAATTGGAGGGCTGCGCGTAAACCTGCACCACCACCGCCAACAATCACGGCATCAAACTTACGAACAGGAAAACTCATATTTACCCCCAAATTACTTTAACTGAATACACCAAGCAGCCTACCAACCAAACGATGGTGGCAACTTGTAAAAATAAACGCACGCCGAAAGGCTTAATGTAGTCCATCCACAAATCACGGATACCTACCCATGCATGCAAAAATACGGCCAAGAAGCTCACCTGGGTAAACACTTTCACCCAAGTTTGATCAAAAAATGCCTGCCATGCCGAATATTCTTTAGGCAACGTGAACAAAACAACCAAAAGAACTACGGTGTACACCAACATGATGACCGCAGTTGCACGCTGCATTGCCCAATCGCGCAAACCGTAATGCGCACCTGTCAATTTACGATCTACCATAATAAAGCTCCCAAAACGACGGTCAGAATCAAAGCAGAAGCAAATACAACTTTAGCAGTAGCACGGGCAGTATTTAATTCCAAGCCTTTATGCACATCCAAAAATAGAAAGCGAATACCGGCTAAAAAGTGGTGCAGATACGCCCACAACAGACCGATAAGAATCAGCTTCACAAACGGATTGGAGATAGCAGAACGATATGCTTCAAACGACGCTTCGCGATCCAGCGTTCCAGAGAAGAAATACAAGAGAACAGGCAGCATCACAAACAAGCCGACGCCGCTGATACGGTGAAGAATAGATACAATCCCCGGTATGGGCAATCGGATATTCGGAATTTCCAAAAATACCGGGCGTGATTTGGCGGACATGGTCAGTTCCTCTAGATTTATTATCAGCTCAAAACCTATAGCTCAGCACTACAATAAGCTACATAAACCATAATTTACCTGTTTTATCTCATTTTGAACAGTGCAATTTATGAATGCTCTAATGATTTTTACCAAAAGACTAATAAAATCAAACAATCATTCTTAGATTTTTTTTTGCGTGGCTAGCCTTTTTTGTTACTTTCCTGCAATTAAGCCATCTTCCCATCAAAGCACTTACGATAACATCATTATTGTTTGAGAATTGTATCTATTGTGAGATAAATTCTCACTCTTGATACCTAATCTTTACAAAGGCATAAGCCATTCTTAACTTATTACTATTGCATTATCACCACTACTCTTACATAGTTATACATTCAAAGACATTTCATCCATCCCTAGATGGACTAAAATACAGTGCAACACCAACAATGTTTCCATACCTTAAAAGGAAGCTCAATCATGGCACACTCCCCTCATCAAAACACACCCGATCCGGAAGACTACATCCCCTCCTTTCACCGTCGAAACTTAGACACATCCGGCTTCATGAAAAAACTCGGACGCTTTGCCGGTCGCTTGGGCAAACCTGTCGTCCGCCAGCTTTATGCGCTTTATTATCTCTGGGAATCCGAACATACACCCAAACGCGCCAAAATGATTATTGTCGGCGCACTGGTTTACTTCCTCAGCCCTATCGACAGTATTCCCGACCTTCTGATTCCATTTGGCTTCAGTGATGACATTGCCGTCATTGCGTTGGTTTATTCTCAGATGAAAAATTATCTAACCGAAGATATTCAAGAAAAAGCCCGTCAAGCGGCTGACAAGCTGTTTGGTTCTTAATTGGATAAAGTTTGACTACACATATATAAATACAAAAAGAAGGCCGTCTGAATATTCAGACGGCCTTCTCAGTTTATGACTTTTTTATTTCAAAGGTTGCATATCCATAACTTCCATCAAGAAGTTGGTAAATGCAGGATTGCTTGGCTTAGTATCCATGTTTTTCCAGCGTTGTTGCCAACCGCGCAAAGCACCTTGGATGTACTGTTTGGATTGCTCGGTAGTAATCTCACCACGTTGGCTGTCAACGGCGGAACGCAGATAAACTTCATACATACTGTCATCGACGGAGTTGCGTCCCACTTGTTGGATACGGAAGCGGTTCAAATATTGGGCCGCCTGAACTTTGGTCAGCTTGCCTTGGCTCACTTGGGTGCTCAAGCGGCGTGCTTCATCATGAATCTTGGAAACATCTGCCCAATGCGAAGGAGCCAAATGATAACCGCTGGCTGAAACTTGTGAATCAGCCTTAGGCTTTTTGACGTTGGTTGGTCGAACTGGCACTTCTTTCAAAGTCGGAACATAAATCGATTCACAACCGGCAAGTGCCGCTACGGCAAGAATAGGAAGAATGTATTTTTTCATAATGCGCATTATAAGCATGATTCGTTAAGAAACCAACTTTTGAATAACGGTATTCAAAACAGATTAACTGAATTACAACAGATTTCATACGATATCTCAAGCCCATACGCAAAAAAGGCCGTCTGAAAACGGCCTTTTAACAACAATCCTATATTATGCCAAATCGGCAAACAGAGGTGTAGAAAGATAGCGTTCGCCATATGATGGCAACAAGACAACGATCAGCTTGCCTTCGTTTTCAGGTTTTTTAGCCAGTTGCAATGCGCTCCATACCGCAGCACCGGAAGAAATACCCACCAAAATACCCTCTTTCTCAGCCATAGCGCGCGCGGTTTCAAATGCTGCTTCGTTAGGTACTTTGACAATACTGTCGTAAACAGTCGTATTCAAAACGCTGGGGATAAAGCCTGCGCCCAAACCTTGAATCGGATGCGGGCCTTTTTCACCACCACTCAATACCGGAGAAGCCTCAGGCTCGACAGCCACGATTTGAACTTCGGGTTTGTGTTTTTTCAATACTTCGCCCACGCCGGTAATCGTACCGCCCGTACCCACACCGGCCACGAAAATATCCACTTTACCATCTGTATCGCGCCAAATTTCTTCGGCAGTGGTTTTGCGGTGAACTTCAGGATTAGCCTCGTTATCAAATTGGCGCGGCATAAAGTAAGTATCTGGATGTTCGTCCACCAAAGACTGGGCTTTAGCGATAGCGCCCGCCATACCTTCGGCAGCAGGGGTCAAAATCAACTCTGCACCGAATGCACGCAGCAGCATTTTGCGTTCTTTACTCATGCTTTCAGGCATAGTAATCGCCAATTTATAACCACGGGCCGCACACACCATTGCCAAACCGATACCGGTATTGCCACTGGTTGCCTCGACGATAACGGTATCTTTATTGATTTTACCGGCTTGCTCGGCCGCTTCAATCATAGATTCGGCAATACGGTCTTTCACGCTGCTGCCCGGATTAAAGAATTCAAGTTTAACCGCGATTTGCGCTTTTAAACCTTCGGTCAGGCGGTTCAGTTTCACCAGAGGTGTGTTGCCGATCAGCTCGGTAATATTATTTGCAATTTTCATTTCCTGCTCCTGATTTAGATGTAATACAGCCTGCATATTAAACTCAGGCCGTCTGAAAAACCAATATCGAAAATTTCTTTCTTTATAACTTTTGGTTCAAGCGCGGTCAATATCCACTGCGCTCAAAAATCAATGCAACGGCAACCACAGCCTGCATCACGACGGCAACCGTCCAGCCTGCCCACATCTGCCGCATACTGAAAAGAGAGGCAGACTGCTTGCAAACAACCACTCTGTGCAGATAAAACACCAGCATCAGGACGCCCTGCAATGCAAACCAATAAATAGGTTTCAAAGCATAAATTTTCAGCAAGGCCGTCCATGCAAAAACCGAGCCTGCCAGCGGCAAGATGAAATAAACGGCGCAGGCCAGGAAAACAAAAGCCAAAGTCATGACGACATTGGAAACGGCAAATAAGGTCAAACCGGCATATTCGCCTGCCGACCAAAACTTTCTGTCTTCCGTTTTACTGCAATCGTCAATAAAGAAGAAAACACTGGCGGCGGTCAGGTAAAAATGAGGGATGAACAAAGGGCCTGTATGCGTAAAGCCCCACATTCCGGGCAACAGGCGCGCGCCCAGTGCCGAAATCCCCAGCCACAACAGCACCGCAGCCCAAAACCATTGAAACCGCTGCGCACGAAAAATAAACGCCAACGATACCGCAGCATACGCAATGGCAAACCAAAAATCCAAAGAAACCATCATGAATACTGCAACTCGCCTTCGAAAACGGTTTCAGCAGGGCCGGTCATTTGCACATCGCCACCTTCTTCCCAACTGATAAACAATTCGCCGCCAGGCAGAGTAACACGCACAGGCGCACCCGCTTTCAGCAAACCATTGCGCACGCCTGCCACCACCGCCGCACACGCTCCGGTGCCGCAAGCCTGAGTTTCCCCTACCCCGCGTTCAAACACACGCAGGCGGACTGACAACTCATCTTCAACCTGCAAAAAGCCGACATTTACCCGTTCAGGAAACTGCTCGTGTGATTCAATAGCGCCGCCCCAATGCTCCACCGGTGCGGTTTCAACATTATCAACCAAAATCACCGCATGCGGATTACCCATATTCACACAGCTTACCGGTACAGACTCCAAACCGACCAAGACAATATGTGTCAACGCATCTTCATTTTCACCATGTGCAGGCACAAACGGAATTTCAGACGGCATGAAACGCGGTTTACCCATATTGACGGTAACCAAACCGTTATCCAACAGCTTCGGCACAATAATCCCTTTGGCCGTTTCGACTAAAATTTCCGTTTTATTCGTCAAACCCTTATCCGCGACAAAACGCGCAAAACAACGCGCTCCATTGCCACACTGCTCTACTTCCCGACCATCGGCATTGAAAATGCGGTACCGAAAATCGACCGCATCAGAAGAAGGCTTCTCCACTACCAAAAACTGATCAAAACCCACGCCGCGATAGCGGTCTGCCCATTGGGCAAGCGGCGCAGCCAACGGATCAAAGTCCTGCTCGATGGCATTGACCACCATAAAATCATTGCCCAAGCCGTGCATCTTCGTAAATTTCAAAGTTTTCATTATTCATTCACATTCTTATTAAATCATTATTTCGGCACATTCTACACTAGAATGATATATTCGTTTCTATCTTGTTTTTCAGACGGCCTTGCGCCCTTTTACCAATACTAACACCAGCTACCCCGCAAAAATACTATACTTCCCACATTACAAACATTTTTTATTACAAGGATACACATTATGAAAAAAGTTCTCTTACCAGCCCTTTTGGCAGCTTCACTCAGCGCATGTACAGTCGGCACGCCCGGCGTTTCCGTCGGCTTAGGCGTCGGCACCAGCATCGGCCGCCACGTCGGCTTGGGTACATCCATCAACATCCCTGTCGGCTTGGATAAAACCAAAACCACCAAAGGCACGGATTCAGACGGCATCCGTATCTCAGAAGAACAAATCGTGACCTATTTTGATGCACACGGCACACCCAGCAACAGCGCAGTCAAAGGCGGCTTCCATCGCCAACTGATCAGCAAACGCAACAACGAATATGTCGTCCAAGACTTTTACAGCGACAACAGCCAAAAACGCACGGACCCCTACGTCCTCAGCCGCAACCAACTGATGCAGTTCCGCGCCACGCCAAGCAACGGCTCGCTGACCACTTACGCCTACAACGGCACGGTAATGCAGCAACAAGTATTCCAAAACGGCAAATTGGTTAACGCCAAATACTAAAGGCCGTCTGAAACGGCTGGGGAACATGTGAAACTTGATTACAAAATATTTTTAACATTCAAACATTTGAAATATTTTGTACCATTTTCTTGAAAATATGGATTGACACATTTTTTCCAGCCATTATAATACGCCCCATTCCCCGATAGCTCAGTCGGTAGAGCGACGGACTGTTAATCCGCAGGTCCCTGGTTCGAGCCCAGGTCGGGGAGCCAAATTTCAAAAGCCTGAACTGCTGTTCAGGCTTTTTTACATCAATAAGGAACGATTGTTCTTTCTCAAAGAAAGCCCTGAATCCTCATGAGACCTTTGTAAAAGTCTCTATCCGCCAAACTGGCAACCTTACGCCCTACCAGCTTAGTTTGGCGAACAGGTGCAAACAGCCCGTAACCTTTTTTCAGTCAGGTTTCGGGCTGTTTCATTTTTTTGAACAAACGGCATCTTTTCAGACGGCCTTGTCCATCAAATTTAGCACATCATTTCACACACGGATTATCTAAAACGACCGAGACATTGCGTTCGGCTTTGTTCATATATGTCATGTGTATTTTCTTGCCTTTGAATTCTGCTTCGATGACGGATTCCAGCGTGGCGACATCTTGGATGAAGCTGAATTTTTTGTCTTTTGCGGAAATGAATTTGACCGGTTTTTCATGGAACAGCGAGTAGAAAGACACGCCTTTATTATCTGCAGTCACGGCGCATTGCGTTTTGCTGTCAGTGGCGATGACGGAGGAAAGCGTATGGGGCTTGTGGGTACGGTCGGCGAAGGTGGTGTAGGAATCATACGACCCGAAGCTGGTTCTTAATGCGAAGGTATTGCCAAGCCATTCATAGCTTGTCCTGTCTTCGGGAAGATTTTTTTCGATGACTTTTTTGCCTGCGTAGAAAGAGCATTCTTGGGTTTTGTGGTTGCAGACTTTTTTGACGCTGAACTGCTTATCCGGAGAAGTAATGACGGTTTCGGCGGCAAAGCTGTTTACGCTTGCTGCGGCGAACATACAACTTAAAAGAAGTGAGCGGATGGGAAGGGACGGTTTCATTTTGTTTAGTGTATCGGTTGGTTTTTATAGTGGATTAAATTTAAATCAGGACAAGGCGACGAAGCCGCAGACAGTACAGATAGTACGGCAAGGCGAGGCAACGCCGTACTGGTTTAAAGTTAATCCACTATAATATTGATTGAGCGGGTTTGAATGCAGTGGCACACTCAATATACCTACGGCGGAATAACTTTTCAATCTGCAAAACAGATAATCCAAAGGCCGTCTGAAACTGATTTTTAGTGTTTCAGACGACCTTTGTTTGCTTTGCGGCGCGGGTTTAGCGGAAGAAGTCGCCCATGCCTGCAGGCAGGCCTTGGGTAAACGCACCCATGGTTTTGTTGGTGGTTTCTTCGGCTTTTTCAGAAGCGGCATTGATAGCGGCCAATACCAAATCTTCCAACATTTCTTTGTCGTCAGCGGCTTCTTGAATCAAATCAGGGCTGATTTCAAGTTTGCGGACAACGTGCGAACACGTCATCACAACTTTTACCAAACCATTGCCTGCTTCGCCTTCAACTTCGGTTTCAGCCAGCTTGGCTTGTGCCTTTTTCATATTTTCCTGCATTTGTTGAGCCTGTTTCATCAGGCCGCCTAATCCGGCTTTTCCGAACATATTTTACTCCTATGGGTTTGAATAAATGGGTTTCACTCATGCCGTCTGAAAAACGCTATTGCCTTTCAGACGGCCTTGTATATCAGTATTTTAAGAATGCCCTGCCAACTCTAAAGAATCCGGCAGCCATTGTGCTTCAAAGGTTTGCAAGATTTTCTGCGCCGTTGTATCCGCTTCCAGAAAATCTTGCGCCTGCTGCCGCCCTTCTTCTTGAATACGTTTGCGGCGCATCACCGGCGTTTCCCAGCCTTTATCATCTTGCCAAGGCTCGGTTTGCAGCCTTAAATTGCCAAGATGGTATGCCTCGCTCAACGTCTGGCAGATTTTGTCCAAGCGCTCTTTATTGGCAGTGGCTTTGGCTTCATCCGTCAACGACAGCATGATTAAACCTGCTTCCGCATCATAACTCGTCCATGCCGCATTTTGCGCCAACATCTGCGCTGCGCCTAATTTACGGGCAAAGCGTTCGATAATGCTGTGCCAATTCTCTGTTTTAAACTCAGGCAAAGGAGTGAACTGAAGCTCTTCATCATCCCCCTCCTCTTCTTCAGACTCAGCAGATGCAACCGGCTGTGGTACTTCCATCACATTAGCATGATGTGAATCTTCATATGTATATGCTTCATCAAAAAACGGAGGCGGAATTTCCTCATCCATGTGCGGATATTCTTCCGGCTCAGAGGCCATCTGAACTTTTGCAACAGGCAATGACTCCGCAGTTTCTTGCATCTGCACCGCTTGAGTTTGAGGCGGCTCAGCCGATACTTGGCTCAGCATGTCTTCCCAAGGCGGTACATCCGCCTGTTGTTGCTGAACAGGCTGAACGGTTTCTTCAGACGGCCTTTCAACGATATCCCGTTTAGTCGGAACAGCCTCTTTCTCAACCGCCGGTGCTGCTATCGGCTCAGATTTCGGCAGCTGAAAAGGCTTTTTTTCGGCCTCAGCTTTCTGATGATCGGAATGCAAATCCGTGTGTTCAATCTGACTTTGCGTATCACAACCCGAAGCGGCCAACGGCGCAAATGCAAGCATGCGCAAAAGCGTCATGACAAAACCGGCATACTCGTCCGGAGCCAGCGGCAAATCCTGTTTGCCATGAATAGCACATTGATAATAAAGCTGAATCTGCTCTCCACTCAAAGCCTGACTTAATCGCAGCAAAGTTTCACGTTCAGGGTCATCATTTGCCAAGGCGGAAGGAATGGTTTGAATTAAAGCCAAACGTTGCAACAACATGGCCAATTCTGCCAATGCGCTGTCAAAACCAATCGCTCTGGCGGACATTTCCTGAGCTTTTTCCAGCAAGGCCTCACCGTTTTGATTGATGATTCCTTCAAGCAATTCAAACAAGTATTGTTTATCGACTGCTCCGATCATTTGGCGGACATCTTGTTCGGCCACTTTACCCGACCCCATGGCAATCGCCTGATCCAAAAGGCTCAACGCATCGCGCATCGAGCCGGCGGCGGCACGGCCTAAAAGTTGCAAAGCCTGTGGCTGATAAGGAACGTTTTCACGATCCAAGACATGTGCCAAATGCTCGGCAACCTGCTGGGTTGTCATGTTGCGCAAAACAAACTGCAAACAGCGGCTCAATACGGTAATGGGGACTTTATGCGGATCGGTGGTCGCCAAAATAAATTTAACGTGTTCAGGCGGTTCTTCCAAAGTCTTCAGCATGGCATTGAACGCGCTTTTGGAAAGCATATGCACTTCGTCGATGATATAGACTTTGTATTTACCCGCTGTCGGCGCGTATTGGGCGTTTTCCAACACTTCGCGGATATTATCGATACCGGTATTCGATGCCGCGTCGATTTCCAATAAATCCACATAACGGCCGCTGTCGATTTGCGTACAGCTTTCACACTGACCGCATGGTTCGCCATGCACGGCATTTTCGCAGTTCAAACTCTTGGCCAAAATCCTGGCAATCGTGGTTTTACCCACACCGCGCGTCCCTGTCAGCAGATAGGCATGGTGCAGACGGCCTTCGTCCAGCGCGTTGCGCAGGGCTTTGACGACGTGTTCCTGACCGACCAAATCGGCAAAGGTTTTCGGGCGCCATTTTCGTGCAAGAACTTGATAAGCCATGTTGTTTCTCTACGGGAAATAAATCGGAAGGCCGTCTGAAAAGAATTATCCGCTTTTCAGACGGCCTCAGAAAATGGCATATATTCTAGCATTTTTTTGATTTTTATTAAGGATTTTCTATCAAGCCGACAGCGACAGCATGTCATCGTAATGTTATAATACTACATAAATGATAAACAATTTGAAACTTAAATCATTATGACTGAAATCATACTACACAACAAATCAGCCACTATGCAAGTCAATACAATAGGCGGATATATTGACTCCCTGATTCTAAAAGGACGGGAAGTCTTATTTCCGAAAACCAGCGTCCACGTGGGCGATGATACAAAATTACGCGGCGGCATGCACGTTTGCTTACCCCAATTCGGACCGGACAGCAAAAATCATCTGGCCCAACATGGTTTCGGCAGAACTTCAGACTGGGAAATCCGTCATCAAAATGAATCGGATATCGGCTTGAAATTAATCAGCACAGAAAAAGGCTATGAACACGTCGAATGGTTGCTCGATTACAGCCTACCTAACGAAAATGAAGCCATTGCCATCCTGACCGTCTGCAATTACGGCGAATCGCCCGTCCGCACGTCCCCAGGATTCCACCCCTACTTTACCGCTGCCGGCACACAATTTGATTTCAACGGCGCACCATACGATGCCGACTATATCTCCCATACCGAATTTGTTTCCTCCGACCAGGATGCACACGTTGCATTTGACGGCTTGAAACTAGATATCCGCACCCACAATCTGCCTGTGTACGCACTCTGGAGCGATCGAAACGGCCAATATACTTGTGCAGAACCAACCGCAGAAGGCAATGCGTTTTTATCCCCTGCCCGAGGCGGACAATTTGTTTCAGGGCACAGTAAAAAACGTTACGCCATGAAAATCAGACTGATGGCTTAATCCCCTTACAAATCCTCAATATCCAAAAACCACCCCGAAGGGTGGTTCTCTTATGGCTTACAGACCATTGTTATTGATTGCATTCGCAATATCGCGTACCGCTGTTACATACATGCGGCTGTGGTTATATTGCCATACCGTGTAGAAGTTATTCAGGCCCAAATAGTATTCAAATACGCCCGGGCTGGTTTCCAAAGCATACAATACAGCCTTTTCATTATCCGCAACAGCAGCTTGAGGCACGACACCCAAAGCTTTGAAATCTGCGACAGTGCGCGTCAAGGCAGTTTTCTCATCGATAATCGCCTGCAAGTGCGGAGTAATCGACAGACTTACCGGCACAACCATCTTACCGCCGAGCTGCCAGCCATGCTGTTTCATATAATTGGCGACAGAAGCCGCCACATCGCCGACATTATTCCAAATATCGCGATGACCATCACCATCATAGTCCACCGCCCATTTACGGTAGCTTGAAGGCATAAATTGCGGCATGCCCATCGCGCCGGCATAGCTGCCTTTGAAGTCAAAGATATTTTCTTTTTCTTCTTTTGCCATCAGCAAAAGTTCGCTCAATTCGTTTTGGAAAAATTCGGCACGGCGGGGGTAATCAAAGGCCAATGTACTCAAAGCATCGGCAACGCGGAAGCTACCCGTATTTTTGCCATAATTGGTTTCAATACCAAGAATCGCCACAATCAATTCCGCAGGTACGCCGTATTTGCGTGCCACATCATCAATTACAGCACGGTTTGCCGCATAGAATTGTCTGCCACCATTAAATTTGGTCGCACCGGAGTTACCGGTACGGAACTCATACCAAGGACGCGAAGTGCTTGGGCGGTACATAATGGTAATAATGTTGCCTTTATACACCACGCCATTGAAGAAGTTACGCAACTCTTCCGCACTGAAACGGCGGTTTTTCACTTCATATTGGATAAACTGCTGAACATTGACGTTTTCATTAAAACCGCTGCTGGCAACAGATTCAGCCGCAGCATCAAATACAGGTCGTTTTGCAGAGGAAACAGGCTCAACCGGTTTTGCCGTATCAACAGCAGGCTTTTGCGGAGTGCCGCATGAAGCCAGAGCCAAAGCAGCCAGACCCATCCCAAAGATTTTGATTTTATTCATAAATAATCTCTTTATTAAATACTATGATAAATCCGAATACGAAAGAATATTCGTCTAACACATCATCTCTCTATGCCAACCGCCATACTTTTTAATCAGCCAAAAATATAGACAACTCGACACCTATTTGCTTCGGCTCAAGCACATAAACAAGGCCGTCTGAAATCCAAGGAAACCCTTGATTTTCAGACGGCCTTGAATGAATCAATTACTCAGCGGCTGCAACAACAGCAACGGTAATTTTAGCAACAGCGTCAGTGTGCAGAGCCACTTCAACTTCGTATTCGCCAACAGCTTTCAATGGGCCATTAGGCAGACGTACGTTTGCTTTAGCAGCTTGGATACCGGCAGCAACAATCGCTTCAGCGATGTCAGCATTGGTAACAGAACCGAACAGACGACCATCAACACCGGCTTTTTGAGCAACAGTAATGGTTTGGCCTTCCAGTTTTTCTTGACGTGCTTTAGCATCAGCCAAGATTTCAGCTTGTTTGGCTTCCAATTCAGCGCGGCGTGCTTCGAATTCTTTCATGTTGGCTTCGGTTGCACGTTTTGCTTTACCGGCAGGGATCAGGAAGTTGCGTGCGTAACCGTTTTTAACGGTAACGATGTCACCCAAGTTACCCAGACCGCCGATTTTTTCTAACAGAATAATTTGCATGATTTAAACTCCAAAATTATTTGTGTTGATCGGTGTAAGGCAACAGAGCCAGGAAACGGGCACGTTTCACAGCAGTAGCCAACTGACGTTGGTAGTGTGCTTTAGTACCAGTAATGCGGGCAGGGATAATTTTGCCGTTTTCAGAGATGAAGTCTTTCAACAAATCAACTTGTTTGTAATCAACTTCTTGGATTTTTTCAGCCGTAAAGCGGCAGAATTTTCTACGTTTGAATGATTGACGAGCCATTGTCGTTTAACCTTTATATTCTTTAATGTTCTGTATGCGTAGTACCGGCTTTGGGAAGCGTTGGCTGCGTTGCGCCAAAAAACCTTCCGACTCGATGACGGCATCTTGCCGATACTGCCATTCCTCAGCCTGCTTACCTAAAATCCGCGCAGGAATTTCAAATTTGACCAGACATTTTTGTCCGTTTTCTTCCTGCCAAGATTCATGTTGTAACACAACATCTAAAACAGGGATTCCTGCCGGCGTATATCTCAAAGGCTGAACCTGCAAGATACGGGCGGTAAGCTTAATCAGATTGTTCAATCTTATTCAGCTGCTGCAACTTCTTCAGCTGCACCGTTCAGCAAGTTTTTTGCTTTTTCGCCGCCCAGCATTGGGGAAGCTTCAGTTACAGCGTGTTTTGTTTTGATGGTCAGGTGACGCAGTACGGCATCATTGAAGCGGAAAGCAGTTTCCAACTCTTCAACCACTTCGGGAGTAGTTTCGATATTCATCAAA
Source organism: Neisseria sp. Marseille-Q5346 (assembly GCF_946902045.1). Next base: position 1,851,499 of record NZ_OX336253.1, on the reverse strand, counting down.
ACATAGTGTGCTTTGTGGATTTTGTTGATGGGGTAAGCCAATTGACGACGGCCCCAGTCTTCCAAACGGTGGATTTTACCGTTGGCTTCAGTAATCATGGTTTTGTAACGCTCAACCATAGCAGGCACTTGCTCGCTTTGATCAGGATGAACGATAAACACGATCTCGTAATGACGCATGTTATCTCCTTATGGATGATTAAAAACAGCCTTTCACCATGCGAAGTAAAAGGCAAGGCAAAGAGGCTGAATTTTATCCGCATTTCTTAAAAAATACAAGTCCGGATTCAAAATCCACTTTCTTTTCAATCAAAAAACAACATTAGGCCTTATGGTTATTTCCTAGCAATCCACTCAACTATCTGCCAAAAATCTGCTAAAATCTGCCCCATCCTAATAAATACAGCATCAGAAGGCACACAATCATGGCTCTTTTGCAGATTTCCGAACCCGGCATGTCCGCCGCCCCCCATCAACACCGCCTCGCCGTAGGCATTGATTTAGGCACAACCAACAGCTTGGTAGCCACCGTACGCAGCGGCAGCGCAGTCTGCCTGCCCGATTCAGACGGCCGCACCACCCTACCTTCAGTTGTCCGTTATTTGGATGGCGGAGTCGAAGTCGGCAAAAACGCCCTTTCCGCACAAAAAACTGATCCTCTGAATACGGTCAGCTCCGCCAAACGCCTGATCGGCCGCACCCTTACTGACCTTACACAAGATGCGCAATACCTGCCCTATCAATTTACCCCCAATGAGCGCGTGGTCGAATTAAACACCCGTCAAGGTGCGAAAACGCCTATCGAAGTATCGGCAGAAATCCTCAAAGCCCTCAAATTGCGCGCCGAAGAAACATTGGGCGGCGATTTGGTTGGCGCCGTCATTACCGTTCCTGCCTATTTCGACGATGCTCAACGTCAAGCCACCAAAGATGCCGCACGCTTGGCAGGCTTGAATGTATTGCGCCTCCTCAATGAGCCAACAGCCGCCGCAATCGCCTACGGACTGGATAACGCATCAGAAGGCACGTTTGTCGTTTACGACTTGGGCGGCGGTACATTCGACGTATCCGTATTGCAACTAACCAAAGGCCTGTTTGAAGTAAAAGCCACCGGTGGCAACAGCGCATTGGGCGGCGACGACTTCGACCATCGTTTATTCTGCCACCTGCTCGAACAAAACGACCTTTCCAAACTCAACGAACAAGACAGTCAACTTCTACTTTCCCTTGTCCGCACTGCCAAAGAAAAACTGACCACTCAAACCGAAGCCGTCATCGAGACCACACTTTCAGACGGCCATAAAGTTCATACCGTCATTACCCGCCAAGAGTTTCACAATCTGACCCAAAATCTGGTGCAAAAAACCATAGAGCCGGTCAAACAAGCACTGAAAGACGCAGGCGTGACCAAAGCCGACATTAAAGGCGTGATTATGGTCGGCGGTTCGACCCGCATGTTGCATGTTCAACAAGCGGTCGCCACCTTCTTTGGACAAACTCCGTTGAACAACCTCAACCCAGACGAAGTGGTTGCACTCGGCGCCGCCATACAAGCAAACGTCCTTGCGGGTAACAAAACCGACGGCGAATGGCTGCTACTTGACGTTACACCTTTGTCACTCGGATTAGAAACATACGGCGGTCTTGCCGAAAAAATCATCCCGCGCAACTCTACCATCCCCACCGCGCGCGCGCAGGACTTCACCACCTTCAAAGACGGTCAGACTGCCATGACGATACACGTCGTACAAGGCGAGCGCGAACTCGTTTCCGACTGCCGCAGCCTTGCCAAATTCACCCTGCGCGGCATTCCGCCCATGGCTGCAGGCGCAGCGCGTATCCGCGTAACCTTCCAAGTTGACGCCGACGGCTTGCTGTCCGTTTCTGCACAAGAGCAAAGCACCGGCGCACAGGCGCAAATCGAAGTTAAACCTTCCTACGGTTTGGACGACAGCACCATCACCCAAATGCTCAAAGACAGCATGAGCAACGCTGCCGAAGACATGGCAGCCCGCGCCCGAGCCGAAGCCGTAGTCGAAGCCGAAAGCCTGACCGACGCCGTCAACGCTGCTCTTGAATTGGATAGCGATTTATTGGAAGCTGAAGAATTGCAACAGATTCAACAAGACATCGCCAACTTGCAAGGCCATCTGAAAGACGGCAAAGCCGAAGACATCCGTGCCGCCGTTGCCAAACTCAGCCACAGCACCGACAACTTCGCCGCCAAGCGCATGAACCGCAACATCCAACGCGCGTTAACAGGGCAAAGCGTTGATAATATTTGATGCCTAAACAGTTTCAGACGGCCTCGGAAGATACAAAGGTCGTCTATCTAAATATCCAAAAACTGAAACGATTTCTTTTATGCGACTCTGGCACCAAACCCTTATCCCCCTACTCCCCCGCGCCCAGCTTTTGGGGCAACACCGTGAATGCGCTGCTTTACGCGGAGCGGGCTGGGGCAGACCGCATGCGACGGTTAATTACGTTTTTACCCACTCACCCTACAAACTCTACCTGTATCACGTATTGATTATGGAAGAGATGGAAAAGCGCGGTTACAAACCGGATGTTTTATGGAAAGACCCACTATATCGCGGCAAAGCCGCTGCCCCATACCATTCGCACGTGATTGAAGCATCCACTTTGCCGATTTATGCCGAACATGATGATGCTTATCTGGACGAGTGTTTGGAAAATTTAAGAAGTAAAGGCATCATGTTATAAACCCATTTTTCAGACAGCCTGAATATTGAATATCCAAGGCCGTCTGAAACCACTTTAACCACAACCACTCTTAAACAACCGAGACAATAAAAATGCCAAAAATTACCGTACTCCCACACGCGACATTATGCCCTGAAGGCGCGGTTATCGAAGATGCACCGGAAGGCCAAACCGTCCTTGACGTACTGCTCGACCACGACATCGAAGTCGATCATGCTTGCGAAAAATCCTGCGCCTGCACTACCTGCCACGTGATTATCCGCAAAGGTTTTGACAGCTTGGAAGAGCCGAGTGAACTGGAAGAAGACCTGCTCGACCAGGCATGGGGCTTGGAAGCCGATTCACGCTTGAGCTGTCAGGCAGTTGTTGCCGATGAAGATTTGGTCGTAGAAATTCCCAAATATACGATCAACCATGCACGTGAAGACCATTAAAACAAAGTTGAAAAAAAGGCCGTCTGAAACCACAAATTCATGGTTTTCAGACGGCCTGTTGCTTATGCGGCAAACTATTTGATATGAGGGAAAATAAAACGCATACGCGAAATTTGCATGGAGGCCACTTTCTGCGTAGCGGAGTAATTTTCAATTTTTTCTTGCATTCTGATTTGATGCAGATTGCCGTTATAACGGGGAGCAGCGTTCTGAGATTTGTTTACTGTCGGCAGTTCAGCCTCTGCCTTCAACGCTTCCTCTGCCTCGATAGCTGAAAGTGCAGCCTCATCCCTTACCAAACCGAAACGCTCGATAATGGCATTGGCTTCATCTATATAACGCGATTTGTCCGCGCCATTTTCCAACACCGCATCTTCAAGCACGACCGACAAATGCTTGCCGCAATTTTCGATACGCTCTGCGATGCGCGAATAAACCATCCAACGTTTCAACCTCAATGCGCCTGCATCGTCGTTGGGTGAAGCAGCATCCAGTTTAATCAAGCCATAGTGTTTGCCGTAATACAGACGGAACACCAGCTGCTTCAAACCTTCTGTTTCGTCCAGCATCCGATAAAACTCGCGAACCAACAACAGCAAACGGTCGAATGCACCTGCTTTGGACAGATACTCCGAATCATCGGAAGCGAGCGCGTAAATCAGTTTGGACAGCTTGGCGTTGAGCGCGTTATTCATCTTTTTTCCTTTTATTTTTAAGCGATGGATTGTCTTAAGAGCCGTTCCAAAAAATTTGGTTGCATAGCGAAATGTAAATTTTGCATGGAAACCAAATCATTCAAAACGGAATAGAAAGTATAAAACGGCAGATTCAAAGGGAATATGCCGTGAATTTTAAGTGTCTTGCCGTATTTTAACGCAACTATGCTATTTTGTTAAAAAATAGCGTCATCATTTACCTGCCTATCTTCCGTAAAACAATCTGGCAGTCCGACTTCTTCTTGATTAAAATAATTGGCAATAGTCGAAACCCAATAAAGGAACACATCATGAAATGGACAGATACCCAACGCATCGCCGAAGAACTCTACGACTTACACGGCGACAGCATCGACCCGAAAACCGTGCGTTTTACCCAACTGCGTGATTTGATTATGGCTCTGCCTGAATTTGACGATGATCCGGCGCGTTGCGGCGAGCGTATTCTCGAAGCCGTGCAACAAGCATGGATAGATGAAACAGAATAATCTTTCCTCCCTTCCCTATCAAACAAGACCTCAGGCTGTTTTTCAGACGGCCTGAGGTCTTTATTAAATCTATTCATACAATTTCGGAAAATTTCGAAATTGACTCATACCAACCTCAAATTTATTATGCAGCCTGACAACAAATAAAAGATATGCAGAAGGTGCATAACCATGAATCACGCTCGAGAAATCGCTGCTTTAAACAACAGCCTTTCTGATTTGAAAGGCGACATCAATGTTTCGTTCGAATTTTTCCCGCCGAAAAACGAACAAATGGAAACCATGCTGTGGGATTCCATCCATCGCCTGCAAACCTTGCATCCGAAATTCGTTTCCGTAACCTACGGTGCAAACTCCGGCGAACGCGACCGCACACACAGTATCGTTAAACGCATCAAACAAGAAACCGGCCTTGACGCAGCCCCCCACCTGACCGGTATCGACGCCAGCCCTGACGAGTTGCGCCAAATCGCCAAAGATTATTGGGACAGCGGTATCCGCCGCATTGTCGCTCTGCGTGGCGACGAGCCGCCCGGCTACGAGAAAAAACCTTTCTATGCCGAAGATTTGGTCAAACTGTTGCGCTCCGTTGCCGACTTTGATATTTCCGTAGCAGCCTATCCAGAAGTGCACCCGGAAGCCAAATCCGCCCAAGCCGACTTGATCAATCTAAAACGTAAAATCGATGCGGGCGCAAACCACGTTATTACCCAATTCTTCTTCGACGTGGAAAGCTATCTGCGCTTTCGCGACCGTTGTGTGATGATGGGCATTGACGTTGAAATTGTTCCCGGCATCCTGCCCGTAACCAATTTCAAACAATTGACCAAAATGGCCCAAGTGACCAACGTCAAAATCCCAAGCTGGCTGTCTAAAATGTACGAAGGTTTGGATGACGACCAAGGCACGCGCAACCTTGTTGCCGCCAGCATCGCCATCGACATGGTCAAAGTCCTCTCGCGCGAAGGTGTCAAAGACTTCCACTTCTACACCCTCAACCGCAGCGAACTGACTTACGCCATCTGCCATATTTTGGGTGTACGTCCCCGTTAATAAAACAGACGGCCTCACCATTCTGATTTACAATATCGAACATTCAGGCCATACCGGCCTGATTCAAAATTCCAACTAGGAGAGTTAACATGACAACATTACATTTTTCAGGCTTCCCGCGCGTCGGTGCCTTCCGCGAATTGAAATTCGCACAAGAAAAATACTGGCGCAAAGAAATCAGCGAGCAAGAATTGCTGGCTGTTGCTAAAGACTTGCGCGAGAAAAACTGGAAACACCAAGCTGCTGCCAACGCTGATTACGTTGCCGTAGGCGATTTCACTTTCTACGATCACATCCTCGACCTGCAAGTTGCCACCGGTGCCATCCCTGCCCGTTTCGGCTTCGACAGCCAAAACCTGTCTTTGGAACAATTCTTCCAACTGGCCCGTGGTAACAAAGACCAATTCGCTATCGAAATGACCAAATGGTTCGACACCAACTACCACTACTTGGTGCCTGAATTCCACGCCGATACCGAATTCAAAGCCAACGCCAAACACTACGTTCAACAACTGCAAGAAGCCCAAGCTTTGGGCCTGAAAGCCAAACCGACCATCGTCGGCCCATTGACTTTCCTGTGGGTAGGTAAAGAAAAAGGCGCTGTCGAATTCGACCGTCTGAGCCTGTTGCCTAAACTGTTGCCTGTTTACGTTGAAATCCTGAACGCTTTGGTTGAAGCCGGTGCCGAATGGATTCAAATCGACGAGCCAGCTTTGGCTGTTGACCTGCCTAAAGAATGGGTAGAAGCCTACAAAGACGTTTACGCCACTTTGAGCAAAGTAAACGCCAAAATCCTGTTGAGCACTTACTTCGGTTCTGTTGCCGAACACGCTGCTTTGCTGAAATCCCTGCCTGTTGACGGCCTGCACATCGACTTGGTACGCGCTCCTGAACAACTGGACGCATTTGCCGACTACGACAAAGTTCTGTCTGCCGGCGTTATCGACGGCCGCAATATTTGGCGTGCCAACCTGAACAAAGTTTTGGAAACTGTCGAGCCTCTGCAAGCCAAACTGGGCGACCGTTTGTGGATTTCTAGCTCTTGCTCTCTGCTGCACACTCCATTTGACTTGTCAGTTGAAGAAAAACTGAAAGCCAACAAACCTGACCTGTACTCTTGGTTGGCATTCACCCTGCAAAAAACCCAAGAATTGCGCGTTCTGAAAGCCGCATTGAACGAAGGCCGTGATTCCGTTGCCGAAGAACTCGCCGCCAGCCAAGCTGCTGCCGACTCCCGTGCCAACAGCAGCGAAATCAACCGTGCAGACGTTGCCAAACGCCTGGCCGATTTGCCTGCCAACGCGGACCAACGCAAATCTCCATTTGCCGACCGTATCAAAGCGCAACAAGCATGGTTGAACCTGCCTCTGCTACCGACTACCAACATCGGTTCTTTCCCACAAACTACCGAAATCCGCCAAGCACGCGCAGCCTTCAAAAAAGGCGAACTGTCTGCCGCTGATTACGAAGCCGCGATGAAAAAAGAAATCGCCTTGGTGGTTGAAGAACAAGAAAAACTGGACTTGGACGTACTGGTACACGGCGAAGCCGAGCGTAACGACATGGTCGAATACTTCGGCGAATTGTTGAGCGGTTTTGCATTCACCCAATACGGCTGGGTACAAAGCTACGGCTCACGCTGCGTGAAACCACCTATCATCTTCGGTGACGTAAGCCGTCCTGAAGCCATGACTGTCGCTTGGTCTACTTACGCGCAAAGCCTGACCAAACGCCCGATGAAAGGTATGTTGACCGGCCCTGTCACCATTCTGCAATGGTCTTTCGTCCGCAACGATATTCCTCGCTCTACCGTGTGCAAACAAATCGCACTGGCCCTGAACGACGAAGTATTGGATCTGGAAAAAGCAGGCATCAAAGTCATCCAAATCGACGAACCTGCCATCCGCGAAGGTCTGCCTTTGAAACGTGCCGATTGGGATGCCTACCTGAACTGGGCCGGCGAATCGTTCCGCCTGTCCTCTACCGGTTGCGAAGACAGCACCCAAATCCACACTCATATGTGCTACTCTGAGTTCAACGACATCCTGCCTGCCATCGCCGCTATGGATGCTGACGTCATCACCATCGAAACTTCACGTTCCGACATGGAGCTCTTGACTGCATTCGGCGAGTTCAAATACCCGAACGACATCGGCCCGGGCGTTTACGACATCCACAGCCCACGCGTACCGACTGAAGCTGAAGTTGAGCACCTGTTGCGCAAAGCCATCGAGGTTGTACCGGTTGAACGTCTGTGGGTAAACCCAGACTGCGGCCTGAAAACACGTGGCTGGAAAGAAACTCTGGAACAACTCCAAGTGATGATGAACGTAACCCACAAATTGCGTGCCGAACTGGCTAAATAATGTGAGTTAGATGAAAAGGCCGTCTGAAAATTTTCAGACGGCCTTTTTTTATTTATCAATATTTAAAACATAAAGATTACGACTTCAACAACTTACAAAATCCCTGTCGTTGTATGATGTTCTTCCACTCCTGATGTATACACGTTCTGAGTATGGTGATACACAGTCTCTTTAGTCGTTTCAACAATATGGTTGGCTTCTGACAAAATATCGCTCAATGCCACTTTACTGTCGGTCGTATTCACTTTTTTCAGTGCTGCGCCGTTATGGCTATTGCCTTCAGAATACGTGTTGATGTCATTTTCAAAGCGCAGCCATGAATCATACAACTTGCCTTTAATGTCCGTCAGGATTTTGTTGTTGGCCACATTTAAAGATGCCTTACCCTTAGGGTTGGTACTGTGTACGTCTATCAAAGCATCATTCAAATTACCGCCAAGTTTCAATGTATTATTGGTGATGTTGTACTCTTTAGCATTGCTCTTTAAATAAGCAAATTCGACATAGCCGGCAGATTCTTCACGCACGGAAATTTTGTTGTTGTGAATCGTTACCGCCCCATGCATAGCGACATTACCATGGTGTTCTTCCACATAAACCGGTACTGCGCCTTTCATGATCTTGCCGATATCGGCGTCATTGCCGCTGATGGTAATGGTACCGCTGCCCATGCCGTTTTTAGATAAAACGCGGTCATAGGTATCGTTGATGACGGCAATCAGATATTTGGTGGATTCGCCGCTGATCTTGTTGTTTGCCATATTGAGCGTGTAATCCATTTTGCTTTCATGGTTACGGAACTCAATCGCGTAGGTCTGAATATTGTTTTGATAAACCGTCAGATTTTTAATGACATTATCGCTTATATCAAAATAGCCTTTGTCAGCCGAGTGCAAATCTCTGTATTGGGTATTGGTTTGCACCTGAATACCTGAATACATGTGGTAGTACTTGCCCAAGTCATCATCAACATTCAAACGGAAGCTCGGATCTTGAATAATGGTATTGCCGGTAATTTTGACTTTATCCATAGAAAACTGGCGGTTGTAGGCAACAATACCATATAGCCGGTCACCCGTTAACACATTGTTTTCAATGACAATGCCTGTACCATCGTGCACATCCAAACCCTTGCGGTAGTTATGGTCGGTCGTGTTTTTACGGTATGTGATGCCGTAATTGTAGCTACCGGCAGCCACGGCCATACCGTACCCTGTCCCGCCATCCGCTTCGTGGCCGTTCCAATCCAAACGGTTGCCCTCGCCGATAAAGTTTTGTTGGAAACCGATCAGCGCACCGGCAACGCGGTTGTGGTGTAGATACGAATCAACAATACGGTTGTTTTCACCCAAAGGCAGCGCTTCGTATTTTTCATCAATTTCGCCGCTTTGTACGCGCGCTTTAAAGGTCAGTTTTTGACCTTTTTCCGTTTCCAAAGAAGCGGTTGACGTAAACATCACACCAGCACGATTGGCACCGGAAACCTCTACTTTGCTGATTAAAGTATTGTCCGCATCGTTCACTAAAATGCCGTTTACCTTGCCAAAATAGCTTAAGCCTTTGCGGTAAAAATCAGGGTTGGTATATTGAACCGACAAGTCGGCAATGGTTTTATTGTTTTGCCCATCAATCAAGATACCGGCAAATTGGCGAATGTCATCATGGTTGGTGTCCGGATTGAACACACCCGTCTGCGCCTTATCAAACGTTACCTTGGTTTTGCCCATCCCCGAACCAAACAAGCCACGCGCGCCGGAGACGGTTTTATCCATCACAATCTGATTGGAAATATAGTAAGTACCATCCAAGAAAACCATGGCTTTTTCTTTGTGCGCCGCCTCTAAAGCTGCTTTAAATGCCTGAAGGCTGTCTTTCTTACCCTGTGCATCGGCACCAAAATCATTCACGCGGATGTAATTACCGTACTCTTTGGATTCATACACGCGGTATTTTCCAGATAGACTTACCCTGCCTTCGGCATGATCGTCAATTTTGTTTGCTTTACCCGAACTGAGGTGTCCGTCGTGACTATTGATTGCTTTTTTGCCGGAAGAAACGCCCGCTATTTTGTCATGGCCGTCTGAATCCTTCAGATTCTTTTTATGCGCAATTTCAACTGTTTCTTTTCCTTCGGCAATTCTGTCTTCTGCCTCTTTCTCTTTGCGGGCGGCTTCTTGTTTGGCTTTACGCTCTTCAATCGCTTTTTCGACTGCCGCTTTATGCGCTTCTTTTGCGCGCTCAACCGCCTTTGCTTTAGCTGCGGCGGCTTCGGCTATTTTTTTTGCTTTAGCCTCTTCGTAAATTTTTTGCCTTTCAGCCAGGACTTTTTCCATCGATTTATTGACTGGTTTGGCTGCCGTTGCTTTATCGGTAGCGGCAGGTTTATTTGTTACTTTAGGCGCAATGGTGTTTTTACTGGAAACGCTGCTTACAGAAGCAACGCTGGCTCGTGCGACATGCATTTTTGTCACAAGACCGTCTGAAGATGATGAAGTGCTGTCCAATCTTTCTGCCTCAGCTACATGAACCGCCTCTCTCGTTACAGTATTTTTACCGCTTAATTGCTTGGGTTCTGGAAAAACCGACGGACTATCCCCCCAATTTTGAGTGTGTATCCATTCTTTTAGCGGAGAAGATGATTTGGAAGTGGTTTCAGGAGTTGAGGAGCCGTGACGGATATGGGTACGGCCAAGAGGAGCAAGTTTATGTGACATAATCAGCGTATTTCCTTGTATCAAATATCGTTCTTTCCCACCGCACAAGCGTGCAACAAAAAAGTTCGATTGAATAAAGAGGTAAGACGGATTCTGTCGTAACAGCAATTGCCTGTATAAAGGCCAAACTGAAGCTGGCCACTTTGAGAAACTCGGCAGCGTTTCCCCTTCTGCCGGTTTTCTAATTGGAAACGGTAATGGTGTTTAGACAGAACCCTTGGATGACTTTTATAGGCAATCTGTCCGCGCACCATGTATCCGGTTATTTTTGACGGAAATGTATCAGAGTCCCTTTTTAATTGATTAGTTCATCCAAAGTTAAGTTATTTTTGATTTTTATAGCAAAATAAAAATGGTTTTATCTTGCATCTTTTTCCTTTTTGACTTGACAGAGTGAATCCCGCGAAGCCAAAAAGGAGGGAAATTCTAACACGATATGTTTTTAGCATTCCCTATTTAACTAAATTTACAAAATATACAGAATAAATATCTATAACTGTTTTTAACTTCATCGAAAAATCAATAAAATTCGATATTTCCAATATGTATTTTTACAACATGACTATTCATTATATACCGATTATCTTAAAATACTACCGTTTATTTGCAAAATTTAGTATTTTATTATTGCTTTCACCATCTAAAAACCAATAAAAAAAGGCCGTCTGAAAAAATATTTCAGACGGCCTTTTTTTTTATTAAATGCGTTCTATTCAACAAACTTCGACCAACCAGCCGTGTTTGTCTTCTGTCAAACCGTATTGAATGTCGGTAATCGCCTTACGGATTGCGTAACCGCGCTCTTGGCTCTTCACTTCGATTTCTTTGCCATCAATCACGAAAGAAGTTACCGGAGAAATGACAGCAGCCGTACCGGTCAGAATCGCCTCTGCGCCATTTTCCACAGCTGCTTTCAGCTCATCAACGGTAAAGTTGCGTTCGGTAACGGTGTAGCCCAAATCTTTGGCAACAGTCAGTACGGAATCGCGGGTAACGCCGTGCAAGAATTCGTCGGTCAACGGTTTGGTAATGATTTCATCGCCGTTAATCAGGATAAAGTTGGACGCGCCGGTTTCCTGAACGTCGCCATTCGGGCAGAACAATACTTGGTTTGCACCGTGCTCTGCTTTGGCTTTCAATACCCAAGGCATGGCGGAAGCGTAGTTGCCGCCGCATTTCACGCGGCCCATGTGCGGGGCGCAACGGATGTGTTCGGTTTCCACCAAGATTTTAACGGGCGAACCGGCTTTGAAATAGTCGCCGACAGGAGAAGCCAGAATGTACAGCAAAGCAGTTTCGGAAGGAGAACCGGCCTTACCGATCACAGGGTCGGTACCGATCAAAGTCGGACGCAGGTACAAAGCGGCTGGCGCATCAGGGATTTCCTCGGCGGAGCGTTTGACCAATTCGATCAAAGCATTCAAATAAGCTTCCGTTTCAGGACGCGGCAGGTGCAGAATATCTGCGCTTTGCTGCATGCGCGCGATATTGGCGGTCGGGCGGAACATCACGATTTTGCCGTTTGCCTGACGGAATGCCTTCAAACCTTCAAAACATTCGCTGCCGTAATGCAGGGCGTGTGCGCCCGGGGCGAGTGTCAGGTCTTTGGAAGATTGCCATTCTACCGGTTGCCATTTACCTTCACGATAAGCGATAACGGGCATTTCAGCGTGGAAAACGCTGCCGAATACGGCTGGGACTGGTCTGCTCATGATGATTGCCTTTCTTATTCTGATTTGTAAGATAATAACTAAAGACTGAACAATACGCCTTTCAATATGGGTTTGACAAGTACCCGTCAGCATTAAAGGCACTCTTCCCATGCCGTCTGAAACATGCCGTCCTATCCGAAATCCGGCAAATCGTTTAAACTGATACCATTTTTCAGACGGCCTGCCCCAACCGCGGCCCACCCGGAGCAACCCATGAAACTCATCTATACCATCATCAAAATCCTGATTCTTCTTGTTTTCCTCCTGCTGGCCATCACCAATACCCACACCGTATCCTTCTTCTACCTGCCCGGCCAAAACGTCAATCTGCCGCTGATTGTCGTGCTTTTCGGTGCCTTTATTATCGGCATCGTGTTCGGTATGTTTGCCCTCTTCGGCCGTCTGCTGACCCTGCGCAGCGAAAACAACCGCCTGCGTGCCGAAGTGAAAAAATACGCCCACATTTCCGAAAAAGACCTGACTCCGGTCAAAACCGAAACACCGGCAACGGCTTCCGACACCGCTCCCAAAGCGTAACGCCACCAATCAATAAAGGAATACCATGGACAACGAATTGTGGGTCATCTTACTACCCATCGTCCTCCTCCCCGTTTTCTTCGCTATGGGCTGGTTTGCCGCGCGTGTCGATATGAAGACCGTCCTAAAACAGGCCAAAAGCATACCGGCAGGGTTTTACAAAAGCCTTGACGCCCTCGTTGACCGCAACAGCGGCCGCGCCGCACGCGAATTGGCAGAAGTCATCGACCAGCAGCCGCAGTCATACGACTTGAACCTGACCTTAGGCAAGCTCTACCGCCAACGCGGCGAAAACGACAAAGCCATCAATATGCACCGCGCCCTGCTCGATTCGCCTGACACCGTCAACGAAAAACGCGCGCGCGTGCTTTTTGAATTGGCGCAAAACTACCAAAGCGCAGGCTTGGTGGACCGTGCCGAACAAATCTTCCTCGGTTTGCAGGAAGGCGATATGGCACGCGAAGCCCGCCAACACCTTTTGAGCATCTACCAACAAGACCGCGACTGGGAAAAAGCCATCGAAATGGCGCAACTCTTGAGCCATGACGAACAGACCTACCAGTTTGAAATCGCCCAGTTCTATTGCGAAATCGCCCAAGCCGCGCTGTTTAAATCCAACTTCGACACCGCCCGATACAACATCGGCAAAGCACTCGAAGCCAACAAAAAATGTACGCGTGCCAACATCATTCTTGGCGACATCGAATACCGTCAGGGCAATTTCCCTGCCGCAGTGGAAGCGTATTCCGCCATCGAGCAGCAAAACCACGCCTATCTGAGCATGGTCGGCGAGAAACTCTATGAAGCCTATGCCGCGCAAGGCAAGCAGGAAGAAGGCCTCAACCGCCTTATCGGCTATATGCAAACCTTCCCCGATCTTGACCTGATCAACGTCATCTACGAGAAGGCCCTACTGCTCAAAGGCGAAACCGAAGCGGCGCAAATCGCTGTCGAACTCGTCCGTCAAAAACCTGATCTCAACGGCGTGTACCGCCTGCTTGGCTTGAAACTCAGCAGTATGAATCCGGAGTGGAAAGCCGATACCGATATGATTCGTTCCATTATCGGCCGCCAGCTGCAAAAAAGCGTTATGTACCGCTGCCGCAACTGCCACTTCAAATCCCAAGTCTTCTTCTGGCACTGCCCAGCCTGCAATAAATGGCAAACCTTTACGCCGAATAAAATCGAGATTTGATAAAGCGTTAAGCATTAAAAAAAGGCCGTCTGAAATCTTTTCAGACGGCCTTTTTATTACGAAACAAAATATCAAAGCGGTTCAAAACATGGCTGTACACACCAGCAATATCTGTCAACAACGCTGCTCTGCCCATGCCAACGCCGCTACAATCTGAGCCTCAATATCGGCATTAAACTCGCCTGCACGGTACGCATCGCGCAATTCTGTGCGACGGGTTTCATCTGCCGCAATTTGGTTTAACACCACTTGCGGAAACTCGTTAAACACAGGCCCTTCCTCTTCACGACCCATCAAAAACAGCGCAGGAATTTTTTGATTGGCGCGGACGATTTCCTGTTGGCGCGGATTCTCAAAACGACTGCTGTCGTCAAAATCGTTTCGGGCAATATAGTTGACGCGGATATTGGGGTTCAACTCCGCCATTTTTTGAATAAATGGCACAAACACGCGGCAATCAGGGCAATATGGCGCAGCGGCAAGCAGCCAGTTTTGCGGACGGCTGATCTTTTCAACCGCCGCTACCGTTTGCGCCGACAGCTCGGTTGCCTGATAGAGTTGCTGCTGTTTCAATTTGTCTTCTTCAGTATCAAAATCCAAATATTCTGCATAATTGGCCATGCTTCACTCCTGTTCTGTTGTATCGGTTTTCCCTGCCACGCCAGTCAAAAGCGGCACAAGCAGATTGACGACAAGGTTTTCAAATAACGGCTCATCAAGAGGCGATTCTTCCGAATGACCAAACACCAGCTTCACTTCGGTATATTCTTTCTGCGCTTTGCTCATTTTATTGCCGTTAAAAACATCATAGGCTTTTCTCAAGGCAGTATCCCAATCCTCTTTCTTGTTGTACTCCTCCGCAGCGGCAAGACTGGTTTTGGCAAAAAATGACAAGGGGGTATTTTGTCCGATTCGGAAATATACCAGCCATTCTTTCAAAAGTTCTTTTGCTGTTTGTTGCTCGATGGCGGCATAGGTTTCGGTCTGCCCCAAGCTGACCATATAGGTTTGTCGGTTTGCAACGGATTTAGGGGCAATGGCGCAAAAAATCAAATGCTCCAATAAACGAGCAATGCGGTTGGGTGCATTGTCTTTTTGGTTTAGGAACACAATGCGGCCGCATTCGTAAAGATTGCCGATGGTGCCTTGTAACACCAAGTCGTCAAAGGATTCTTCATAAGGTTCAGACGGCCTTTTGTTGCTGCGTATCAACTCGGCATCCACGTTTTTCGCAGATATCTGATACTGCTTCTGCCACAAACCGCCCAACTCGCCTACCGGCATCAGACTTTCTACATTCAGCCGAATGGCCGTATCTTCAAAATCTTCCCCTTTGCGCCGCGCATCCAAATAGGCATCGGCAATCCGACCTCCATGTTGCGGCTCAAACGGTTCGGCAGACTCCCATGCGCCGTCCAGATACGGCTGATCCCAGCTTAAATTTTTCTTCAGCCAAACTTTGACAGGGTTGCGCCAAAAACTGATGAGCTCGTCTTGATGAATGGTCTTGTCCGGCTCTTCCTGACTTAATACCTCAAGGAAAAACGGCTGCGCTTCCGCTTGCGGTTGGTTCAACGCATCAGCGTAATCTTGGCGCGTACTGAAGAGGCCGTCTGAAAGCGCGTCCTTTTGGAAATAACGGCGTGAAAAGGCCTGCAACGGATGATATTTCACCCATTTCTCCGTCAACTCGCGCCCGCTTTTCCCTGTCATGGCGGCAATGGTATCCAGCAGCTCGCTGATTAACGAAGACGGCGCAAACTCGGCATCATTGCGTATATCGCGGCCGATATAAGACAAATACAGCATTTCGCGTGCGCTAATTAAGGCTTCGAGGAAGAGATAACGGTCGTCGTCGCGGCGGGCACGGTCGCCTTTTTTCGGATGTTTGGCAATCAGGTCGAACACCGCCGCTTTGGTATTGCGTGGAAAATCGCCGTCATTCAAACCCAACAGGCAAACCATTTTAAACGGCAGGCTGCGCATCGGCACCATACTGCAAAAAGTGATGCCGCCGCTCAAAAATCCGGCTTGGCTTTCGCTGTCCAAGAAGCGGCGGATATGGCGGATAACGGTTTCACACGGCAACAATCCGTCAAATTCGGCCAACTGCGCCTCTTCCTGCCATTTCGCCAAAGACTGCTCGAACTGCTGCTTGGCGTATTGGTCGTCCATATCCGGAGCAAACAGTTTCTCCAGTAAATCACGGCAACGCTGCACCCAACTTTCCACATCGGCAGGCTCTTGCCATTGCGCCGCCATATCGGCCAAAGTACGGATAAATTCGGCAAAACCGCTGAACACGTCCAACTGGTTGACGTTGCTATGCCACGCACTCACGCCCTGCCACATGCCGTTGCTGCCTTCAGGCAGCATCCAGCCCAAGGTCAAACGCTCTATCGCCTGCTGCCAAGTAAAGAGGTTGTCTTTGCCCTCGCGCATGGTTTGATCCAAACCCCAATGCACATTCAATCCTGCAACAGTCTCATGCAGCAGCGGCACATCTTCCTCGCTCAAACCGAAGCGTTGCAGCACCAACCGGCTTTCCAGCAAAGGCAAAACCTTGTCCACTTCAAACCGGCTCTCCAGCAAGTCCAAAGTTTGAGCCAAAGCATACAGCAACGGCTGACGGCGGCTGAGCTTCACATCCGAAATCGAATACGGCAAAGCCTGACTGCCTGCATGCTCCTGTCCAAAAACGGCTTCGATAAACGGACTGTACGGCTCGATGTTCGGTGTTAACACGGCAATATCGTGCGGTTGCCAATCGGGATTATTTTGCAACACCAGCGACAGCTCTTCTTTCAAAATCTGCAATTCGCGCAAAGGGCTGTGTGCCGCAACGATTTTGACGGAGCCGTCATTCAACAGCTTGTCCGGCTCGACACACACTGGATTGCCGTCCGCATCGTGAACCTGAACCAAAGCCGGCTGCGCGCCTGCTTCGCCTTCTTCCTGTTGATATAAGCGTTCAGACGGCATGATTAAGTTTTGGATATCGTTTTGCAGGCAATGCAACAAGGTATCGTCTTTTCCTTCTTCATAAACCTGAATATCCTGCTCGGTTTCCACTTCCGACAGAAAATCAAAGAAATCGCGCCCCTGCTTGCCCAAAGAAGCCAACAGCGGATGCCCTGCCTGCGACAAATCCGCCTCATCGCCCCTTTTCAAAATCTGCGCCTCGTCGATGACCTCGCCCCAATATTGGCTGCTCGGATTGAGTGCAAACACAAACACATCGCAATGCTTGGAAATTTGATGCAGCAGTTGCAGATACATCGGCGCCATTGTCGAAATGCCGAATACAAACAACCTTTGCGGCAAGACCGATTTATCCAACTGCGCCAACAGCTTTTCCCACAAGGCCACGCGGTGCGGCGCAGATTGGCTGCCATCATCCAAATAACGCCACAGCCGCGCCTGCCAATCCTCATCATCGCCCAAACCCAGCAGCTTCCCAGCCTGCCACGCATCAATCCAATCCGGGCGGTACACCAAATATTGGTCGAAAATATCCGCCATCTGTCCGGCAAGCTGATAATCCGCCGAGGCCGAGCTATGCAAATAACTTTCCAGCTTCAAGCGCACGTTTTCGTATTCCGGGGCCGTCTGAAACGCTTCGCTGCGGAACAAATCCAGCAAACGCCAACGCATGACCTCAGGCGAAAACGGGCTGAGCGGCGGCACATCGGGAACCAATTTACGCATCAGCTGCCACGCCAAACCGGCCGGCAGGCTGAACTTCAAATTCGCCGCCACGCCGAGTTTGCGCGCAAAAAACACATTCAGATACCGCCGCATCCCCTGGCTCTGCACCACCACTTCTTCCTGCGCCAATACAGAATCCAAGGGCAAGGTCTGATGAATATGCGCGCACATTTCGGCAAGCGCTTCCAAACGGTCGGACTGATAAAGATAAAACATAGCAGACAATCTAAAAAACAATTGCCCACATTATAATGCCATTAGGACAAATGCTTCAGCAGAAGCGGCAAACAAAAACACAGGCCGTCTGAAACACATCGCTTCAGACGGCCCAAAACAAAACAAACCCATCGGCAGCCAATTATTAATTATTTATCGACCTCTGTACAAACCGGCTTCTCCTATCCTATAATTTCCCACATTCGGAATGTAGCGCAGCCCGGTAGCGCACTTCGTTCGGGACGAAGGGGTCGGAGGTTCGAATCCTCTCATTCCGACCAAATACAAAACCTGCTTGAGTCCAAGCAGGTTTTTTACATTCGGCAAGCCTATACTTCCGGCGGGAAAGGCGCGCCTTCGGGATGTTTGTAGCGGTTGTACATAAACAAATATTGTTCCGGAAAACGGCGTATCCAATATTCGGTATTTTCATTGATCACGCGCGCGTCGTTCTCCTTATCGCCGTTCAACTCGCCGCGCAAAGGCTCTATATGCAAGACAAAGCCTTTACCGTCGGGCAAACGCTCGCCGCAGAAAAACAAAGCCTTCACGCCTTTGACTTGCGCCAGCTTGCCTGCCAACGTCATGGTGTAGGCAGGTTTGCCGAAAAAGTCCACCCACACGCCGTCACCCCCTTCTTCCGGAGACGGTACATGGTCCGGCAACACAATGGTCGCTTCGCCGCCGCGCAGCGCTTTGATGATTTGTTTGACGCCCTGAATACTGGTCGGCGCAGTCTTGCCTTTACCGCGCACGCGCCCCGCCTGCATTACCGCATCAAAAGCCTTGATTTTCGGCGGTTTGTACATCGCCGTCAGCGGAAACGGCAGCTGCTGGCTGATGTAGCGGCCCGCCAAATCATAGCTGCCGATGTGCGGCGTGATAAACAGCAAACCCTCACCCGCGCTCAAGGCTGTCTGAACATGTTCCCAACCGTTGACACTGACAAACAGGTTTTCAATTTCCTCTGGCCGTCTGAAAAACGCTACCGGCAATTCCAAGCCGCCTTTTGCCGTTTCACAGAAAACTTTTTTCACCGCCTCATCTGTCGGGTTCAAGCCGGCAAGTGTCATGTTTTCGAAAACACGCCGGCGATCTTTCGACAGCACGCAGAAACCCAAACTGCCCAGCAAGTTGCCTAATTTGTGCAACCAAGCCAAAGGCAGCGCGGCCAAAAATTTAAAAACAAAGGTAACAAGCGTTTGCATAAGGTTTTACCAAAATGAAGTGGACAGATTGTAAACGAAACAGGCCGTCTGAACAAAACAGACTTCGGGCAAATATATTGCGGCACACCTGCTTTTCTGCTACTATCCGCGCTGCATTAAGAGTTGGGAATTCCATGCCAACCTGCTTTTCAAACGGAAAGGTAAGGTGGACGGTTGAAAAACCGATGTGGCTCGCTAGAGCAATCCAAACCCGCTTAATGCGGGAATTTTTTTGCCTATAAGAAACGTGCAACAGGATTCCGAAACAGCAGGCAAGTGCGAATATTTCTCACTTGTATAGAGAAAAAGCGGAGTTTTTGTTATGATTTCCGCTGTCCGAAATAAAAGGCCGTCTGAAAACACAGCAGCCTGTTTTTAATGAAAGAATAGCAATGAGCGAATATCTGTTTACTTCCGAATCGGTATCAGAAGGCCATCCGGATAAAGTTGCCGACCAAGTATCCGATGCGATTTTGGATGCCATCTTGGCGCAAGACCCAAAAGCGCGTGTCGCCGCAGAAACCTTGGTCAATACAGGCTTGTGCGTATTGGCAGGCGAAATCACTACTACCGCCCAAGTGGACTACATCAAAGTCGCCCGCGAAACCATCAAACGCATCGGCTACAACTCCTCCGAGCTGGGCTTTGACGCCAACGGCTGCGCAGTCGGCGTGTACTACGACCAACAATCTCCGGACATCGCCCAAGGCGTAAACGAAGGCGAAGGCATCGACCTGAACCAAGGCGCGGGCGACCAAGGTTTGATGTTCGGCTATGCCTGCGACGAAACCCCTACCCTGATGCCGTTTGCCATCTATTACAGCCACCGCCTAATGCAACGCCAAAGCGAATTGCGCAAAGACGGCCGCCTGCCTTGGCTGCGCCCTGATGCCAAAGCCCAACTGACCGTGGTTTACGACAGCGAAACCGGCAAAGTAAAACGCATCGACACCGTCGTCCTGTCTACCCAGCACGATCCGTCTATCGGTTACGAAGAGCTGAAAAACGCCGTGATCGAACACATCATCAAACCGGTTCTGCCGTCTGAACTGCTGACCGACGAAACCAAATACCTGATCAACCCGACCGGCCGCTTCGTTATCGGCGGCCCGCAAGGCGACTGTGGTCTGACCGGCCGCAAAATCATCGTCGATACCTACGGCGGCGCAGCTCCGCACGGCGGCGGCGCATTCTCCGGCAAAGACCCGTCCAAAGTGGACCGTTCCGCCGCTTACGCCTGCCGCTACGTTGCGAAAAACATCGTCGCCGCCGGTTTGGCAACCCAATGCCAAATCCAAGTTTCCTACGCCATCGGCGTTGCCGAACCGACTTCGATTTCCATCGATACTTTCGGCACAGGCAAAATCAGCGAAGAAAAACTGATTGCCCTGGTTCGCGAACATTTCGACCTGCGTCCTAAAGGCATCGTCCAAATGCTCGACCTGCTGCGCCCGATTTACGGAAAATCCGCCGCCTACGGCCACTTCGGTCGCGAAGAACCTGAATTTACTTGGGAGCGCACCGACAAAGCAGCCGCATTGAAAGCAGCCGCAGGCGTGTAAACTTCCGCATTTGAGGCCGTCTGAAAAGCAAAACGTTTTCAGACGGCCTTTTTCCTTATACAATAGCCACTTGAATTTCTATATACATTCTGAATAAAGGATACGGATTATGTTCGGCAAACAACTTTTCGAAGAAGTCAGCTCCAAAATAAGCGAAACCATCGCCAACAGCCCTGCCAAAGACATGGAGAAAAACGTTAAAGCCATGCTCGGCAGCGCGTTCAACCGCATGGATTTGGTGACCCGCGAAGAATTCGACATCCAACAACAGGTTTTGATTAAAACCCGTACCAAACTTGCCGAATTGGAAGCCCGTTTGGCCAAACTCGAAGCCGCTCAAGAGCCTGAAGAAGCTGCTTTGAAAGCTGCCGAAGCCGCTGCGGAAGAAGCTGTTGCCGAAATCAAACAACAAACCGAAGCTGCCGAATAAGGCCGTCTGAAACATGTCGCTTGCTTTGGTTTACAGCCGCGCCTTAAGCGGCATGAATGCGCCGTTGGTCGAAGTGGAAGCCCACCTTGCCAACGGCTTGCCACATTTCAATATTGTCGGTTTGCCCGATACTGAAGTCAAAGAAAGCCGCGACCGTGTGCGTGCCGCCATCATCCAAAGCGGCTTCGACTTTCCCGCCAAGAAAATTACCGTTAACCTCGCACCGGCCGACCTCCCAAAAGAATCCGGCCGTTTCGATTTGCCGATTGCCTTAGGCATTCTTGCCGCATCGGGACAAATCAATCCTGAAAAACTCGCGCAATATGAGTTTGCCGGAGAATTGGCACTGTCCGGCCTGCTGCGTCCCGTACGCGGCGCGCTGGCTATGGCATGGCAGGGAATGCAGGCTGGCCGTTCGTTCGTATTGCCGCAAGAAAATGCCGAACAGGCTGCCGTTATGCGCGGTATCGCGGTTTATGGTGCGCGTTCTTTAGGCGAAGTGGCCGCACATTTAAACGGTATCGAACCGTTGACACAAACTGAATGCAAACTGACACACAGGCCGTCTGAACAAAGTAAAATACCTGATTTAGCCGATGTCAAAGGCCAACATACCGCTCGCCTTGCTTTGGAAATCGCAGCGGCAGGCGGACACAGCCTGCTGATGATGGGTCCTCCGGGTACGGGCAAATCCATGCTTTCGCAACGTTTGCCCGGCATCCTTCCGCCTTTGACCGAAGACGAATTAGTCGAAGTATGGGCATTGCGTTCGCTCCTGCCCAACCATCAACAGCAACTCGACAGCAACCGTCCTTTCCGCAGCCCTCATCACAGCGCCAGCTCGGCTGCCATGGTAGGTGGCGGTTCAGACCCGCGTCCGGGCGAAATTTCATTGGCGCATCACGGTGTGTTGTTTTTAGACGAATTACCCGAGTTTGACCGTAAAGTATTAGAAGTATTGCGCGAACCTTTGGAAAACGGCGAAATCCATATTTCCCGCGCCGCACGCCAAGCAGTTTATCCGGCCAAGTTCCAACTTGTCGCCGCCATGAACCCCTGCCCTTGTGGCTATCTTGGCCATCCGTCCAAACCTTGCCGCTGCACGCCTGAAAGCGTTGCCCGCTACCGCAACAAAATTTCAGGGCCATTGCTCGACCGTATTGATTTAACCATCGAAGTACCCAGCCTTTCCGCTGCCGAGTTAATGCAACAAGAAGCAGGCGAATCCAGTGCCACCGTATTGGAACGAGTTACCGCAGCGCGCAAAATCCAATACGGCCGACAAGGCAAAGTTAATGCCGAATTGAGTGTCAGCGAGCTCGATTGCAAAGCCCGCATCCAAAAAGAAGCGCAAGAAGCCTTGGGAACCATGCTTGAAAAACTGTCCCTTTCCGCCCGAAGTTTCCACCGTATCATGCGCGTCGCCCGTACGCTGGCCGATTTGGCAGGCGATGAAGAAGTCAGCAAAACCCATGTGATGAAGGCCATCGGCTTCCGTCGCGCCCTTTAACTTGTCAGACGGCCTGAATCTTTATGTTTAAGTAAAACTAGAGTAAACAAAGCATCAGGATTTTGCCGTCCATAACGGTTATTGATAAAATATCGAATCCAAACTCAGACAGTCTCCCTTCAGACCGTCTGAACACATTATTACAAGGTAAGTCATGAAAAAATCTACACAATATGGCAAAGGCTTGGCCGGTTTCTTTTTCGGCCTGATACTGGCGACAGGTATTATTGCCGGTATTTTGTTCTTCTTGAACCAAGGCAACCAAAACGTTTTCAAAGAGCTGACTCAGCCTAAACAAAGCGAAGAACCTGAAATCCTGAAACCTCAGGACAAAGCAGAGAAACGCCCAACCACCGACACTTCATCTACCCAAGCAGATGAAGAAAAAGCCAAAGCAGAAAAAGAAGCTGCTGAGAAAGAAGCCAAAGCTAAAGAAGAGGCTGAAAAGGCTGCCAAAGAAGCTGAAGAAAAAGCTCAAACGGAAAAAGAAGCTCAGGAAAAAGCCGAACAAGCAGAACGTGAAGCCAAAGAAAAAGCGGATAAAGCTGAAGCAGAAAAAGTCGAACGCGAAGCCAAAGAAAGAGCAGACAAAACTGCCGCCGACAAAGCCGAACGTGAAGCCAAAGAAAAAGCCGCAAAAGCGGAAGCAGAAAAAGAAGCCGCTAAGAAAAAACTGGCCGAGAAAAAAGCCGAATTAGAAAAAAAACGCGCAGAAAAAGCCAAAGCTGAAAAAGAAGCTGCTGATAAAACTGCAAAAGATAAAAAAGCGGCCGACCAACTGACCGACAAACAAAAAGAGCGTGCCGAGCGCAAATTGGCTGAGAAAAAAGCCGCCGAAGCCAAAAAACAAAACAAGCCGACACCTGAGCAAATCCTCAACAGCGGCAGCATCGAAAAAGCACGTAAAGCCGCAAATGCCTCTGCAACAAAAGAAAGCAGCAACGCCGCTGGCAAACAATCGTCAGAAAAAGCCGAAGCAACTGCCAACAGCGGTAAAAAAGCCTTCCTGCAACTTGGTTCATATGCAGACCGTTCCAGCGCAGATTCACAACGTGCGAAATTGGCTATTTTAGGTGTTTCTTCCAAAGTGGTTGAATCGCAAAACGGCGACAAAACCATTTACCGAGTTCAAAGTAACACCATGCCTCAGGAAGCCGCTGTAAAACTGCAAAAAAACCTGCAAGGCCATAATATCAACAGCTTGATTCGTTCTACCAAATAATGGAATCACTGATGAAGCAGCGTATGAAACAAACTATTGCCGCACTCAGCCTGAGCCTGCTCAGTCTGAGTGCACAGGCTGCTACCGAAGGCGTGGACTATACTGTCCTCAGTCGCCCTATCCCGCAGCAACAAGCCGGCAAAATTGAAGTGCTTGAGTTTTTCGGCTACTTCTGCGTTCATTGTTACCATCTCGATCCGGTTTTGTTGCAACACAGCAAAACCTTCGCTAAAGATGTTTCCTTACGGACAGAGCACGTCGTTTGGATGCCTGAAATGTTGGGTTTGGCCAAGGTTGCCGCAGCCGTTAATCTTTCAGGTTTGAAATATCAAGCCAATCCAGTCATCTTCAAAGCAGTTTACGAACAAAAAATCAACCTGGCCGATACCAATGTATTCCGCTCATGGGTGGGTAAACAAACGAGTTTTGAAAGTAAAAAACTGCTTCAAGCCTACAACAGTCCTGCTGCCGCATCGGCTGCTGCAAAAATGCAGCAATTGACGGAAACTTATCGAATTGAAAACACACCAACTGTCATTGTCGGTGGTAAATACAAAGTCAATTTCAATGGTAGCGACTGGAAAGTCGGTATGAAAACCATAGATGACCTCATCGTCAAAGTCCGTCGCGAACAATCCTCAAAACCACTTTAACTATTCAACAAAAGAAAGACGGCCTCAAGGCCGTCTGAAAACTTATGGACATTCTGATTTTATTCAAAGCACTTATTCTCGGTATTATCGAAGGTTTAACCGAGTTTCTCCCTATTTCCAGTACCGGTCACTTAATTGTATTCGGTGACTTAATGAACTTTCAAAGCAACGGAAAAGTATTTGAAATTGCTATCCAACTCGGTGCCGTATTAGCCGTCGTATTCGAATATCGCCAACGATTTACCCATATCATAAAAGGGCTGGGTAAAGAACGAACAGCCAATCGCTTTGTACTGAATTTATTTATTGCCTTCATACCGGCTGCGGTTGTGGGTCTCTTGTTCAGCAAACAAATCAAATTACACCTTTTCAACCCAATTACTGTTGCTACCATGCTGGTGCTGGGTGGCTTCTTCATTTTATGGGTTGAAAAACGCCAAACAACAGCCAAACCTAAAGTCAATCATGTAGATGATATGCGCCCAATCGACGCATTTGTTGTAGGATGCGCCCAAATTTGTGCCCTTATCCCTGGGACATCACGTTCAGGCAGTACCATCATGGGCGGTATGCTGTGGGGATTAGAACGTAAAACGGCTACCGAATTTTCATTCTTCCTTGCTGTACCAATGATGATTGCGGCCACAGGTTACGACATCTTAAAAAACTACAAACTCTTTACCTTGCAGGATATCGGACAAATTGCCATCGGTTTTATCGCAGCATTTATCGCCGGTTTATTAGCAGTAAAAGCTTTGCTGAAATTTGTTTCCAGTAAAAACTATGTTCCTTTTGCCTACTACCGTATTGTATTTGGCGGTCTGATTCTCCTTACTTGGATGCTGGGCTGGGTTAGCTGGAGCGAGTAATCCATCTTCATTCACCAAAGGACGTGCCTGTGCACGTCCTTTTTCTTTATCCGCTTCTCCCTTTCCACCCGATTGTTACCCCATAAAAGGCCGACACTCCGCATCATTGCCCTTAAATATCTCCTCACCGTCCGTACAACTGCCCTTCCCCTTCATCTTCCCGCACACCACCGCCGTCAACGACTCGTTCAAGCGCAGCACCCTCGGCTCCGCCTCCCTGTCCAGCGCCACCGCCTTCAAGGTAAACTTACCCTCCAGGATGCCCTTAGCCTGACCGCTCATCCTGATACAGAAACCGCCCGCCTCCTTCACCGGCAATTCCGGCCACTTCGTCGACGTCAGCTTAAAGCTGCCCTTTTTTGTGTAGAACTGCTCCATAAAGCGCGCATTTTCCAGCAGGGCGGCATGCGCCGCACGCAGGTTCGCCGAGCGGACCGATTCCCGATAGGCAGTCAATGCCGCCGTCGCCAATATCGAAACCAACAGCATCACCACCAACAGCTGTATCAAAGAATACCCCCTCTGCACAGTTGCCCTATTCCGTTTTCCGTCAAATGCTTTTAAGTACATATCTTTCTTCCCTTTATCTTTTATATCCCCTATCCAACAAGAGGCTATCCGTTTATCCCTTTACCCAATGGCCCCCATTGGTCCAAGTCTTCATTCCCGGCCCCAAACAAAGCCGCCCGTCAACCGGAACCGGCAAGCAGTTCGGCCTCGGGGCGGCGTATACGGCACGATCGTCCGTCAGGTTATTTTTTCACGGCAGGCTGCGCGGCCTTAGGCGCGGCAGAAGAAACCGTCGCCTCCGCCTTCAACTTGTTCAGTACCGCATCACCGATGCCCTTCACGTTTTTCAGCTCCTCCACCGATTTGAACGCACCGTTCTTCTGGCGGTATTCTACAATCGATTTCGCCTTAGCCGGGCCGATACCCGGCAATGCCTCCAGTTCGGCAGAAGATGCGGTATTGACGTTCACGGCAGCCAAAGAGAACGCCGTACAAACGGCGGCAACTACACCAAATAAAAATTTCTTCATCAGGGTTTTCCTATAACGTGTCGGATTGAATCAGTCAGGAAGTCTACCGAATGGTTTTATTCCACTCTGTAAACACTGTCACATACGCAGATAGGGCAACAGCCCATGCCCATATAAATGCTTACGACATATTAACGCAAATATCGTTTGATTTCAAATATTTCAAACGGTTAACCGTAACTTTCGGTACGTTTGTTCAAGAATCACAACAGGGTAATCATAATCCCCCTATCGCCAAACCGACAGGCATATAAAAAGCCCCCGACATCAGTCGGGGGCTTCGGAATGGGTGTTTGGCGGTGACCTACTTTCACATGGAAGAACCACACTATCATCGGCGCTGAGTCGTTTCACGGTCCTGTTCGGGATGGGAAGGCGTGGGACCAACTCGCTATGGCCGCCAAACTTAAACTGTTACAAATCGGTAAAGCCTTAATCAATATATTCGGTGATGACTGAATCAGTCAGTAAGCTTTTATCTTTTGAAGTTCTTCAAATGATAGAGTCAAGCCTCACGAGCAATTAGTATGGGTTAGCTTCACGCGTTACCGCGCTTCCACACCCCACCTATCAACGTCCTGGTCTCGAACGACTCTTTAGTGTGGTTAAACCACAAGGGAAGTCTCATCTTCAGGCGAGTTTCGCGCTTAGATGCTTTCAGCGCTTATCTCTTCCGAACTTAGCTACCCGGCTATGCAACTGGCGTTACAACCGGTACACCAGAGGTTCGTCCACTCCGGTCCTCTCGTACTAGGAGCAGCCCCCGTCAAACTTCCAACGCCCACTGCAGATAGGGACCAAACTGTCTCACGACGTTTTAAACCCAGCTCACGTACCACTTTAAATGGCGAACAGCCATACCCTTGGGACCGACTACAGCCCCAGGATGTGATGAGCCGACATCGAGGTGCCAAACTCCGCCGTCGATATGAACTCTTGGGCGGAATCAGCCTGTTATCCCCGGAGTACCTTTTATCCGTTGAGCGATGGCCCTTCCATACAGAACCACCGGATCACTATGTCCTGCTTTCGCACCTGCTCGACTTGTCGGTCTCGCAGTTAAGCTACCTTTTGCCATTGCACTATCAGTCCGATTTCCGACCGGACCTAGGTAACCTTCGAACTCCTCCGTTACTCTTTGGGAGGAGACCGCCCCAGTCAAACTGCCTACCATGCACGGTCCCCGACCCGGATTACGGGTCTGGGTTAGAACCTCAAAGACACCAGGGTGGTATTTCAAGGACGGCTCCACAGAGACTGGCGTCTCTGCTTCAAAGCCTCCCACCTATCCTACACAAGTGACTTCAAAGTCCAATGCAAAGCTACAGTAAAGGTTCACGGGGTCTTTCCGTCTAGCAGCGGGTAGATTGCATCTTCACAACCACTTCAACTTCGCTGAGTCTCAGGAGGAGACAGTGTGGCCATCGTTACGCCATTCGTGCGGGTCGGAACTTACCCGACAAGGAATTTCGCTACCTTAGGACCGTTATAGTTACGGCCGCCGTTTACTGGGGCTTCGATCCGATGCTTGCACATCTTCAATTAACCTTCCAGCACCGGGCAGGCGTCACACCCTATACGTCCACTTTCGTGTTAGCAGAGTGCTGTGTTTTTAATAAACAGTCGCAGCCACCTATTCTCTGCGACCCTCCAGGGCTTACGGAGCAAGTCCTTAACCTTAGAGGGCATACCTTCTCCCGAAGTTACGGTATCAATTTGCCGAGTTCCTTCTCCTGAGTTCTCTCAAGCGCCTTAGAATTCTCATCCTGCCCACCTGTGTCGGTTTGCGGTACGGTTCAATTCAAACTGAAGCTTAGTGGCTTTTCCTGGAAGCGTGGTATCGGTTACTTCATGTCCGTAGACAATCGTCATCACTTCTCGGTGTTAAGAAGACCCGGATTTGCCTAAGTCTTCCACCTACCGGCTTAAACAAGCTATTCCAACAGCTTGCTAACCTAACCTTCTCCGTCCCCACATCGCATTTGAATCAAGTACAGGAATATTAACCTGTTTCCCATCGACTACGCATTTCTGCCTCGCCTTAGGGGCCGACTCACCCTACGCCGATGAACGTTGCGTAGGAAACCTTGGGCTTTCGGCGAGCGGGCTTTTCACCCGCTTTATCGCTACTCATGTCAACATTCGCACTTCTGATACCTCCAGCACACTTTACAATGCACCTTCATCGGCCTACAGAACGCTCCCCTACCATGCCAGTAAACTGGCATCCGCAGCTTCGGTTATAGATTTGAGCCCCGTTACATCTTCCGCGCAGGACGACTCGACCAGTGAGCTATTACGCTTTCTTTAAATGATGGCTGCTTCTAAGCCAACATCCTGGCTGTCTGGGCCTTCCCACTTCGTTTACCACTTAATCTATCATTTGGGACCTTAGCTGGCGGTCTGGGTTGTTTCCCTCTTGACAACGGACGTTAGCACCCGCTGTCTGTCTCCCGAGGAACCACTTGATGGTATTCTTAGTTTGCCATGGGTTGGTAAGTTGCAATAACCCCCTAGCCATAACAGTGCTTTACCCCCATCAGTGTCTTGCTCGAGGCACTACCTAAATAGTTTTCGGGGAGAACCAGCTATCTCCGAGTTTGTTTAGCCTTTCACCCCTATCCACAGCTCATCCCCGCATTTTGCAACATGCGTGGGTTCGGTCCTCCAGTACCTGTTACGGCACCTTCAACCTGGCCATGGATAGATCACTCGGTTTCGGGTCTACACCCAGCAACTGTTCGCCCTATTAAGACTCGGTTTCCCTACGCCTCCCCTATTCGGTTAAGCTCGCTACTGAATGTAAGTCGTTGACCCATTATACAAAAGGTACGCAGTCACACCACAAGGGTGCTCCCACTGTTTGTATGCATCAGGTTTCAGGTTCTATTTCACTCCCCTCCCGGGGTTCTTTTCGCCTTTCCCTCACGGTACTGGTTCACTATCGGTCGATGATGAGTATTTAGCCTTGGAGGATGGTCCCCCCATATTCAGACAGGATTTCACGTGTCCCGCCCTACTTTTCGTACGCTTAGTACCACTATTGAGATTTCGAATACGGGACTATCACCCACTATGGTCAAGCTTCCCAGCTTGTTCTTCTATCTCGATAGTTATCACGTACAGGCTCCTCCGCGTTCGCTCGCCACTACTTGCGGAATCTCGGTTGATTTCTTTTCCTCCGGGTACTTAGATGGTTCAGTTCTCCGGGTTCGCTTCGCTTATCCTATGTATTCAGATAAGGATACCTCCTAAGAGGTGGGTTTCCCCATTCGGACATCGCGGGATCATAGCTTTATTGCCAGCTCCCCCACGCTTTTCGCAGGCTTACACGTCCTTCGTCGCCTATCATCGCCAAGGCATCCACCTGATGCACTTATTCACTTGACTCTATCATTTCAAGAACCTCTTTGACTTCGTTTACCTACCCGTTGACTAGGGAAGCAAACTTGAAATTCCTACTTTGATAAAGCTTACTGCTTTGTTGTGTCTTAATCCTGCCTTTTGTGTTTCAGGATTAAGTCGATACAATCATCACCCAAATACTGTGTTTGTTTTCTTTTCTCTTGCGAGAGATTTTTTATCCTTTGCAAAGAACAAAAAATCAAAACAAACTCATTGTCTTTGTTTGTTGATTTCGGCTTTCCAATTTGTTAAAGATCGATGCGTCGATATTTCACTTCGCAAATCAAAATAAGCTGCTAAGTATAGCAGGCTTCCTTTGATTTGTAAAGTTCTTGGTGGAGGCAAACGGGATCGAACCGATGACCCCCTGCTTGCAAAGCAGGTGCTCTACCAACTGAGCTATGCCCCCGTTCTTGGTGGGTCTGGGAGGACTTGAACCTCCGACCCCACGCTTATCAAGCGTGTGCTCTAACCAGCTGAGCTACAAACCCGGATTCTCTTCTTAAGCGAATCTTGTCTTCACTCAAGCTTTTCTCTTCCGCATCTTTATACAGTTTACCGATAAGTGTGAATGCATCAGACCTCTTCTTTCTCTAGAAAGGAGGTGATCCAGCCGCAGGTTCCCCTACGGCTACCTTGTTACGACTTCACCCCAGTCATGAAGCATACCGTGGTAAGCGGGCTCCTTGCGGTTACCCTACCTACTTCTGGTATCCCCCACTCCCATGGTGTGACGGGCGGTGTGTACAAGACCCGGGAACGTATTCACCGCAGTATGCTGACCTGCGATTACTAGCGATTCCGACTTCATGCACTCGAGTTGCAGAGTGCAATCCGGACTACGATCGGTTTTGTGAGATTGGCTCCACCTCGCGGCTTGGCTACCCTCTGTACCGACCATTGTATGACGTGTGAAGCCCTGGTCATAAGGGCCATGAGGACTTGACGTCATCCCCACCTTCCTCCGGCTTGTCACCGGCAGTCTCATTAGAGTGCCCAACTTAATGATGGCAACTAATGACAAGGGTTGCGCTCGTTGCGGGACTTAACCCAACATCTCACGACACGAGCTGACGACAGCCATGCAGCACCTGTGTTACGGCTCCCGAAGGCACTCCTCCGTCTCTGGAGGATTCCGTACATGTCAAGACCAGGTAAGGTTCTTCGCGTTGCATCGAATTAATCCACATCATCCACCGCTTGTGCGGGTCCCCGTCAATTCCTTTGAGTTTTAATCTTGCGACCGTACTCCCCAGGCGGTCAATTTCACGCGTTAGCTACGCTACTAAGCAATCAAGTTGCCCAACAGCTAATTGACATCGTTTAGGGCGTGGACTACCAGGGTATCTAATCCTGTTTGCTACCCACGCTTTCGAGCATGAACGTCAGTGTTATCCCAGGAGGCTGCCTTCGCCATCGGTATTCCTCCACATCTCTACGCATTTCACTGCTACACGTGGAATTCTACCTCCCTCTGACACACTCTAGTCACCCAGTTCAGAACGCAGTTCCCAGGTTGAGCCCGGGGATTTCACATCCTGCTTAAGTAACCGTCTGCGCTCGCTTTACGCCCAGTAATTCCGATTAACGCTCGCACCCTACGTATTACCGCGGCTGCTGGCACGTAGTTAGCCGGTGCTTATTCTTCAGGTACCGTCATCAACTGTCGATATTAGCAACAGCCTTTTCTTCCCTGACAAAAGTCCTTTACAACCCGAAGGCCTTCTTCAGACACGCGGCATGGCTGGATCAGGCTTGCGCCCATTGTCCAAAATTCCCCACTGCTGCCTCCCGTAGGAGTCTGGGCCGTGTCTCAGTCCCAGTGTGGCGGATCATCCTCTCAGACCCGCTACTGATCGTCGCCTTGGTAGGCCTTTACCCCACCAACTAGCTAATCAGATATCGGCCGCTCGAATAACGCAAGGCCCGAAGGTCCCCTGCTTTCCTCCTCAGAGAATATGCGGTATTAGCTAATCTTTCGATTAGTTATCCCCCATTACTCGGTACGTTCCGATATATTACTCACCCGTTCGCCACTCGCCACCCAAGAAGCAAGCTTCTCTGTGCTGCCGTCCGACTTGCATGTGTAAAGCATGCCGCCAGCGTTCAATCTGAGCCAGGATCAAACTCTTATGTTCAATCTCTAACTTATAACTTCTGGTCTGCTTCAAAGAAACCGACAGGACAATGTCTAAAACATCATCTTGTCTGTCTTTCAAACAGTGTGAGGCCTAATGCACTCACACTTATCGGTAATCTGTTTTTTAAAGAGCGAATCGAATTATACAGTACATTTAGCAAATGTCAACTAAAATTATCGAAAATTCTAACTAACTGTGTTATACTGTCTGCTTCGTTTTCTTCACCGCGTCAGCAGCGAAGAACCGAACTATACGCCCCCAAATAAAACCAGTCAACACCTTTCGCAAAATTATTTCTAGAAATTTAACCACCACCCTGTTTTAACAGGGTTTTTATTTTTCTAAAAACACCTCAGATCTTCCCTATTCTCTTTCCAAATCCAACCCTATTCAATACTAAGGCCGTCTGAAATGCTCTTTCAGATAGCCTTTTGAATTTGACCCTCGCTTTAATTTATATTGTTGTCTCTTGTTTTTTGGTATGATGTTCCTTTGATTCTTTTATATTAGCCTCGAGTTTGCTATGTCTGTCTATACCAGCGTTTCCGACGCTCAAATGCGTGATTTCCTACTGCAATATGATTTGGGAGATTTTGTTTCTTTGCAGGGGATTGCTCAAGGAATTACTAATAGTAATTATTTTTTGACTACTTCAATCGGTCGTTATGTATTGACTGTTTTTGAGGTTTTAAAATCAGATGAACTGCCTTTCTTTTTAGAACTCAACCAGCATTTGAGTCTGAATGGTGTTGCCTGCGCAGCTCCGATTGCTCGTAAAGATGAAGGACTGCATTCTATTTTGGCCGGGAAACCGGCTTGTTTGGTTACTTGTTTGAATGGTTCAGATACGGGCTGGCCAACTGAAGCTCAATGTTTTCATACCGGTGCTATGCTGGCCAAAATGCATTTAGCCGGCCAAGATTTTCCTTTAAAAATGAAAAATCCCCGTTATGATGGCTGGTGGCATGATGCCTGCACCCAGTTACTCCCGGTTTTAGATAGCAAAGATGCCAAACTGCTTCAAGCTGAAATTGCTGCTTTAGATGAAAATCTTGGAGAACATTTGCCTTCTGGTATTATCCATGCCGATTTATTTAAAGACAATGTACTGCTTAATGGAGATGAAGTTTCCGGCTTTATCGATTTTTATTATGCGTGCAATGGTAATTTCATGTACGACTTGGCCATTGCAGTTAACGACTGGGCGCGGACAGCCGATAATAAATTAGACCCTGCTCTTTATGATGCTTTTATCCATGGCTATGAAAGCGTGCGTCCTTTATCTGATGAAGAACGTGCATATCTCCCTACTGCACAAAGAGCCGGATGTATCCGTTTCTGGGTATCCCGCCTACTGGATTTCCATTTTCCTCAATCAGGTGAAATGACATTTATTAAAGATCCGAATGCATTTAGAGATCTGTTATTGAGTCTTAAATAATATATAGATAAAAGGCCGTCTGAAATTCAGACGGCCTTTTATTTAATGTCCTCCCCCACTAGAGCCGTTAAATGGCGGCCTTGCCAGCCAAATAATGGGGATCATGCTGATGAATATGATACTGCCTGCCAAGAAAATTTCATTTGAGCCAATAATAAAGCCTTGTTGGGAAATGGTGCTATTTATCGCCACCAAAGCCTGCTCCTTGCTTAAACCATTGGCCATCATGCCTTGAATAGATTGGTTGCTGATTGAGGACAATGAATTAATATGTTCGGTCAGTTGAGTATGGTGCAAAGCTTCGCGTCGTTCCCACATGGTGCTGACAACAGATACTCCGACACCGCCCATAAAAACACGCAAGAAGTTAGACAGGCTACTGGCCGAGGCAATTTGATTGCCTTTCATATGCGACAAGGTAATACTGGTCAAAGGCAGGAAGAACATGGCTACGCCTAAACCCTGCCAAAACTGCGGCCAAACGACATTGCTCATATCCATACCGGCATAGAAATCGGTTCGCCAATGGAATGTGTAAGCAAACACCAAGAAGCTGGCGCTGACAAACAGACGCATATCGACGCGATTGCCAAACTTACCAATAATCGGCGACAGAATAATCGGCAGGAAGCCCACCGGTGCAGCAGCCAAACCTGCCCAAGTTGCGGTATAGCCGAGATTTGATTGCAACACCAAAGGCAGCAAGGTCAATGTACCCATATAGACCATAAAGCCCAACGATGTAGCAACAACGCCTATTGTGAAGTTTCTATTTTTAAACAATGACAAATCGACAATCGGGTATTTCTCGCCCAGCTCCCAAACAATAAAATATGTAAGGAACACCAAAGCAGTAACGCCCAAAACGATAATCTCTCCCGAGGCAAACCAATCCAACTCTTTGCCCCTATCAAGCATCATTTGCAATGCACCGATACCGACAATCATCAACACCAGCCCGACGTAATCAATCGGCGCCCTAATAATTTCGGTTTCCCTGTGTCTAAGCTGTTTCCAAGCAATGGAGGCGGATAAAACCCCGATTGGGATATTGATAAAGAAAATCCATCCCCAATGCCAGTTGTCCGAAATCCAACCGCCCAAAATCGGTCCCAATACAGGGGCAACAACGACAGTCATCGCCCATAAAGCCAATGCCAATGTTCGTTTTTCGGGCGGATAGGAAGCCATCAGAAGACTTTGAGACAAGGGAATCAAAGGCCCGGCGATAAAGCCTTGCAACACTCGGAAAAAAACCAAGGCTTGAAGATTATGCGCCATACCGCACAGCCATGACGTTACGACAAAACCAATCACGGCAGCAATAAAGATTTTAACCTCGCCAAACCGCTTGGCCAAAAAGCCGGTCAGGGGGACGGAAATGGCATTGGCTACGGCAAATGAG
Organism: Neisseria sp. Marseille-Q5346; assembly: GCF_946902045.1. Next base: position 1,816,748 of record NZ_OX336253.1, on the reverse strand, counting down.
GTAATCACCCAAGTGCCCTGCGTGGTCGCCGCACCCAAATCCCCTGCGATAACGGGCACGGCGACGTTGGCGATGGTGCTGTCCAAGACTTCCATAAATACGGCCAAGCTGAGCGCCAACGTTGCCAACACCAGCTTAAACCCTTGTAACGGCGGATAATTCATATTTTTAAACTATAAGACAACCGCCAAAGCGGTCGATTGAAGAGAATCAATATTTCAGACGGCCTGAGCCTTCAATAAAAGACTCAGGCCGTCTGAAAAGATTATTTTGCATATTGCTCGAAGATTTTATCGACTAAAGCATCGGCGGCTTTCCAATCCACACTTTCCGTTTCCGGCAAGGCAGTATTCTGTTCCGCTTCGGCAGTCATGGCTTTACCGCTACCCTTCTCGGCAATATCGACTTTAACAGTCATCGACAAACCGACACGGAGCGGATTTTGTTGCAATTCTTTAGCATCCAAGCTGATACGCACCGGCACACGTTGAACGACTTTAATCCAGTTGCCCGTTGCATTTTGCGCCGGCAGTAATGAGAACGCACTGCCCGTACCTGCCGACAAGCCCATTACCTTGCCATGGTAAACCACTTTGCTGCCGTACAAATCGGCTGTCATTTCAACAGGCTGGCCGATTTTCATTTTGCGCAGTTGCGACTCTTTAAAGTTGGCATCCACCCACAATTCAGATAGAGGCACAACAGCCATCATCGGCGTACCTTGCACGATACGTTGGCCGACTTGGACATTTCGTTTGGCAATTTGGCCGCTGATCGGAGAACGGATTTGCGTACGTTGCAGATTCAGCCAAGCGTCTTTAATGTGGCTGATGGCCGTCTGAACTGCCGGTTGTTGGCGCAGAGGAATATTACTGCCCAACGCTGCCTGAGCAGAAACTTCTTCTGCCTCAACCGCTTTCAATGCAGCCTGAGCCTGAACCACAGCGGCGCGGGCATGGCTGAGTTCTTCACCGGAAACCGCTTCCGTACCCGCTAAAGATTCGCGGCGACGCAAATCGGCTTGCGCACGGGCCAAATCGGCTTTGCGCAACAACACTTGCGCTTTAGCTTTTGAATTGACCGCAGTTTGCTGTTTGTTTTGACGGATGGCCTGAATCAATTCATTTTGCGCACGATCGTATGCCAGCTGAAAATCGCTATCGTCCAAAGCCACCAAAACATCGCCTTTTTTCACGACATCCGTATCGTCATACATGACTTTGCGCACCGTGCCGTTTACCTGCGGCGTGATCATCACCAAATGACCGGCCACATAAGCATCTTCTGTTTCTTCTTCATGCTGCCAAAACAGAAAATACGCCAAAGCAACCACGGCCGCCGTAATAAGAAATAGGAGTGTAACGATAACCAAATTACGTTTGCGATGCGTTTTAGCGCCGGAAGCGGCTACTTCCGTTTCATTTTGGACATTATTTTTTTCTGATTGAGTATCCATAAGTCCCAACTTTAATTTTGCACATGTGATAACGATATTATTGTCTTGCTGGGCGCTGACTTATACCATCAGTCCCCAATACGCGCGTTTAACGCGCTAAAGGGTCATATTTTATAGTTACACTCTATTCATTACAATAATTTCTTCCGGTAGCAAATGTAAATAAGGTAAGCAAAAGGCCGTCTGAAATTACTTTCAGACGGCCTACGTTTTAATAAAACGTTTATTCCTTATTTAATTTAAAGCCTCCGCCCAACTGGGCATTGAGGTTACTCCAAGCTGTCAGATATTCTGCATGGTATTGAACCGCCGACATTTTCGTACGCGCAGCTTCGTCTTGTTTTTGCAAAGCGGTCAAGCCGTTATCCAAGCCAGCACGAACACGTCCTTTCGCATTTTGCACAGATTTATCGGCGATATTGACCATCTTGTTCCAAGTATCTTGTCGGCTTTTCAGGCTTTGATAGTCGACTACTGCGTCTGCCGCCGCACGCATGGCGTTTAAAACAGTTTGGTCATACACGGCAACCTGCTCGTTATATTGGGCACGTTTACCCGCCAATTTGGATTGCAGCGCACCGGAAGTAAACAATGGCAGATTCAAAGCCGGAACGATACCCAACATACCGGAAGTCCGTCCACGAATCAGATTGAACGCATCAATGTGCGTCATACCTGCCAAAACTTTCAACTCGATATTCGGGTAAAACTCTGCCTCGGTCGATTTGACGATATGCCATTTCTCTTCAAGCAAGGCTTTTTGTGCCGCGATATCGGGACGGGCCGCCAACAAGTCCGCTTCAATACGGCTAACCGGCAATGACGGCACAGCTGCCATTTTTTCCGGAACCTGTCCATTCAATGCACCCGGCACTCGGCCGGTCAACACTGCCAGACTGTTGCGGATTTTCTCATTTTTCTGAGTCCATGCCGATTTTTCAAGCTGTAATTGCTGTTGCGCCATTTCCAGAGCGTGCAAGGCATCGGCAGGAGCCAGCTGCGCCTTAACGCGTTGTTGCATCAGTTTCAATGCTTTATCCGCCAGCTCTATGCGCGTATCCAGCAAAGCCAGTTGTTCTGTCGCCATCTGCCACGCAAAATATTGAGTAGCAACGGCATGAGCCAACTCAGTGCGGATATGATGCGCTTCATACACCGCTGCCCGGCTTTTTCCCAAAACGGCTTGAATCTGCTCTCGGTTTTTACCCCAAAAGTCGAAAACCAAACTGCCTTGCAAGGCTGCGTTCGCCAAAACCAATGTATGGTCGGTATCAACCATACCGGCTTGAGGTTTGGGTGAAACATAAGCACCCAGACCTGTAACGCCCAAGCCGACTTGCGGTTTGTTTGCGGCTCCTACAACTCCCAGCTGCGCCTGAGCCTGCTCAAACCTTGCCTTGACGACACGCAGATTGGTAGACGTCTGAATGGCGGAAGCAATCAAATTGTTTAATTTTTTATCTTTCAGCTTCATCCACCAGCCGTCTTGGGCAGTAGCGGCAGATTGGCCTTGCGGCAGCGGATAGGCTGTTGTCTCATCCAAAGGCGACTGTTTGCCGAACGGCGCACACGCCGCCAACAGCGAAACAGCGGCAACGCATACGCTTGATTTGACCAAACCTAATTTCATACAGACTCCGTTTATGTGTGTCTGCCGCAGACCTTCAGGCCGTCTGTTGTTAATTGCCCAAACGGTTCAACAGTTTACCTAATAGGTGTTGCAGCGTATCATAATCCTCTTTCGTGAAATCTTCCCACGCCTGGCCGCTCTGACGGGCAATTTGCGGCCATACTTCGTGGATGAAGGTCTCACCTGAAGGGGTCAATTTTAGCACAATCTGACGACGGTCTTTCTGATTGATATAACGCTCTACCCAGCCGCGCTCAACCATATCGTCCGACAGGCGTGTTGCACTGGTGCGCGTCAAGTCCATCAGGTCGCTCAAGCGCGAAGGCAGGATTTCGCTGTTTGGGCTGACGTAAACCGCCATCAGGGAAAACCACAGGTTCTCATTGATGCCGAACGCTTTCAGGTTTTCGTTCAAATGGCTGCTCAAACGTTCGGTTACGATGCGCAACATGCGGGATACTTGGTTTTGCTGCTCCGGAAACTGCGGCAGACGGGTAGAAAGCAAACGCATTGCGTTGACTAATTCGGTTTGTGAAAAACTCATAAATTCCTTCTTTCTGAGTGAATTATTTTATTCGATATCAATCAAAATAAAATATGATGTAATAATTTACTTTAAGATACCAATTACTTACTTTAAGACGTTATACTAATTCAGATGATTATTTTAGTGTATGAAAATCTGATAATCGGTTACATGCTCCTACTAAACGGAGTTTTCTATGCCTAAATCATGAAAATTCGACCATAAAAAAAGCCGTCTGAAACCTTGATGACAACTTTCAGACGGCCTCCATAACGGATTAAAATAAGTTTTTTTCACTTGTACCGGATTCAAACCATGAACACTTCCGCCTTTTTTCCCCACATTACCCTTATCGGCGTCGGTTTAATCGGCGGTTCGTTCATGCTCGACCTCAAACGCTTGGGACTGGTTCAAACCGTTACCGGCATCGACACCAATGCAGACAACCTCAATTACGCGCTTGACTGCGGCATCATTGACCATGCCTATCCTAATATTTGCGCCGAAAGCATCGGCAACGCCGATTTGGTTTTAATCGCCACGCCTGTCTCCGTCCTACCTGACGTATGCCGCGACATCAAACCTTTCTTAAAAGACACTGCCTGCGTTTCTGATGTCGGCAGCACTAAACAATCGGCACTCGATGCCTTCCGTACCCACTTGTCCGAGCGCCTGCCGCAATGTTTTGCCGCCCACCCGATTGCCGGCTCGGATCAAAGCGGGGCAAAATCCGCGCGTTGCGGTTTGTTTCAAAACAGCCGCCTGATTATTACGCTACACGGCCAAGAGGCTTCAGATGGCCTGAGACGGCTGAAAAGCCTGTGGCAGGCGGTTGGTTCGCAAATTTCGACCATGAGTGCCGAAGAACACGACAATATTTTTGCCGCTGTTTCCCACTTGCCGCACTTGACCGCCTTTGCCTATGTCCACGCTTTGTTCGACCATCCGCATGGCAAAGACTATCTCCCTTATGCCGCCACCGGCTTTCGCGACTTTACCCGCATCGCTTCCAGTCATCCTGCCGTTTGGACAGACATCTGCCTGGCTAACCACCCCGCCCTGCTCAAACTGACCAGCGATTTGAAAGAACAATTATCCAAATTGGAACAGCTCCTTTCAGACGGCAACAAAACCGAGCTTTACCGCTATTTTGAAGAAGCCGCAAAAATGCGTAATGACTGGCTGAAAAACCGTTAAATCTGTTTTCAGACGGCCTGACGCCTTCCCAGCTAAAATTTTCATCACAATAAAAAGGGCATCTGTTTAGATGCCCTTTTTTGATTTCTTACGACTTCAACGTTTCACTCAGTCTTTCAAACGGAACTCAGCCGCTCTGGCGTGCGCGGTCAAGCTTTCGCCATGTGCCAACACGCTGGCGGTTTTACCCAACTTCTGAGCGCCTTGTTCTGAAACCTGAATCAGACTGGAGCGTTTTTGGAAATCATATGTTCCCAAAGGAGAAGAGAAACGCGCCGTGCGGCTGGTCGGCAAAACGTGGTTGGGGCCTGCACAATAGTCGCCAAGGCTTTCACTGGTATAGCGTCCCATGAAAATCGCACCGGCATGGCGGATTTTTTTCGCCCACTCTTGCGGATTCTCAACCGACAGCTCCAAGTGTTCGGGAGAAATATAGTTGGCGATTTCGCAGGCTTCATCTAAATCTTTAGCCAAAATCATTGCACCGCGGTTGCCCAATGAAGCTTCAATAATCGCACGGCGCGGCATGGTTTCAATCAAGCGGTTCATGGCCGTCTGAACTTCGTCCAAATACGCTTGAGAAGTACCGATCAAAATCGCTTGTGCAATTTCATCGTGTTCTGCCTGACTGAACAAATCCATGGCCACCCAATCGGCAGGCGTCGTACCATCGGCAATCACCAAAATTTCAGACGGCCCTGCCACCATATCAATACCGACCACGCCGAACACGCGACGTTTAGCCGCAGCGACAAAGGCATTGCCCGGGCCGGTAATCTTATCGACTTGAGGCACAGATTTCGTACCATAAGCCAAAGCCGCAACCGCCTGCGCGCCTCCGACCGTAAACACTTTGGTTACACCGGCCACAAAAGCAGCCGCCAACACAATATCGTTGCGTTCGCCTTTCGGAGTGGGAACGACCATGATGATTTCTTTCACGCCGGCAACGTGGGCAGGCATGGCGTTCATGATGACGGAACTCGGATAAGCGGCTTTACCGCCCGGAACATAAATACCGACACGGTCAAGCGGCGTAATCTGTTGACCCAAAAGCGTGCCATCTTCGTCTTCGTAAGTCCACGACTCCATTTTTTGGTGTTTATGGTAGCTTTCTACCCGTCTCGCGGCCGTTTTCAAGGCCATCTGAATGTTTTCAGGCAAACGCTCAAACGCAGACTGCAAATCGTCTTGCGTCAGAATTAAATCGTCGATGGTTTGAGCGGATGTGCCGTCAAAGCGGTTGGTGTATTCAATCAGCGCCGCATCGCCGCGTTTTTGAACATCGGCACAGATGTCAGCAACAATACGGTCGATTTCAGGGTTTTGCGCGGTTTCAAAAGCAAGCAGTGCTTTGAGTTCAGCTTGAAAACCAGGGGATTGGGTGTCGAGTTTCTTCATGGTTTGTTCTCTTCCTTGTTTCGTTCCTATTGTTTTCAGACGGCCTCAGCCACACATAGGCCGTCTGAACATTATTTTTTCAAAAAACCTTTTTTCTGCAAAAACGCCAACATATGCGGCCGCACAGGATTGCCCAAGGTTTTGGCCAGCGATTCTTTCCAAGGTATCGGGCTACCCTTGCGTAACTCATAATAATCCGCTACTGCCTGATTATAAGCTTCAACCGCCTCGGCATTCAGGCTCGGACAGGCGTTTTCGGCATAGACCATTTCCTTAGGCAGGCGCGGTTTGAGCGGCGGGTCTTGATCGGGATAACCGAGGCACAGCCCCACCAAAGGCACGCAATAATCCGGCAGGTTCAATACGTCCGACACTTTTTGTGCATCATTACGCAACGCACCGATATACACGCCGCCCAGCCCAAGCGATTCGGCGGCAAGCAATACGTTTTGCGCCATAATGCCTGCATCGACCGCGCCAATCAGGGTTACCTCCGCCCAATCAATTTGCGCATCGGGAAACATCGCCTTGTGTTTGGAAAAATCGATGCAAAACAATAAAAATTCCGCACAATGCACAATATAAGGTGCACTTCCTGCCGCTTCATGTATCCCCTGCCTCAGCGCAAGGTCGGATACGCGGATGATAGAAACGCATTGCAGGTTGTTGGAAGTCGAAGCCTGCTGCCCGGCGCGAACCAGCGTATTGAGGATTTCATCGGCAATCGGTTCGGAAGTAAACCTGCGGATGGAACGATGGGAAAGAATCGTATCGAGTGTCGGTTTGCTTTGCATCATGACGGGGCTTTCAAACTGGCTTGGCAGACAATTTTTGCCAAAAACTTTTCAGATGGCCTTAGCGGCATTTTCAAATGCCTGAATAATCGGATTCAACAGCGCATATTTGGTTTTTAACGCCGCTTTGTTGACCACCAAGCGGCTGGAAATATCAGCCACATGTTCCACAGCTTCCAAACCATTGGCCTTCAATGTATTACCACTGGAAACCAAATCGACAATCGCGTCGCTCAAACCGACCAAAGGCGCAAGCTCCATCGATCCGTACAGTTTGATGATGTCCACATGCACACCCTTGTCGGCAAAGTGTTCGGCGGCGATGTCGGGATATTTGGTGGCAATCCGCAAGCGGCTGCCGGGTTTGGACGCAGCGGCGTAATCAAAACCTTTTTTAACCGCAACCATCATGCGGCATGAGGCGATGTGTAAATCTAAAGGTTGATACAGGCCATCTCCGCCATGCTCAATCAGCACATCCTTACCGGCAATACCAAAATCCGCCGCACCATATTGCACATAAGTCGGCACGTCGGTCGCGCGCACAATCACCAAACGGATGTTGTCATGATTGGTACCAATAATCAGCTTGCGCGATTTTTCCGGCTCTTCCGCAGGCACAATACCGGCGGCGGCCAACAGCGGCAGGGTTTCCTCAAAAATTCGCCCCTTGGATAAAGCAATCGTTAAAAGTGTATCGGTCATTTTTTTCTTCTCCTTTGCCGTATCAAAAGCAAGAAGGCCGTCTGAAATCCACAACCCATTTCAGACGGCCTCAACTACGGTTTTACAATAAAGTTTTCACATCAGCCGCAATCGTTTCCGGCTCGCTGCCATAAGGCGAGAAAATCGCCACTTCGCCGTTTTTATCAATCAAATATGCACCTGAAGAGTGGTCGACCAAATAGTTTTCGCTGTCTTCTTTTTGGTTTACTTTAGCCGATACCACACGGTATTGCTGTTTGATGACAGGCAGGCTTTGATCGCCGGTAGCCGTTAGGCCGATAAAATCAGGGTTGAACTGTTTGGCGTATTTGCCGATTACTTCAGGCGTATCGCGCTCAGGGTCGATGCTGACAAATACTACTTTCACGTCTTTAGCCTGATCGCCCAATTGTTTCAAAGTATCGCTGTAAGTTAACAACTCAGTTGGACATACGTCAGGACAGTGGGTATAACCGAAAGACAGGATAACCACTTTGCCTTTCAAGTCGCTCAGGCTGAAAGGTTTGCCCTCGCCATCGGTCAATGTGAAATCGCCGCCAATATCTTCTTTGCGCATATCGGTACCACGCGCTTGCGCTTTGGCAGTAGATTCACCGGAAGCAGCCGGTGCGGCAGAAGCGGCAGGCGCCGAAGAAACCTCTTTGGCTTCCTCTTTAGGCTGACAAGCAGCCAGGGTGGCCAACGCAATAGCACTGAGTAAGAAAGTTCGTGTAACGGAAAGCATAAATTTTCTCCAAAACCGTTTCAAATAAATAAGGCCAAACAACCACCCGGCCAGTATAAAAACAAAACATCTTCATATTAACGCGTTTGACACATTAAAAGTAGCCCTTTTTGCAGATAAATACTGCTTTTTTGTTTTAAAAATCTGCCTTCCATTTAGATAGCCATCAAACGTAAAAAGTTTAATTCATTAAAAATCAAATAAATATAAAAATAATTCAATTTTTTTTCAAATACCGCTTTACAAGATTCGAGAACTCGCTATAATGACGACTTCTTCGCTAGCCCAGGTGGCGAAATTGGTAGACGCAGGGGACTCAAAATCCCCCGCCGCAAGGTGTGTCGGTTCGAGTCCGACCCTGGGCACCAAATTTAAAAAACCTCTTGATTCAGTCAAGAGGTTTTTTGCTATTTATCCTTTGCAAAAACCTTCTCCTTACTCAAACTGTCAACAATCCATCCACACTAAGATCAATAAAACTGTTTTTTTATTTCTTTAAAATCAACCTTTAATCTATTTCCCCGTCTCAAATATTAAAAGATGAAAGATTTTATCTTGATTGAACAGTCGGTTTGCGTTATCGTTTCTACTCTTTTTCACAAACTCTGTGTTCCTTTCCAATTGTTTGGACAGTCTGACTGTCGCCGTATTCCCTCAATGCGCGTACCCTAAATCGCTGCTTGGTGGAATTGCATTACAGGTGCTGTGGTGAGGCGGATTGTTCCTATTGGTTTGAGACCATATAAAAGAGGTCAATATGCAATTATCTGGCGCACAAATCATCGTGCAAAGTCTCAAAGCCGAAGGTGTCGAGTATGTATTCGGCTATCCGGGCGGCGCGGTTATCGAAATCTACGATGCCCTTTTCCAACTCAATAAATTCAAGCACATCCTGGTTCGCCACGAGCAGGCAGCCGTACATGCGGCAGATGCCTATGCCCGTGTCAGTGGCAAAGTCGGCGTTGCCTTGGTAACTTCCGGCCCAGGCGTAACCAATGCACTGACCGGCATCGCCACCGCTTACAGCGACTCCATTCCGTTGGTAGTCATCAGCGGCCAGGTGGGCAACTCCCTTATCGGGACAGACGCATTCCAAGAAGTGGACACAGTCGGCATTACCCGCCCTTGTGTCAAACACAATTTCTTGGTAACCAATATTGCTGAGTTGGCAGACACCATCAAAAAAGCTTTCCAAATTGCCGCAAGCGGCCGTCCGGGTCCCGTTGTTGTCGATGTTCCTAAAGATGTCACCCAAGCAATGGCTAAATTCAGCTATCCGCAAGAAGACATCTTCATCCGCTCTTACCAACCGGTTGTACAAGGCCACATCGGTCAAATCAAAAAAGCCGTACAAATGCTGGCTTCTGCCAAACGCCCCATCGTTTATTTCGGCGGCGGCGTGGTTTTGGGCAATGCCTCTGAGGAAATGACCAAATTCGTCCGCATGATCGGCGCTCCTTGTACCGGTACATTGATGGGCTTGGGTGCATACCCTTCCAGTGACCGCCAATTCTTGGGCATGCTGGGTATGCACGGTACTTACGAAGCCAACCTCGCCATGCAGAATGCAGACGTTGTACTGGCAATCGGTGCGCGCTTCGATGACCGCGTGATTTCCGTACCGTCCAAATTCTTTGAAAAAGCCAAAAAAATTATTCATATCGACGTTGACCCGTCCAGCATTGCCAAACGCGTCAAAGTGGATATCCCGATTGTCGGCGACGTGAAAAACGTATTGTCCGAAATGATTCAATTGTGGGGCAAGCAAGAATCTGCACCTGCTGCCGACTCATTGGATAAATGGTGGAAAAGCATTGAAGAATGGCGTTCGCGCAACTGCCTGTGGTTTGATAATGAAAGCGAAATCATCAAACCGCAATACGTCATTCAAAAACTGGCCGAAATCACCAATAATTCTGCCATCATTACTTCCGACGTCGGTCAGCACCAAATGTTTACCGCTCAATATTACCCATTCGAGCGTCCGCGCCAATGGCTCAATTCCGGCGGTTTAGGCACAATGGGCGTCGGCCTGCCATATGCCATCGGTGCAAAACTGGCCGCTCCTGATCAAGATGTATTCTGTATCACCGGCGAAGGCTCGATTCAGATGAACATCCAAGAGCTGTCGACCTGCTTCCAATACCGCGTTCCGGTTAACGTCGTTACCCTGAACAACGGCTACCTCGGCATGGTCCGCCAATGGCAAGAACTTTATTACGGCAACCGTGAATCAGAAACCTATTTCGACTCATTGCCTGATTTTGTCAAACTGGCCGAAGCCTACGGCCATATCGGCATCCGTGTGGACAAGAAATCCGATGTCGAAGGCGCGTTGCTGGAAGCATTAAACCAAAAAGACCGCCTGGTATTCCTTGATTTCTTGACCGACAAGAAACAAAACGTACTGCCTATGGTCGGCAACGGCAAAGGCTTGGACGAGATGGTTCTGCCGCCGCATATGCGCGAAACATTGTCAGCGTAAGGAGAGAAAAATGCGACATATCTTATCTATTCTGATGGAAAACGAATCAGGTGCGATGAGCCGTGTGGTAGGTTTGTTCTCCGCACGCGATTACAACATCGACTCCTTAGCTGTTGCACCAACCGAAGACAAAACCTTGTCTCGCATGACCATCGTTACTCATGGCGACGAACACGTTATCGAGCAAATCACCAAACAACTCAACAAACTGATTGAAGTTATCAAAGTGGTCGATTTGAACGAAAGCCGTTTTGTCGAACGCGAACTGATGTTGGTAAAAGTCCGCGCCGTCGGCAAAGACCGCGACGAATTCCTGCGATTGACCGAAATCTACCGCGGCAGCGTTATTGATGTAACAGACCGCAGCTACACCATCGAAATCACAGGTTCCACCGAAAAACTCGACTCTTTCCTCGAAACAGTCGGTCGCGCCCAAATTTTGGAAACCGTACGCACAGGCGCAGCCGGTATCGGTCGTGGCGAGCGTATTTTGAAAATTTAACGCTGTATCGTTCAGACGGCTTGTTACTTTCAACCAAGGCCGTCTGAAAAACAGCAGGAGACAAACATGTCAAGCATCCAAATCGTTGCATTAGTTACCGTCAAACCCGAATACACCGAGGCTCTGGCTGCCCAGTTTAAAGAATTGGTCAAAGCCAGCCGTGCAGAAGAAGGCAACATCAGCTACGACCTGCACCAAGAAATCGGAAAACCCAACCGTTTCGTATTCGTAGAAAATTGGAAATCCCAAGCAGCTATTGACGAACACAATGCCAGCGAACATTTCCAAAACTTCGTCAAATCCATCGAAGGAAAAACCGAAGCATTGGAAATCGTCTTGATGAACCAAGTCCCCGCTTAACCTCTATTACTTTTAACTCAACCCGGATTATCCGGAACCCTCTTACACTAAGGAAATAAAATGCAAGTTTATTACGATAAAGACGCTGACCTTTCTCTGATCAAAGGCAAAACCGTTGCCATCATCGGTTACGGTTCACAAGGTCACGCACACGCAGCAAACCTGAAAGATTCCGGCGTAAATGTCGTAATCGGTCTACGCCAAGGCGGCTCTTGGAAAAAAGCCGAAGCAGCCGGCCACGACGTGCGCACCGTTGCTGAAGCAACCAAAGCAGCCGACGTTGTAATGATTCTGTTACCTGACGAAAACCAACCTATCGTATACAAAAACGAAATCGAGCCTAACTTGAAAGAAGGCGCAGTATTGGCGTTCGCTCACGGCTTCAACGTACACTACAACCAAATCGTACCTCGCGCCGACCTCGACGTTATCATGATCGCCCCTAAAGGCCCAGGTCACACCGTACGCAGCGAATTCCTGAAAGGCGGCGGCGTACCTTCCCTGATCGCTGTTTACCAAGATAAAAGCGGCAAAGCCAAAGACATCGCCCTGTCTTACGCCGCAGCCAACGGCGGTACCAAAGGCGGCGTGATTGAAACCAACTTCCGCGAAGAAACCGAAACCGACCTCTTCGGCGAACAAGCCGTATTGTGCGGCGGCGTGGTTGAATTGATCAAAACCGGCTTCGAAACCCTGACTGAAGCAGGCTACGCCCCAGAAATGGCCTACTTCGAATGCCTGCACGAAATGAAGCTCATTGTTGACCTGATTTACGAAGGCGGCATCGCCAACATGAACTACTCCATTTCCAACAATGCAGAGTACGGCGAATACGTAACCGGCGTCGAAGTCATCAACGACAAATCCCGCGAAGCCATGCGCAATGCCCTCAAACGCATCCAAACCGGCGAATACGCTAAAATGTTCATCCAAGAAGGTGCCGTCAACTATGCCAGCATGACAGCCCGTCGCCGTCTGACCGCTGATCACCAAATTGAAAAAGTCGGTGCTCAACTGCGTTCTATGATGCCTTGGATTGCCAAAAACAAACTGGTTGACCAAGACAAAAACTAACCTGTCTTTCAATCAAATAAAACCTGCCCGAGCAATCAGGCAGGTTTTTTATATATTTGCAAACCCAATACACTATAAATTCCAATTATCAAGGCCGTCTGAAAACACGATAAACAATATTCACAACCCAATTTTATATACCCCATATTTTATAGCCATCCCGAAATTCCCTTTTAGAAAAACACATTACAAAATAAAAGACCGTCTTATGCTTCCACCCTGTCTGTAAAAAACAACGTTTCCCTGCAAAAATCACTCAAAACAAGAGGAAAATTTGTTTTCCTAGGCCATAACCTTTATATTATGGTCATGGAATCGTTGAAATAGAACGATATCGTAATAAGAAGAACGAATGCTCGCTTCTTCACACTTAAAAAAGGAAAACAGCAATGAAAAAATCTCTGATTGCCCTGACTCTGGCGGCTCTGCCTGTTGCAGCTATGGCTGACGTAACTCTGTACGGTCAAATTAAAGCTGGCGTTGAAGTATCCAAAGTAAAATTGGGTGAACAAACTGCCAAAGGATTAAAGGCAACACGCAGCTCTAAAACTGCTACTGAAATCGCTGACTTCGGTTCACGCATCGGCTTCAAAGGCCACGAACATTTGGGTAACAACCTGAATGCTATTTGGCAAGTTGAACAAGACACTTCTATCGCCGGTGGCGACAAAGAGTGGGCTTCTCGCGAATCTTTCATCGGTTTGGAAGGTGGTTTCGGTAAAATTCGTGCCGGTAAACTGAACTCTACTGTTAAAGACTCTAGCGACAATGTTGACCAATGGGAAAGCAGCAACGGCGCTTTGAATATGTCTGTATTTACCCGTGTTGACAAACGTGCAGTTTCTGTACGCTACGACAGCCCTGTATTCTCAGGTTTCAGCGCAAGCGTACAATACACTCCACGCGACAACTATGATTCTAAAGCTAACCTCGACAAATATACACATAAAGAACCTTCTCATGACACTTACTACGCTGGCCTGAACTACGAAAACTCTGGTTTCTTCGGTCAATACGCCGGTGGTTTCCGTAAAAACTCTGCAAATACTAAAAATGGTTATAAAGACGGTCACGTACAACGTTTGGTAGCTGGTTATGATGCTAACAACCTGTTCGTATCTGTAGCCGGTCAATACGCTAAAAACTGGGAAACTTTGGGTGACTACGCCAAAGCCCAATCTAACGGCGTAGTAGATGCTGCTCATATGGCATATACTTCTGTAACTCCTACAGGTGCAACAAAACAACTGAATACCGTATTTGGTACTGATGCTGATTTAAATGACAAAGGTGTTGAAACTGTTGAAGTTGCTGCTACTGCCGCTTACCGCGCTGGTAACGTAACTCCTCGCGTTTCTTACGCTCACGGCTTCAAAGCTAAAGTTGACGGCGAAAAACTGAAAGGCACTCAATACGACCAAGTTATCGTTGGTGCTGACTACGACTTCTCTAAACGCACTACTGCTCTGGTTTCTGCCGGCTGGTTGCGTGGTGCTGAGTCTGGCCCTCACAAAGTTGAAACCATCTCTGGTTTGGTTGGCCTGCGTCACAAATTCTAATCTTCGGATTAGTATAAAAAAGAGCCTGTTTTATGCAGGCTCTTTTTTTATTCTTATTCCCTACCCTCAACGAAAATTGATTTAAGCGTTGATATATAAAAAGGCCGTCTGAAACCAATTGGTTTCAGACGGCCTTGAGTCTATCTATCCTTATTGCCAAATGACAATAAGGTCAACAGACAAGCTTTATTTTTCATTCAAAATCTTACCGACAATCTCGCCCACATCTTTGGACAAACCTTCTTGTGCATTAATGCGTTGTAATTCTTTGATCATGACGGCTTTGCGGTTGGCTTCCAATTTGTTGCAGATGTTGAAAGCCTGCACCAGTCGGGCGGCAACCTGCGGGTTAAAGCGGTCGATCTCCATCACTTTATCGGCTACAAAGCGGTAGCCGCTGCCGTCTTCTGCATGGAAGTGCGGAATATTGCGGCTGAAGCTCATCAATAAAGAACGGGCTTTATTTGGATTTTCAATACTGAACTTAGGATGACTCAAGGCCGTCTGAACTTGCTGTAAAGTATCTTTGCGGCGACTTGAGGCAATCAGGGCAAAGTATTTGTCCATTACCAAAGCATCATCGGCAAACTTATCAGCAAATTGCGTCAACAAACGATCGCGGATTTCGCTTTCATTGCTGTTGATTGCGGATAAGATACCCCATTCGTGGGTCATGTTTTGCGCCATTGCTGCGTAATTCTCCGCAACGTGTTCGATATGCGCAGCGTCAGCACGAAGGATAAATGCCCTGCAAGCATTACGCAAAGTACGCCAGCCGGCCAGTTCCGGACTGTATTCATAACGAACAGCGGCATCGGCTTGGTTTTCTTGCTCGGTAGCTTGACGGTTCAGCTCGCGCCATTGAGGCAGGAACTTGACAGCAACGGCATTGAGTAAGGCTTCACGCGCCTGATGAACTTGAATTGGGTCAATATTTTCTTCTTCCGCCCATACATCGGTTTCAGACGGCATTTGCAGCAAAATGGCGCGGAATGCCGGGTCGAAATCACCGGAGACCACCAAAGCCAAAGCGTCCATCAATGCTTTGTGTTCAGGCAAAGGACGGCCTTCTGCCAATGCCTGACGATTGGCGTTAATGGCGCGATGGTACAAGGTTTGAGCAGCTTCCCAGCGTGCAAACTCATTTTCATCTGCCGCCAGCAAAGTGGCCAATTCTTGCTCGCTGTATGGATAGTTCAGGGTAACCGGTGCAGAGAAATCACGCAGCAGAGACGGGATAACCGGCTCATTGACGCCGCCCAATACAAAAGTCTGCTCGGCTTCAGTCAATACCAAAACCGCCTCTTTCACCCGTTTGCCTTGATATTCAAACTCAACCGCCTTGCCTTTTTCATTTAGCAAACCGGTTTTGACCGGAATCATCATCGGCTGTTTGTCCGCCATATCGGGCGTGGCAGGAATGGTTTGTTTGATGGTCAATTCAAATGCACCATCTTTCAGACGGCCTTGAGCATCTAAAACCGGCGTACCGGCTTGGCTGTACCACAAAGCAAACTGATCAAGATTGATGCCGTTTGCGTCTGCCATTGCGGCACGGAAATCATCACAGGTTACCGCCTGACCGTCGTGGCGTTGGAAATACAGCTTCATGCCTTTTTGGAAGCCCTCTTCTCCGAGCAAGGTGTGATACATGCGCACGACTTCCGCCCCTTTTTCATAGACGGTCATGGTGTAGAAGTTGTTCATCTCTTCATAGCTGGCCGGGCGGACAGGATGCGCAGTCGGACCCGCATCTTCAGGGAATTGGAACAAGCGCAGCATGCGGACATTGTCGATACGGCGCACCACGCGGCTGGCTCGATCGCCGGAAAACTCTTGATCACGGAATACGGTCAAGCCTTCTTTCAGCGACAATTGGAACCAATCGCGGCAGGTCACGCGGTTGCCCGTCCAGTTGTGGAAATATTCGTGGCCGACAACAGATTCGATGCCTTCAAAGTCGGTATCGGTCGCGGTACGGCTGTTAGCCAGCACAAACTTGGTGTTGAAAATATTCAAACCTTTGTTTTCCATCGCGCCCATATTGAAATCGCCCACGGCAACGACCATGAAAATATCCAAGTCGTATTCCAAACCGAAGCGTGTCTCGTCCCATTTCATCGCATTTTTCAACGATTCAACTGCAAAACCGACTTTAGGTTTGTCTGTCTCAGTGGTGTAGAACTCGATTTTGACCTTACGGCCGCTCATGGTCGTAAAATAATCTTCCGTTACCGCCAAATCGCCTGCTACCAAAGCAAAGAGATAGCTCGGTTTGGCAAACGGGTCTTCCCATTTCACCCAATGACGGCCG